>JAEUOJ010000068.1 GCA_016789495.1 Accumulibacter sp. | reverse complement strand
AGTGATTCGCTCGTCGTCGCTGTACGGTCATTACGAGCAGGCGATCGACCGTGAATCGGCGTACGAGAAACTGAAAAATGCACACACCACAGAGGCCGAAACCGGCACCGAGCGCACGACCCAGGCCAGCGAGTCAGGTGGCGGCTGGCTCGATCGCCTCGGTGATTTGTTCGGCGGCGAATCGGGGGGGCAAGCCCGACGCAGCGATTCGGTGCTGCAGTCGGCGGCCAAGAGCGCCGCGCGGGCGATCGGCTCGCAGGTCGGTCGTGAATTGATTCGCGGCGTGCTCGGTTCGATACTCGGTGGCGGCACGCGGCGCCGTTGAGCCGTCGGCGTTCGACGACACCGGGAGGAGGGGACGACACGTGTTCGTCGGCGCGGCAAGCGGCCGGTCGTCAGGTCTCGCCGACTTTTTTGCGATCAGTTGGGTGGCCAATCGTAATCGATGGTTACCGGCGCGTGATCACTGAAACGCTCTGCCTTGTATACCGACGCCCGCTTTGCCCGGCCGGCCAGGCCGGCGGTCACCAAGTGGTAGTCGATTCGCCAACCGACATTCTTGGCCCAGGCCTGGCCGCGATTCGACCACCAGGTGTAGCTTTCGTCGGTGGCGGTCGGATGCAATTCCCGGTAAGCGTCGATCCAGCCCGCTTCGTTAAGTACTCGACTGATCCATGCTCGTTCCTCGGGCAGAAAACCGGAATTTTTGCGATTGCCGCGCCAGTTCTTGAGGTCGATTTCCTGATGCGCGATATTCCAGTCGCCGCAAATGATCGTATCGCGACCGCTGGCTGCCAATTCGGCGAGATGCGCATAAAAATAATTGATAAATCTGAATTTGCTTGCCTGCCGTTCCGGCGAACTCGAACCGGAAGGTTGATAAAGTGAAATTACCGTCAGCCGGTCGAAATCGACACGCAAATAACGCCCCTCGTCGTCGAATTCCGGACAGTCGAGCAAATGGGTTACCCGTTGCGGTGAGTGACGACACCAGATCCCGACACCACTGTAACCTTTTCGCTGACCGTGATGGTAATACGTTTGGTAACCAAGAGGATATTTCATTTCGCTGCTCAGGTCCGAGGGCTGGGCCTTCAATTCCTGTAGGCACAGAATATCGGCATTCTGTGCCATCGCCCAGGGGAAAAAACCTTTTTGCCACGCAGAACGAATGCCGTTGAGATTAAGAGAAATGATGCGTAACATAGCGAACTGTATTGGTTGAGGCTTTGGACAAAAGATTTTTTATGGATTTTCGACAGGATTTCATCCGCTTCGCCGTCGAGAAACAGGTATTGCGCTTTGGCGACTTCAAAACCAAGGCCGGTCGGCTGTCGCCTTATTTTTTTAATGCCGGTTTATTCAACGATGGCGCATCGTTGAACACGCTCGCCGAATTCTATGCCAAAGCGATCCTTGCTAGCGGGATTGTCTTCGATCAATTGTTTGGGCCGGCGTACAAGGGTATTCCACTGGTGGCTGCCGTCGCCGTCGCTTTGGCTCGCGCCGGCCATAATCGCCCTTTCTCGTTCAACCGCAAGGAAGCCAAGGATCACGGCGAAGGCGGCATATTGATCGGCGCGCCTTTGCAGGGACAAGTGCTGATCGTCGATGACGTGATCAGCGCCGGGACATCGGTACGCGAGTCGGTGACCTTGATCCGTTCGTCTGCGGCGACTCCTTGCGGCGTAGTCATCGCCCTGGATCGACAGGAACGGGGCAGCGGCGATTTATCGGCCGTGCAGGAGGTGGCCCGCGATTACGGTTTGCCGGTATTGGCCGTCGCCGATCTTGACGATCTGATGACTTTTCTCCGGCAACGTCCGGAATTCAAACAAAATGAAGCGGCTGTTGCCCGCTATCGACAGGAATATGGCGTTGCGCGGCAAGTTAACTCATAGCTTGGTGCTGTTATTGCTAGCGTGGGACGTGGGCACTGGCTTTGCGGCCCCACGCATTCTATGTTGCCAGGACGATACGGGTAAGCAGGTCTGCGGTGACACTCTGCCCGCGGTATGTTATGGCCGCGGCTATCGTGAGCTGGGCGATTCCGGCAGGACGGCGCGGGTGATCGCGCCACCGTTGACTGCCGAGCAACGTGCCCAACGAGCGGCCGAGGAGCGACGGAAAAAGGAGGAGGAACGGCTGATCAACGAACAGCGCCGTAAAGATCAAGCCCTGCTCAATACCTATGGCAGCGAAAAGGACATCGAGGCGATGCGCAACCGCGCCGAGCGGGATTTGACCGCGGCGATCAAGGCAGCCAACGAACGGATCGCCGAAATTCGTAACCGAAGAAAGAAATTCGAGGACGAGGCCGAGTTTTATCCGCACCGCAAACTGCCAGCCGATATCGTCAAAGGATTGCGCGACGCCGATTACGAGATCCAGGCCCAGGAGTTGGTGATCGAAGCCAAGAAGAAGGATCAGGAGAACATTCGTCAGAAGTACGATGACGATTTGCGCCGCTTCGTCGAGCTATCGAAGCGTCCGCCAGCCAGCCGGCCCTGAGCCCGCCGCCGCGGCTGGCGGTTCGTTTCAGCTCAGTTTTCGGCGTAGCAGTTCATTGACCTGATGCGGGTTGGCGCGACCCTTGCTGGCTTTCATCGCTTGGCCGACCAGCGCGTTGAAGGCTTTCTCCTTGCCGGCCCTGAATTCATCGACCATCGTGCGATTGGCCGTCAGCACCGCATCGATGATTTCCTCCAGCGCGTCGCTGTCGCTGATTTGCCGCAAGCCACGACGACTGATGATCTCGTCGGCCGACACGCCGGAATCCTCGCACAGCGCGTCGAACACCTGACGAGCCACCGGCGTCGAGATCGTCCCGTCGGCGATGCGGGCCACCAGACCGCCGAGCTGGCTGGCGGACAACGGCGTCGCGTCGATTTCCCGGCCTTCCCGGTTGAGGCGGGCCGACAGCTCGCCCATCAGCCAGTTGGCGCAGATCTTGGCGTTCGACTTGCCGGCCACGGCGACGGCGCTTTCGAAATAAGCCGCCATTTCCTGCGAGGAAGTCAACACCACGGCATCGTAGTCGGACAATCCGTAATCACTGACCAGCCGCTGTCGCTTGGCGGCAGGCAATTCAGGCAGTTCGGCGCGAATCCGGTCGACCCAGGCGCGGTCGATCACCAGCGGCAATAGATCAGGATCGGGGAAATACCGGTAATCGTGGGCGTCTTCCTTGGAGCGCATGGCGCGCGTCTCGCCACTGTCGGCATCGAAAAGCACCGTTGCCTGTTCGATTTCCCCGCCGTCTTCGAGGGTGGCGATTTGCCAGCACACCTCATAATCGATGGCTTGCTGCAGGAAACGGAAGGAATTGAGATTCTTGATTTCTCGCCGTGTACCAAAGTCGCGTTGGCCGAGCGGGCGGACCGAAACGTTGGCGTCGCAGCGGAACGAACCTTCCTGCATGTTGCCGTCGCAGATGCCGATCCAGCGAACCAGCGCGTGCAAGGCACGAGCGTAAGCCACCGCTTCGGCAGATGAACGCATGTCGGGTTCGCTGACGATTTCCAGCAGCGGCGTGCCGGCGCGATTGAGGTCGATTCCCGATTTGCCCCGCGGGCTATGACCCGCGGCCTCGTGCAACGATTTGCCGGCGTCTTCCTCGAGATGCGCCCGAGTCAGGCGCACGATCCGGGTTTCCTTGCCGACCTGGATCGCCAATTCACCGCCGACGACCACCGGCGATTCGTACTGACTGATTTGGTAGCCCTTGGGTAGGTCGGGGTAAAAATAATTCTTGCGGGCAAAGATCGAGCATGGGGCGATGTCGCTGCCCGTGGCCAGGCCAAAACGAATGGCGAATTCGACGGCCGTTTTGTTCAGTACGGGCAACACTCCCGGCAGGGCGATATCGATGGCATTGGCCTGCAGGTTCGGCCCGGCGCCAAAAGCGGTCGGACTGGCGGAGAAAATCTTCGCTCGTGTCGCCAACTGGACATGCGTTTCGATGCCGATGACGATTTCCCATTCTTTCATCGTCGTATTCTCATTCGGTTCATTCAGCGAAAGCCGGGGGCAACCGCAGATGCCAGGGATTTGACTGCTGGTAGCGGTGGGCGGCATTCAGCAGGCGCGCTTCGCTGAAATAATTGCCGATCAGTTGCAGGCCGACCGGCAGACCGTCGGCAAATCCGCAAGGAATCGACACTCCGGGCAGGCCGGCCAGGTTGACGGCGATGGTGTAAATGTCGGAAAGATACATCTGCACTGGGTCGGCGGCTTTGGCGCCCAGCTTGAAGGCGGTACTTGGGCTGGTCGGTCCGAGCAGCAGGTCGCAATGCCGGAAGGCCTCGGCAAAATCGTTGGCGATCAGGCGGCGGATGCGTTGCGCCTGCAGATAGTAGGCATCGTAGTAGCCATGCGAAAGGACATAGGTGCCGATCAGCAGCCGTCGTTTGACCTCGGCACCGAAACCCTCGGCCCGGCTGCGCGAATACATTTCGTTGAGGTCGCGATACACCGGCGTCCGATAGCCATAGCGCACGCCATCGAAACGTGCCAGATTCGAACTGGCTTCGGCGGGAGCGATGACATAGTAGGCGGCCACCGACAAATCCATATTCGGCAGGCTGGTGTCGACGATCTCGGCGCCGAGCGTCTGATAATCCACGATCGCCGCCTCTATCAGTCGCATCACTTGCGGGTCGCTCCCGGCGCCGAAAAACTGCTTTGGCAAACCGATTTTCAGCCCCGCCAGCGGTTTGTCAGCTTGCCGGGCGTCGATTTCCCGGCAGTAATCTTCAGTCGGGCGATCGAGGCTGGTCGAGTCGCGCTCGTCGAAGCCGGCCATGACATTGAGCAGTCGGGCGCAGTCGGCGGCCGACGGCGCCAGCATGCCTGCCTGATCGAGCGATGAAGCGAAGGCGATCATTCCCCAGCGCGAGACGATGCCGTAGGTCGGCTTGAGGCCGGTCAGATTGCACAATGCCGCCGGTTGTCGAATCGAGCCGCCGGTATCGGTGCCGGTTGCCGCCGGCGCTAGCCGCGCCGCCACGGCCGCTGCCGAGCCGCCCGACGAGCCGCCCGGCACGCAGCTTACATCCCATGGATTGCGTACCGGACCGAAGAACGACGTTTCGTTCGACGAGCCCATGGCGAATTCGTCCATGTTGGTTTTACCCAACAACACGGCGCCGGCTTCGGCGAATCGACGGATCACCGTCGCATCGTAAGGGCTGACAAAGTTGTCGAGCATTCGCGAACCACAGGTGGTTCGCCACCCCGCGGCACAGAAAATGTCCTTGTGCGCGATCGGGATGCCGGTCAACGGGCCGCCCTCGCCCTTGGCCAGACGTTGATCGGCCCATCGGGCCTGCGCCAGACTGGCGGCGGCGTCAACCGTGATGTACGCATTGAGTTGATGGTCGTGACGGGCAATCCGGTCGAGGTAGAGTTGCGTCAGTTCGACACTCGAAATGGTCTTGCGGATCAGTGCTTCTGCGAGTTGTTGCAGGTTGCTGGCAATCATTCGATGACCTTGGGAACCAGATACAGGCCGTCGCCGGTTTCCGGGGCGAGGGCCTGGAACGCCTCCCGGCGCTGGCCGGGGTCGGTGGTCTCCGGCCGATCGTCGCGTAGCCGCTGAACCATCTCCTGCGCGTGAGCCATCGGCTCGATGCCTTGCGTATCGACGGCCTGCATCTTTTCGATCAAGGTGAAAATTTCATTGAGCTGGCCGAGCGTGCTGCTCGCTTCGACGTCGCTGATCTCGATGCGCGCCAGGTGGGCAACGCGCCGGACTTGTTCCAGGGTGAGCGACATGGCGGGAAAATGATCAGGAGGGGTTAGACGTAACAGCCTTATAAGGTATCATAAAAGTTTTTCCCACCGAAGCCCTTACGGGCCACAATGGATTTGCAAGCATGTTCAGTTTCCTGCGTAGTTATTTCTCGAACGATTTGGCGATCGACCTCGGTACCGCCAACACGCTGATCTACGTGCGCTCGAAGGGGATCGTTCTCGATGAGCCGTCAGTGGTCGCCATCCGCACCGAAGGCGGGCCGAGTTCAAAAAAAATCATTCAGGCGGTCGGGAAGGCAGCCAAGGAAATGCTTGGCAAAGCACCCGGCGCGATTACCGTCATTCGACCGATGAAAGACGGCGTGATCGCCGATTTCACGGTCACCGAGCAGATGCTCAAACAGTTCATCAAAAAGGTTCACGATTCACGCCTGCTTTCTCCTTCACCAAGAATCATCATCTGTGTTCCCTCCGGGTCGACCCAGGTCGAGCGTCGGGCGATTCGCGAATCGGCGATCGGCGCCGGCGCCAGCCAGGTTTTCCTGATCGAGGAACCGATGGCGGCAGCGATCGGCGCTGGACTGCCAGTGGCCGAGCCGACCGGCTCGATGGTCGTCGATATCGGCGGCGGCACCACCGAAGTCGGCGTCATTTCACTCGGTGGCATGGTCTATGCCGGTTCGGTGCGCGTCGGTGGCGACAAGCTCGACGAAGCGATCATGAATTACATCAGCCGCAACTACGGGATGTTGATCGGTGAAAACACCGCCGAGAACATCAAGAAGCGCATCGGCTCGGCGTTTCCCGGTGCCGAAGTGCGCGAAATGGAGGTCTCCGGCATCAACAAGGCCGAGGGCATCCCGCGCAAGTTCACCATTTCCTCGAACGAGATCCTCGAAGCGCTGACCGAACCGCTGAACAGTGTAGTCTCGGCGGTCAAGTCGGCGCTCGAAAAAACGCCGCCCGAACTGGGAGCCGACATCGCCGACAAAGGCATGGTCCTTACCGGTGGCGGCGCATTGTTGCGCGATCTCGACCGTCTGCTGATGGAGGAAACCGGCCTGCCGGTGATCGTCGCCGAGGAACCGTTGACCTGCGTTGCCCGGGGCTGCGGCCTGGCACTCGAGAAAATGGACAATCTGGCCAGCATTTTCGCCTCCGACTGAGATTAGCGGTGCTTTAGCCGCATCGTGTCAGTCAAGTCGTCCGCATGATGGACCATCAGCCGCCACCGTTTTTTAAACGCGGGCCGGCCCCCTTGGCCTTGCTGACGTTTTACGTTGCGCTGTCGCTCGCCTTGTTGATTGCCGATGCCCGTTTGCAGATGCTCGAAATGCTGCGCCAGGGCTTGTCGCTATTTACCCACCCGGTGCAGAACATGGCCCATCTGCCGGGTCAGTGGGTCGATCAATTCGGCACCTACTTTGTCAGCTTGGCGCGCTTGCAGGAGGAAAATTCGCAGTTGAAGCGAACCCGCCTGGATAACGTCACCACCTTGTTGCGCACGCAACAGCTCGAAATCGAAAACCAGCGGCTACGCAGGTTGCTCGAGCTCAAGGAGCGGCAACCGGCCAGCGGCCAAGTGGCGCAGATTCTCTATACGGCACGCGACCCCTATTCGCGGCGGGTCGTGATCGACAAAGGTTTGCAGGATCACGTCCAGGCCGGCCAACCGGTGATCGACGATGCCGGCGTTGTCGGCCAGGTTACCCGGGTTTTCCCCTTTGTCGCGGAAGTGACGCTGTTGACCGACAAAGAGCAATCGGTACCGGTGCAAATCGTCCGCACCGGGCAACGTTCGGTGATTTTCGGTCTTGGCAACGGCCAATTGGAATTGCGCTTTCTGCCAGCCAATGCCGATGTCCAAAACGGCGATCTGCTGGTCACCTCCGGCCTGGACGGCATATACATGGCCGGTTTTCCGGTAGCCAAGGTGGTGCGTATCGATCGTGAAGCGACGCATGCCTTCGCACGGATTTTCTGCCTGCCGATTGCCGCCGTCGAGAATTTCGGCGAGGTGATGGTCCTCGCCCCGCGTCCGATCGCGGCCTTACCCGACGCGCTGGCCAAAGAGACCGCCGCCAACGAGCGGAAAGCGACAAGCAAGTCGGGCCAGGCCAGGAAAAAACGGTCGATGAAGGAGTAAAAACCGCTATGCAAACCAGCTACCGCTCCTCACGCATCCTGTTACCGGTCCGTCCGTGGTTCATTTTCGCGACCATGTTCCTGGCGATGTTGCTCAATTTGCTGCCCACCGCTGCCCTGCCGGCGTTTCCCGACTGGGTGGCCTTGGTGCTGGTCTTCTGGAGCATCCGCGAACCACGTCGCATCGGCATGGGCAGTGCCTTTCTGTTCGGTCTGGCGATGGACGTCGCCGATGCCAGTCTGTTGGGGCAGCACGCGTTTGCCTACGTGCTGGTCGCTTACGGCGCATCGTCCGTGTCGCGGCGCATTCTGTGGTTTCCTCTTAGATTGCAGGCGTTGCAGATTTTTCCGCTGCTGCTGCTGGTGCAGGTCATCCAATATGGTTTGCGAATGGTGATGGTCGGTGGCGATTTCCCGGGCCTGTCCTATTTCCTGGGACCTTTTTTTGCGACCATGCTCTGGCCGCTGCTCACTTTTCTGTTGCTGCTGCCACAACATCAACCGGTTGATCACGATGCCAATCGACCGATCTGATCGTGCCTGGCTGAGGGGCTTGCCGACCGGGTGGTTTCGCCTGTGGCCGCGTGAGCGCCATTGAAAGACTTGCCGTGTTCGAGCGAGTTTCGCCGATGAATGCCCTGGATCGCGAGATCCATCGCTTCCGTTTCCGTGTCGCGTTGGCCGCACTGATGGTGATCGCCGCTTTCGCCGTGCTGCTGGCGCGCTTTTTTCATTTGCAGGTCGTCCAGCACGAGTACTACAGCACGCGTGCCGAAGACAATCGCATCTCGCTGGTGCCGATCACGCCCAACCGCGGCTCGATCTTCGACCGCAACGGGGTGGTGATGGCCAATAATTACTCGGCGTTCACCCTGGAAATCACCCCCGCCAAAGTCGCCAATCTGGAGGCGACGCTCGATGCGCTGAGCAAAGTGATCGACATTCAACCCAAGGACCGCAAGCGCTTCCGCAAGTTGCTGGAGGAGAGCAGGAATTTCGAAAGCCTGCCGATCCGCACCCGTCTGAGCGAAGAAGAAGTGGCGCGGTTCACCGCCAACCGCTATCTCTTTCCGGGAGTCGAGGTCAAACCACGGTTGTTCCGTCAGTATCCGCTCGGTTCAATCGCCTCGCATGCACTGGGTTATATCAGCCGCATCAACAGGCACGACCTGGAGATGATCGAGGAGAAGGAGCAGGAAGCGAACTACAAAGGCACAGACCACATCGGCAAGACCGGACTGGAACAAAAATACGAATTCATCCTGCACGGCGAAACGGGCTACGAGCAGGTGGAAATCGACGCCAGTGGTCGGGCGGTGCGAAGTCTGTCGCACACTCCGCCGGTGCAAGGCAACGATCTGACGTTGACCTTGGATACCAAGCTGCAGGACATGGCCGAAAAGGTTTTCGGCGATCGACGCGGCGCGCTGGTCGCCATCGAGCCGGCGACCGGAGGAATCCTGGCAATGGTCTCCAACCCGACCTTCGATCCGAATCTGTTCATTGACGGCATTCGCAGCGAGGACTGGGACGAACTGCACAATTCGCCTGACAAACCCTTGCTCAATCGGGCGATAAACGGCGCCTACCCGCCCGGTTCGACATTCAAGCCGTTCATGGCCTTGGCGGCCCTTGAAACCGGCAAGCGCACGCCGGGGCAAGCCATCAGCGATCCGGGATTTTTCAACTTTGGCGGCCATCAGTTCCGCGACGACAAGAAAGGCGGTCATGGCAGTGTCGATATGTACAAATCGATCGTGCATTCGTGCGATACCTATTACTACATCCTGGCCAACGACATGGGTATCGACAACATCGCCAATTTCATGGGGCAGATCGGTTTCGGTCAAAAGACCGGCGTCGACATCGAAGGCGAGTCTGAAGGCGTGTTGCCGTCGCCGGAGTGGAAACGACGCCGCTTCAAACGGCCCGAGCAGCAGAAATGGTTCGCCGGCGAGACGATATCGATCGGCATCGGCCAAGGCTACAACGCCTATACCCCGATCCAGTTGGCGCAGGCGATGGCCGCCGTCGCCAACAACGGGGTGATGTTTCGACCGCACCTGGTCCGCTACATTACCGATAGCCGCAGTGGTGAAAAAACGATGATCGAGCCGGAACCGTTGCGCATCCTGCCCTGGAAACGGCAGAACATCGAGATCATCAAGCGGGCGATGATCGGCGTTAATATCAGCGGTACCGCTGCCAAGGTCTTTGCCGGCGCCGGTTACGTTTCGGGCGGCAAAACCGGTACCGCGCAGGTGTTCAGCCTCAAAGGCGCCGAATACAAGGCGTCCCGGCTTAAAAAGGAGTTGCGTGATCATGCGCTGTTCGTCGCTTTCGCTCCCGCCGACCGGCCGACGATCGCTCTCGCCGTGCTGGTCGAAAACGGCGGCTTTGGCGCGCAGTCGGCCGCTCCGATCGCGCGGATGGTGTTCGATTACTATTTGCTAGGCAAATGGCCGAAAAGCGTTGCCGAGGAAAGCGATGTCGAGGAAGACTGAGTGATGTCCCAGCCCTTCGTTCAGCGCGTCTGGCGCGCTCTGGTCGCGCGTCTCGACTGGCCGCTGCTGCTGGTCACCCTGATGATCATGGCTACCGGTCTGGCGACGGTTTATAGCGCGACTTTCGACGCCAACAACCGCCTGTTGGCGCAAAGCCTGAATATGTTGATCGGTTTGGTGGCGATGTGGGTTGTCGCCCAGTTGCCCCCACAGAAACTGATGCGTTTCGGTTTGCCGCTATACGTCTTGGGCGTGATTCTGCTGCTGCTGGTATTCGTCGTCGGCGTCAAAGTCAACGGTGCGAAACGCTGGTTGCCGCTGGGGTTTACGCGCATCCAGCCATCCGAAATGCTCAAAATCGCCGTGCCATTGATGCTGGCGTGGTATTTTCATCAGCACGAATCGATGCTCAAATGGCGACACTATGTCGTCGCCTGTCTGCTGTTGCTGGTGCCGTTCGCCCTGATTGCCAAGCAGCCCGACCTCGGTACGGCCATTCTGGTCGGCGCGGCCGGGTTCTATGTCATTTTTTTCGCCGGTCTGCCGTGGCAGATCATCGTCGGCCTAGCCGCCGCCGCCGCGGCCGCCGCGCCGTTTGCGTGGACCATGCTGCACGACTATCAGCGCAAACGCATCCTGACGCTGA
>JAEUOJ010000012.1 GCA_016789495.1 Accumulibacter sp. | reverse complement strand
AGTTGCGAGACCCCGTTGACGCGGTGGCTGCCGACGATGCATAGATGCGACATGCGCACCCGTTTGTCCTTCTCGTGGCCGTTACCGTCGTCGATCAGCGACACCCGGCGGATCAGGTCGATATCCCCCGGATAAAGCCGGGCCACCTCGTCGAGGAATTCCTGGTTGATCCGGTAGATGATCAGCATGTGTCGCGGCAGCACGCGGTGGATCAGCGTCACTTTCCAGGTTTCCAGCGCTTCCGGCATCAGCGTGTGATTGGTGTACGAAAAAATCTGCCGACACTGCGCCCACGCCTGCTCCCACGGCATCTCGTAGTCGTCCACCAGCAGACGCATCAGTTCGGCGACGGCGATTGCCGGATGGGTATCGTTGAGGTGAATCGCCACCTTGTCGGCAAGATTATCGAAGGTGCCGTTTTCGGCATGGTGCCGGAAAAGAATGTCCTGCACCGACGCCGAGACGAAGAAATATTCCTGGCGCAGGCGCAATTCCCGGCCGGCCGAGGTGCTGTCATTCGGGTACAGCACCCATGAAATGTTTTCGAAACGGTTCTTGAACTCGGCGGCGCGCTGATAATCGCCGGTATTGAAGGCCCCGAGGTCGATTTCCGACGGGGCAGCGGCTTTCCATAAACGCAGCGTGCTGACCCGGTCGGTGCCGTGACCGGGAATGACGTAATCGAACGCCTTGGCTTCGACCGAATCGGCGGCATGCCATTCGGCCCACTGTTCGTGATGTTCGGCATAGCCACCGAAGCGTACGGTGTAGTGCCGGTTGGCGCGCGGGAATTCCCAGGGGGAACGATCCTGCAACCAAGCTTCCGGTTTCTCGACCTGGTGGCCATTGAGGATCGACTGCGCGAACATGCCGTACTCGTAACGCATGCCGTATCCCCAGGACGGCAGTCCGAGGGTAGCCATCGAATCGAGGAAACACGCCGCCAGACGACCGAGACCGCCGTTACCGAGCGCCGCATCGGGCTCGCATTCCATGACCTCGTCGAGAGTCGGCCCGGGCGAGGCGAAAACCTTCTTCGCTCCGTCGTACAGATCGAGCGCCGACAAGGCGTTGTTCATCGCCCGTCCGATCAGGAATTCCATCGACAGGTAATACACCCGCCGCGCCTTGCTGTCGCGATCGACGTTCTGAGTTCGCACCCAGCGCTCGGCCAATTTCTCGCGCGCCACCTGCGCCAGTGCCTGATATTCATCGGCTTTGGTCGCCCGGGACGGCTCGGCGGCGACGACACAAATCATCTTCCGCTCGATCTGGGAGCGCAGGGGTTCAGTGGCGTGGGAATTCTGTGGTTGATCGGACATCAGGTCGACACTCCATTCAAAAGTTCATGATTTTGCGGGACGTTCGGCGGGTGCTGGCATGACGGCCGGCCAACCCGGCGCGACGCCGAAGCCGAAGCCGGCGCGCCTGGCAGCGCGCACGCTGGTCGGATCCGACAACGACTAGAGGTCGATCACACGCCCTACCCCTTGCCCACGTCGGAATGATACCACCGACAACCTCGAAGCCACGCCAGGCGCTCGTCGGCAGATGACTGATGAAATAGTGATGGTTTGTCGCAACCGGGTGGTGAGCGCGGATCGGACGCGTGCCACCACTCCGACGACATCGCAGATCATCCTCGGCAAACGTCTCGCCGAAACACCGCCCACGATCCGACGATCTTCGTACAATCAGGGCTCACGCTGCGCGTGGGCAACGTGTTCGCCGCGCGGCGAACTTCTTCTCTTGATCTGAAAAAATGATGAACGCCAAACACTTGCTCGAACAACTGCGCGACATCGTCGGTCGTGATCACCTGCTGACCGATGATCAGGCGATGCAGGGTCTGCTTTCCGACTGGCGTAACCGCTACCACGGTCAGGCACGTTGCGTAGTCAGCCCAGCCGATACGGCCGCCGTGGCGGCCGTGGTCAGGGCCTGCGCCGCGCATCACGCACCGATCGTTCCACAGGGCGGCAACACCGGCCTGTGCGGCGCGGCAACGCCATCGATCATCGGTGACGCGGTACTGCTCAGCTTGGCGCGCTTGCGCCGTGTTCGCGAGGTCGATGCCGCCAACGGCACCATCACCGTCGAAGCCGGTTGTCTGTTGCAACAAGTACGTGACGCCGCCGCGCAAGTCGGGCGCCTGTTTCCGCTGTCGCTGGCCTCCGAGGGAAGCTGTCAGATCGGTGGCAATCTATCGACCAACGCCGGCGGCGTTCAGGTGTTACGTTACGGCAACGCTCGCGAATTGACGCTCGGCCTGGAAGTGGTCCTGGCTAGCGGCGAGGTCTGGCATGGACTGCGCGGTTTACGCAAGGACAATACCGGTTACGACCTGAAACAATTGTTCATCGGCGCCGAAGGCACGTTGGGTGTGATCACCGCCGCGGTGCTGAAACTCTTTCCGTTACCGGGCGATACGGCGACCGCCTGGTTGGCGATCGCTTCGCCAACGGCGGCGGTGCAGTTGCTCGGCAAACTGCAGGACCGCTTCGGCGCTTCGTTGACTGCTTGCGAACTGGTCTCCGACATCGCCTTGCGACTGGTTCGCGACCACCTGCCCGGTCCACATCCACAGTTGACCGACAGTCGCTGGCACTTGTTGATCGAGTTGACTGGCGGTGGTGGCGAGTTACGTCAGGCACTGACCGACTTCCTGGCGCCTGAGCTCGACGCCGACCTCGTCGCCGACGCGGTCCTGGCGCACAGTCAGCAACAGGCGCGACGGTTGTGGGCTTTGCGCGAGAACATCGGCCCCGCCGAAAAGAGCGCCGGCCCAAGCGTCAAGCACGATATTTCGCTGCCGATTTCGCGCATCGCCGACTTTGTCGACCGGGCCGACCAGAGGCTGATTGAGCGTTTTCCCGACTGTCGGATCGTTGCCTTCGGCCATGTCGGGGACGGCAATCTCCACTACAACGTGTACCCGTCCGGCAACCCGGAGATTTGCCAGACGGCGCAAGAGATCGTCAACCAGATGGTATACGACCTGATCGACGAACTCGGTGGCAGCTTCAGCGCCGAACACGGGGTTGGACAATTGAAACGCCACGAGCTGCTGCGCTACAAAAGCCCATTGGAAATCGAGCTCATGCGCGGGATCAAGAGTTTGCTTGATCCGCGGGGATTGATGAATCCGGGAAAAATCCTCTGACTCCGTGGCAAGCAGGCAAAGTCGCCCTGAAAAACGGCTGAAACGTTGACCGTCTTTGAAAATCGACTTGTTTTAATTGTTTTTTGACCGGTTTCATGACCGGTCGGCAAGCGCCTGTCGTCAGCGGCTCGACGGATTGTCAATCGCTTGGCCAGTCCAGAGGGTGCTTTCCGGCATCAATACTCGACCGGCAGCGGATCGAGACTTCGCCAGAGATACCAGGTGGCCACCGAGCGCCACGGTCGCCAACGTTCTCCACAGCCGATCAATCGCTGTCGCGTCGGCCGCTCGCCTTGACAGTAGTGCCGGGCAACGGCCTTCTGCAGACCAATATCGTCCACCGGCCAGACATCGGGTCGCAATTGATTGAATATCAGGAACATTTCCGCCGTCCAGACGCCAATGCCGCGGACCGCCGTCAGTTCGGCAATGATCTCGGCATCGCTCATCGCCGACCAATGGTCGACATGGATCCGCTTTTCCCGAAAATGCCGCGCCAGATCGACAAGATATTCGACCTTGCGCGCGGACAGGCCACACGCACGCAGTTCGGCGGTCTCGGCAGCGATGATTCGTTCGGGAACGAGTTCGGGAAAAGTGGCCTGCATTTTCCGCCAGACGCTGTCGGCCGCCTTGACCGAGATTTGCTGGCCAACGATTGAACGGACCAGCGTGCTGAACGGCTCGCCCCGAGAAATCAAAGCGACTCCGGCAAAGCTTTCAATCAAATCAGCCATGACCTGATCACGTTGCGCCAACTCGTGCACGGCGTGGTGCCAGAAAGCGGGAATCATCGACGCCTTCGACCTACCCGCCGGCGTCAAGCCGCATTCTCGTCACGGCATGGCCTCGGCCAACGCCGTTCATGCCAAAGGAGGTCATCCCGGTCACGTCGATTGAGATGACGACCTTTCATCATCCCGCCGGAGAGAACGCCAATGACTTCAAGCTCTTTTCTTTTGCTTTTGCGCCTTGTCCTTACGTCGCTTGGCATCGAATTCGGAGGGTCGGTAAACCAACACTGGAATGCTCGAGTGCGTAAGCACCCGATACGTTTCGCTGCCGAGCAACAATGAAGACAAGCCACTGCGGCCGTGTTTGGACATGAAGATCAGATCGCAGCCCCGGTCCTCGGCGACATCGAGGATCGCCTCCCAGGGGGTGTCGTTGACCACCGCGACCAAAGTGCAGTCGACACCGGCGTCCTTGCATAATTTTTTGATGAAGCCGAGGTATTCCTTGGCTTTGGTATCGCCACCGATGATCATTCGTTCGAGGACCGCCGGCTCGACCAAGTCACCGTCATTTTCCATGCGTCCGCTCGGCTTGGCGTACAACGCCGTGATCCTGGCGGTGCTCGATTTGGCAAAAGCCACCGCTTGGGCGGCTGTCTCGCGCGACAGTTGGCTACCATCGGTCGGCAGAAGAATATGCTGAAACATTTTGGCACCTCTCAATTCACGACGCCCACCATTTCTCCGGAGAGCGGATGATCAAAGCCCGAAATAGTTACCAACAAAGTGACGACGACGGTTTCGCGCCGTCACCGAAGGAACACTGCGGGTTGTCGAAACGCCTAGCTTTATAGAGGATAGCGTTTCGCAAAGGCAATTGCGATACACCTCATTACGAAAGGGGTGCAATGCGCCGCGTCGTTTCGACAGTCACCGCTTACGACTCGTCCTGCATCGCCATCAATTCCTTGTCGGCGTAGCGCAAGCGCATCGCCAGAACTTTGGCCACAGCCTCGAGCAATTCGCAAGCCAACCGTTTGTGCTCTTCGCGAATCCGAGAAAATTGTTCGCGATTAAGAACGAACAACTCGGTATCCTCCAACGCTGTCGCATCGTTCAAGCGGGTCATTTCCGACAGGAATCCCATACCACCGAAGAAATCGCCACGACCGTAAGTCAACACGTGGTGACCGACCAGCTCGCCGCGACTTGGCGGCAGGGTGACACGGACCAAGCCCTTGCGGATCACGTACAGTTCGTTGCCCGGATCGCCGAAAGAGTATACTTTTTCGTCCTTTGCCACCGAACGACGCTCGACACTGGCTTGCAGATCAATGAGGGTCTCTTCCTTGTGATCCTTGAACAAGTCGATTTCATAGAACTCCAACGGCGGCAAATCGGCTTGCCGATTGATCGATTCACCAAGAATCTGATCCTCGATCCATTCGACCGCGTCGTCGAGGTCACGGAAAACCTTGACGTGGTCGGTCATATGGGTCAACTCCATCTGATCGAAGAACTCGGCGAGATTCCGCCCGTTCGGCAAGGTTTGCCAGACGCCCGTGAAAATCAGCATCGCGTCGCGTTCGATCAGCGAATCCCGGATCTGGCTCAGCAGATGCACCGCGGTGACATCCACCGATTGCACTCGCCTCATGTCGAGCACGATATATTTTCGCTTGCTGAGTTCCGGGTCGAGAGCGGAGTGCAACTGATCCTTGGTGCCAAAGAACAGACTACCCTGCAATTCGAGAATGCAGCTCAGATCGCCATGTTTCTCGAGAACTTTCATGTCCTCCTGCAAACGGACACGCTTGGAGAAGCGGTTGCCGCCCTCGATCTTGCGACGAATCACCGTGCTGCTCAACTGTTCGCGGATGAACAGCAGCATCGCCAGCGCGACGCCGACACCCGACGCGGCAATCAGGCTGTAACCGACCGCGACGCCGACCACCACCGCAATGACGATGAAGTCGAGCAAGGTCCACGGCGATTCCAGCAGATGCAGGCTGTGCCGGTCGATCATCCGCACACCGACGACGATCAGGATCCCGGCCAACGCGCCGACCGGAATCCAGGCGATGAACGATCCCAGCGCCAGGAAGGCCACCAACGCCAACACGCCTTCGATGACACCGGAGACCCGCGTCTGGCCGCCGCTCGCCAGATTGACCAGCGTCGCGCCCATCTGGCCGGCTCCCGGCATGCCGCCGGCACAGGCCGAAGCCACATTGCCCAGTCCTTGCGCGACCAGTTCGCGGTTCGAGTCGTGGCGGCTGCGTGTCAGGGCGTCGAGAACGACCGCCGTTTTCAAGGTATCGATCGACAGCAACACCGCCAGGGTGAACGCCGTCCCCAGCAGGTTGCCGATATCGCGCAGGCGAAGATCGCCGATTTCCGACCAGCGGCCGGTGATCGCATTGAGCATGCTCGACGCCGTGCCGCCCAGCGGGCCGATGATCAGTTTGTTGCCTTCGATCACCAACAGCGACTCGTCGGTCGTCGCCAGGCCGAAATAGGTCAATACGCCGGCGATCAGACCGAAAATCGCCGCCGGGACCACCCGGGTGACCCAGGGCGCCAGCACCATCACTCCGGCGGTTACCGCGCCAATGGTGATGCTTTGCCAGACCCACGTTTCGGGATGAATCAGCGCACGCCACCACGAGGTACCGTTCGGGACACCGAGCAATTTGGGAATCTGGCTGCCGATGATGATCAATCCGACGCCGGTCAAGTAACCACTGACCACCGGAAAAGGAATATATTTGATCAGGCTGCCGATGCCCATGAAACCGAGCAGCAATTGGACGACACCCGATACCAGCCCTAGCGAAGTCAACATCAGCACGATCGTCGGTGCCGCCACCCCTTGCTGCACCAGTTCGATGGCGAATGCCGAAAGAACCGCCGCTGCAGGCGCGCATGGCGCGGTGATCAGGCGGTTGGTGCCTCCTAAAGCCGGAGAAACCAAGCCAAGAGCCGTCGCGCCGAGAATACCGGCCAAGGCGCCCAGACCGGCATAGGTGGGGCCGATCGATGCATAGATGGTCACACCGAAAGCGATCGCCGACGGCAGGGCGACCAGCATCGATGCCAGACCGCCCCAGAAATCGCCCATGATCTTATCGTTTTTGAATTTCAGATCCGTTTCCAAAGGCTTAGCCCTCATCCAGGTGTGTCAATAGCGAAATGCGTCGCCGCAGTTCCTCCAGACGGTCTGCTCAGGCCCGAATCCAACCACTTGATTCTGCTTAAAATAACGCGTGATTCGAGTCAAAAATGAGCGGGCCGAAAATAATGCTACCACAATCGTCAACCATTCCACAGCAATACATCACATGACTTTATCATTGACAGGCCGTACGCCGTCTCTGTCTGTCCCGCAGGTGAACCGATTCTTTGGACTGGCCAGCCGACCGACCTCAAGACGGCTGTCCGGAGGGGTCAGATGCGCTTCGAAGAAAAAACCGCTTGTCCGGGCCAAGCGCCGATTTCGTCATCCCGCCGGAAATACCCGGCAAACGCTTCATGAGTCAACGATAAAACAAGTGCATATGATGACCTGACAACGGTGAGGGTGATCACCGTCGCATCACCTATCGCCGCCACTGACCGATCGACTGTTGGTCGTTACCGCGTTTGATCTCACGGTCGATGCCTTGCGCCTGATCGGCGACCCGATCGATTTCCTCGACCAATTGCGCCAACGGCAATTTGTTCTCGACACCCAGGCGACGGTCGGCGAAGATTTTTTTGAGCAGAGCCGTCGAGCAACGGTCCGCTTGATTTTCGTACCAGGCGACGCGCGGCGGTTCGTTTGATGAAACGCCGGTCCACCAGCCGGCGGCCGGACGATATTTGGCAATCAGGGCGTTGACCGTCGCACAAACCGTGTGGGTCAGCGTTTGCATTTCAGGCAGCAGATCTTGCGGCACCCGGCGACCCGGGGTTGAAAACCCGGATTCGATGGCGAAGCCGGTAATCTGCCGTTTCATTTCCTTCAGTAACCGGCTCACCCCGGCCAAGGGCACCGCCATGTCCGAGACCAGCGCACCGATCAGCCAATGCGCACGCGCGCCGGTCTCGATTTTTTGCTGAAGATCGTCGACAGCCCGCAAATGGTCGTCGATCTGTTTGGCTTGTCGCCAGCAAACACCATCAGGACCGCCACGCAAATAGCTGTCCACAGCGTCCCTAAAGATCGCCGTTGCTTCGGCGATGGCATCGAGATAACTGTCGAGGTCCTCTTGGATCGACGGTTTCGCCGGCGCCGACAAGGCAGCCAGATGTTGATTCTTCTCCACCACGCCCTCCTGGCGACGGTTATCCGAATATTGCCGACGGCAAGCACGCGCCCGGAAACGACGACTGCCCTGGTGAATGCCGATTCATGTCACCCGCTCCGAGTAGAAATGAAATTAAAACGGGACAGAGAGTCGGACTCGAGTCATCGTCGCCTCACGGTGCGCGCGCTTGAGGTAAAACCATGAGCCGGGTAATACCGGATCGCTCTGGACGACCGAACCGCCCGTTGCAACTGGCACTGTATTACCGAATCAAGGTTGTCAACCCGTGTCAGCAAGCAGGAAACATGCCATGAACAAGCTCTGAGCGATTGACGAATAACCATCAAAACCAATCGATTAATCCATTGTTTTGCCGACAGGATCTTGGGCGGGGCTGTAACAAAACGCCGTGCCGTCCGGAAATTTGCAACCTTCGTTTGGGGTTTTTCGCCGTGAATAAAGGAAGTTAGCGTCATTGGGCGGCTATCGACGACTTCACTTTGCGTTACACCCCTGAAGAGAACCGAAGCCACTATGACGACCGGTCGGCGAAATCGACCGCGCCGATCTTTGCCACTTCACACGGCGCGCGTCGGCGTCCGCTCGTGCCCAACCTTGTTCAGCCCCCTTGGAGCTCGGTTACCAATCCACCCGTCCATCAACCGTACCCTGCTTCCTGGTCAGTCCGCCGTCCGACAGCGTCTAGCCATACCGACGCGGCAGTTGCCAGCCCGACTCGCTGCAGACCACGTGGCACATCGATTTCGCCGCCGGAGGGAGCGCGCGACTGACGCAAAATGCATCTGCTCCGCTCATCACTATAAAATCAGCCTCGGTGCAACGATTGCCCCCCGAGGCGATAGCCATGGACTATTGGTTTTATTATTAGAATCAATTGGAACAATGCTGACCGCTCCGTTAGGATGCACATCGTTGCTTCCGTTCATTCAACGACTTCACAGGAGATCTGACATGTCTTTGATCAACACTGAAATCAAGCCTTTCAAAACCACCGCCTTCCACAACGGTGCTTTTGTTTCCGTATCCGACGCTGACTTGAAAGGCAAGTGGTCGGTGGTCGTTTTCTACCCGGCCGACTTCACCTTCGTCTGCCCGACCGAAC
>JAEUOJ010000002.1 GCA_016789495.1 Accumulibacter sp. | reverse complement strand
AATATTGAGGTCGTAATTCGGGTTTTTCTTCAGCGCCAGTTGCACGTTGTAGGCGGACGTGTCCTTTTTCCCGACGACCTTCTGTGACCCCGTATAGCGATATCGCTTACCGTCCTTTTCGTCGAGAACTTCGACCCAGTGGTAGCCGGGGCGGCTGTACTGATCTTGCCGGGCCGTGCCCACGATTCCTCGCATATTCGGCGTGATGGGATACCGTTCGCGAGTCAGTCCATTTCCGCTTTCGTTTTCGTAACCAAGGAAGGTATCGATGTATTCATTCCCTGTCGCCTCCCGCGCAAACGCCGCACCCGGCCACATCAAATGCGAATGCTCGCGCTCACCGCTTAGCGGCCGGATCTTCATCAACAGCAGCCCTTCCACCTCCGGCACCGTCTTGTAGATCTTCTCGCCGGCCACCGTCTTGCATTTCTCTTCGAACAGCGCCTTGCCTTCCGTCAGGCGGAGTTTGGTGGCTTCGCGTTGCGGGTTGTCGGCGCAAGCGGCGGTGGTCATGAGCGCGCCCAGCAGGCAGGCCAGCAGCGGCTGGCTTGGGGTCAGGGTGTTCATGCCGCCTTTCTCTTATCGATGGCGTTGTTTGCGGCTGGCCAGGTGATTGTTCGCGCTACGTCGCGACGTCCATCCGTTCCCGACCTTTCACCATCCCCGGCGGGGGATCGTGCCAAACCGTCTGGCGGCGCGTTCGCGGGAAGCCGGTCGTGGTGTTCGGGCGGTGCTCGACGACGGCCGGCTGCTCGGCGAAGCGCTTGTTCGCGGGTCATGCGCCTCTCCCGATCATTGTCGAAGGGTGTGTTCATTTTTCCTCCTCCCCCAATTCCACAACCTTGGCGGCGTGCGGCCGTTGCGGCCCGAAAGAGAACACCTCATCCACTTGCAACCCCCGCGGAATCTGGTGAGTGATGAAGATCATCGTCACCTGGCCCTTGAGATTGTTGATCGTCCTGGCGAACTGTTCGGCGGTCTGCGGGTCGAGGTTGGAGACCGCCTCGTCGAAGACGAGAATCTTCGGTCGCTTCAGCAGGGCCCGGGCGATGGCGATCCGTTGCCGCTGTCCGCCCGACAGTCCGGTCCCCCGCTCGCCAATCCTGGTCTGATACCCTTGAGGCAGTCGTTCGATCACTTCGTGAATCTCGGCCGCCTTGCACGCCTGGATCACGTCGTCGAAAGCGGCGTGCGGATGCGCCATCACCAGGTTGTCGTAGAGCGTGCCGGAGAATAGGACCGTTTCCTGGGGCACGACGCCGAACGTTGTGCGGAGCTCGTTGGCCGCCAGATGGCGGATGTCCTGGCCATCGAGGGCGATTCCCCCTTCCTGCGGCTGATAAAAACCGAGCATCAGTCGGGCCAGCGTGCTCTTGCCGCAGCCGGAGGGGCCCATGATCACGCTCAAGTGGCCAGGCTTGAAGGCCAGGTCGAGGTTGCGGTAGAGCCAGGGGAGATGGTCGCCATATCTGAAGGCGAGGTTGTTGATGGTCAGCCGTCCTTGTCCCTGGTTCTCCCGACTCGGGGTGAGCGCATGCGGCTCCTGGGGCATGTCGAGGATATCGCCAAGGCGTTTGAGGGCCACCGTGGCCTGCTGAAATTCCTGCCAGAGGCCGACGAGGCGCAGCATCGGTTGGCTCATCCGTCCGGCGAACATCTGGAAGGCGACGAGCATGCCGACCGTAAAGCCTTGATTCTGCATCACCAGCAGCGCACCGACGATGAGGATCGAGAGCGTCATCACCTGTTCGATGGCGTTGGCGATGACGTTATAGGTATTGCCGACCTGTTTGGTCGAGAAGCCGGAGGCGAGGTATTGGGCCAACAAGTCGCCGTACTTCCTGTCGATGTCCGGTTCCATTTGCAGGGCTTTCACCGTGTCCATGCCGGCGATGTATTCGGTCAGGAAGGCCTGGTTCCGCGCCCCGAGCATGAACTGGCGGTTGAGCTTTTCCCGGAAGACGGGGGCGATGAAAAAACTCATCAGGGCAATCAGTCCCAGCAGGCCGACGGCAATCAGGGAGAGCTGCCAGCTATAGGCGAACATCACCGCCAGGAAGAGGAGCAGAAACGGGAAATCCAGCAGCAGGGTGACGGCGGCGCCGGAAACGAACTCGCGGATGGTTTCGACGCCGTGCAGCCGGGCGACGAGAACGCCGGTCGGGCGATGCTCGAAGTACGGCAGGGGCAGACGCAGGAGATGACGAAGCACCTGGCTGCCCAGAACGGCGTCGATGCGGTTGCCGGTATGCAGGACGAGGTATTGGCGCAGCCAGCTCATCCCGGCAGTGAACACCAGGAAGATCACCAGCGCGACACCGAGGACGATCAGGGTGCTGTGCGTCTGATGAACGACGACCTTGTCGATGATCACCTGGGTGAATAAGGGCGGGACCAGGCCGACGAGCTGGATGGCGAGGCTGGCGAGCAGCACGTCGCGCCAGAGGGTTTTGTGTTTGAGGAGCTCGGGGATGAACCAGGAAAAACCGAAACGGCGGGCGAGGGTCGTGTCGTCGGTCTCGAAGCCGGCGATCGCTTCGTCATCCTGGGCGCCCACCGCCGCTTCCTTGGCGACGAGGAGGAGTTCGGGCAGAAACCGCTCAGCGGCTTGGCAGACCGGTAGAGCCTCCGGTGTCTGGTGGCCGGGGCGAAAGTAGAGGATTTGTTCGGCGGAGATTTTGACGAGCAGCAGGGCGGAGAGGGGTGGAGATGATGCGCCAGGAGCGGGGTCGTCCGGCGGCGCGCACGCATCACGGGCGCACCCTGAAGCCGGATCGCGGTTCACGTTTTCGGCATTCTCCGGCATCGGCTTTTCGAAGGCGATGGCCGGCAGGGGCAGCTTGAGCCATTGCTTGCCGGGCATGGGACAGGAGCCGGTCTTGATGCCCAGAGCGCGGGCGGCTTCGTGAAAGGTGGCCAGAGTGTAGGGCGGCGGGAAGTTCTGCGCGATCAGCGCGGCATCGAAAGGAATCCTGAATAGCCCGCTCAGGCTGCCGAGCAGCCAAAAGACCTCCTCGCGCTGCAGCCCACGCTGCACATCCCCCGACAGATGCATGCGTATCGCTTTCTTATTATTGCCAAATGATCAAAATTCCGAGCGATCCTATCGGCTATCCGATGCCTTGTAAATAGGCACCATGGGCGTATGACCAAAGTCATCGGCGTCTGAAAAATTCGTTGGGCAATCCTGCTCGTATCGCCAGCGGGAAGGCGGCCGGCTGCTCGCCGAGCCCTGCCTGGCGCCCGGCCAAGGTCACTCCCCTGGCCGCGACAGATCGAGTGGATCATCGGCGCCGACCGGCGGACGGACAGCGCTTCAGCCTTTGTCGGTTGGCATGGGCCGTCTGACCGGCGCACGGTATCTCGGCAGCTCGGCGTCGGCCAGACGTAGGCCCTGGCGATCCTTCTCCGAGAGGATCAACCCATCGCGCCGCGGCCAGTCGATCGCCACTTGCGGATCGTCCCAGTACAGACAGCGCTCGTATTCAGGCGCCCAGTAGTCGGTGGTCAGGTAGACCAGCTCGGCGCTGACGCTGAGCGCCAGAAAACCGTGCGCGAAGCCGGGCGGAATCCACAGTTGCCGGCGGTTGTCGGCGCTCAGCAGCTCGCCGATCCAGCCCGCGAAGGTCGGCGATCCCCGACGGATGTCGACGGCGACATCGAATACCGCGCCGGCGACCACTCGTACCAGTTTGCCTTGCGCCTGGCGGATTTGATAGTGCAGGCCGCGCAAGACATTGTTTTTTGAAACGGAATGGTTTTCCTGGACGAAGCGCGGCGCCAGACCGGTGGCGCGTTGAAATTCCCGGCGGTTGAAGCTCTCGAAAAACAGGCCGCGCGAATCGCTGAACAACCGTGGCTCGACCCGCAATACCTCGGGAATCGACAAGGGCGTGATGTTCATCGGCGGCGATGGTCGAGCAGTTGCCGCAGATAGCGGCCGTAGCCGCTGTTGTGCAATGGACCGGCCAGCGCCGCCAGCGCCTCGTCGTCGATCCACCCCTGCCGCCAGGCGAGCTCCTCGGGGCAAGCGATTTTCAAACCCTGCCGGTGTTCGATGGTGGCGACGAACTGTGAGGCCTCGAGCATCGATTCATGCGTGCCGGTATCGAGCCAGGCGTAGCCGCGGCCGAGCACTTCGACTTCGAGCGTGCGTTGTTGCAGATAACAGCGGTTCAGGTCGGTGATTTCCAGTTCGCCGCGCGGTGAAGGCCGCAATTCGCGGGCCAGGGTCGACGCCTGCCCGTCGTAGAAATAAAGACCGGTGATCGCATAGCTCGATTTCGGAGCCAGCGGTTTTTCCTCGATGCTGAGCACCCGGCCGGCGGCATCGAATTCAGCGACGCCGTAGCGCTGAGGATCGGTGACATGGTAAACGAAGATCGTTGCCCCCTGCCGACGAGCGGCGGCCCGCTCGAGCAAGCGGTGCAGGTCGTGTCCGTAGAACAGATTGTCGCCAAGCACCAAGGCGCTCGGCTGGCCGGCGAGAAACGATTCGCCGATCAACAGCGCCTGCGCCAGGCCGTCCGGATTGGGCTGCTCGGCGTAGGCAAGCTCGATTCCCCACTGCCGGCCATCGCCGAGCAACTGCCTGAAACGCGACAGATCCTGCGGCGTGGAGATGAGCAGGATCTCCCGAATGCCGGCAAGCATCAGCGTCGACAGCGGGTAATAGATCATCGGCTTGTCGAAAATGGGCAACATCTGCTTGGAGATGGCCCGCGTCGCCGGGTAAAGGCGGCTGCCGGAGCCGCCGGCGAGCAACAGTCCCTTGCGTTGATTCATGGTTTGCCTTTTTGCGTTGCCGGCGTACGGCAGACGCCTCCCAGGCCGGTGAAAAAAATTGGGACTCGGGTTCGGCATGGCCGCGAGTGAATGCGATCGCCCATGGTCGTCGTGCTCAATACCTTCAATAAAATTTGTCTTCGCCAGGCGGCCGGGTTTTGAAACGACGGTGCACCCAATAATACTGTGCCGGCATCGTCCGGATCGCCGATTCGATCCAGGCATTCATCCGCGCGGTATCGGCGACCACGTCGTCGGTCGGATAGTCTTGCCAGGGTTCGCCGATGGTGACGCGATAACCGGCGCCGCCGGGCAGAATCCGGGTCACGCACGGCAGGACGGCGGCACCGGCCAGCCGTGCCAACCGTGACAGCCCGGTGATCGTCGCCGTCGAAACGCCGAAAAATGGCACGAAAATCGAATCGCGCGAGTGAAAATCCATGTCCGGCAGATAATAGAGCGGCCGGCCGGCTTTCATCGCCTTGACACTGACCCGGATACTGTCCTTGTGCGACAACAGCAACTGGTCGCCGAAACGTTGCCGACCACGTAGCAGCAAGCGATCAAAAACCGGATTGGGCTGGGCGATGTAGATGCTCGCGCAATTGAAGCGCATGGCGATCGCCGCTCCGCCGGCGTCGAGGCCGACGAAATGCGGCGTCAGCAGCAACACCGGCCGCCCGGTGGCCACCATCTGCCGCAAGTGCTCTTCGCCTTCCATGCTGAGCAAGGCGCGCAAGCGTTCGGGACGGCTCCACCACAGCAACGAACGTTCCAGCAGGCTGCGCGCCAGCGCCTGGAAATGCTCGACCGCCAATTGCCGACGCGGGCCTTCGTCGAGCTCGGGAAAGCACAGGCGCAAATTGACCTCGACGATGTGCCGACGGGAACGGGCGACCGCAAACAGCACGATTCCCAGCCCGTTGCCCAGCCGGGCCAGAATCGACAACGGCAGAAAATGCAGGAGCCAGAGCAGGAAAACGGGCAGACGACTGAGCATGATTTTGAGAGTGGTCTTTGGCTGGGCTCGTACCGAAATGTCGGCGCGATTCGTCATCCGGGTCATCCATCGGATTCGCGCCAAGCCTGACGCGACGCTGGCATTGTACGTCCTGCCTGCGGCGGAAAGTCAGTGGAAGACGGTGTTCGTCGCCAAAGCGTCGGAATCACGGTCGGCGGCAGGGCGATCAGCCGCCGCGTAGGCCCACCGCGCCAGCCACCGATTTGCCGTCCGTTGCCGTAGGGGCGCAATCCTGCGCGGTGACGGCCTGACGATAACTTGCCGCGTGCGCCGCCGATTTTGTTTCTGAATTTTGTTACACTGGGCTGTTCGAGAAAAGTGGGGCCGCATCAGGTGTTTGACGCGTGCCGAGCGGCAGAAAAAATGGCGGGGAGCGCCGGTGCAGTTTTCGGACGCCCCCCGAGTTCGGGCCGAAACCGGAACTCCCAAGACCATGAAAAGGAGAACAGCGTGCGGAGCTTAATGGGCAGGACTTACAACGAGCTTACGTAAACCATTCAAAGCAGAATTTCGTAGCGAATTCGATGCGCATTCTTCTCGCCGAAGACGACAAGATCATCGCCGATGGCCTGAGCCGATCGTTGCGTCAGACTGGCTATGCCATCGACTGCGCCGATAACGGCATCGACGCCGATACGGCGCTGATGACCAATGTTTACGACATCGTGATTCTCGACCTTGGTCTGCCACGACTGTCCGGACTCGATGTGCTGCGCCGCTTGCGGGCGCGCAAGACGACGACGCCGGTACTGATTCTCACCGCGCTCGACGGCATCGACGATCGAGTCAAAGGTCTTGACCTTGGGGCCGACGATTACATGGCCAAACCTTTCGAACTGGCGGAACTGGAGGCGCGCGTACGGGCTTTGAGCCGTCGCTCCTCCGGCACCTCGCGAACCATCCAGTGCGGCTCGCTGACCTTCGATCAGACCGACCGCTGCGCGCTGGTCAACGGCGAGATGCTCGAATTGTCGGCACGCGAACTGGGTTTGCTCGAAATCCTGCTCTCGCGCGCCAAGCGGCTGGTCAGCAAGGATCAACTGGTCGATCACCTGTGCGGCTGGGGCGAGGAAGTGAGCCATAACGCCATCGAGGTCTATATCCACCGACTGCGCAAGAAACTCGAATCGACTGGCGTCAACATCATTACCGTGCGCGGGCTCGGTTATTACCTTGAAAAACCTGCTGAAGAAAACAAATCCTGACATTCAGCGCTCGCTGTTCGGCGAGATTCTCGACTGGATGCTGGCCCCGCTGCTCTTCGTGTGGCCGATCAGCATCGCCTTCACCCATTATTTCGCCAACAGCGTCGCCGGTTTTCCGTACGATCAGGCGCTGCGGGAGCAGGTCAGGACCCTGGCGCGTCAAATCGTTTTCAGCGATGGCCAGGCGCGGCTGGTCGCGCCGGCGGTGGCGCAGTCGTTTCTGCGCTCAGACGAAACCGACATTGTCTATTTTCATCTGCTTGATGGGCAGGGCAGACTCCTGGCCGGCGACCCGGAATTGCCGCCGCCGAAAGATTTCCCGAAAACGGTCGGCGCGATTGCCGCCACGCCCGAGCAGGTGACTTTTCGTGAGGACGAATTCCGCGGTCAGACGCTGCGCATCGCCTCGCTGTACGTTCCGCTGGGCACGACCCGGCGGCCGACCGGCTGGCTGCTGGTCGAAGTCGGCGAAACGACCGAGAAGCGCTCGCAACTGGCCAACAAGATCATCGCCAGCGTAATTCTTCCACAATTCGTGATCATTCCCTTGGCGGTGATCCTGGTCTGGTTCGGACTGTCGCAAGGGCTGCGGCCGCTGACGCGCCTGCGTGACCGGATCGTCGCCCGTCGGGAAGCCGATTTGTCGCCCATCGCGCTGCGTCGCGTTCCTGAAGAACTGCGACCGCTGACCGAAGCCTTCAACGCCATGCTCAGCCGATTGCAGCATAGCGTCGCCGCGCAGCAACGCTTCATCGCCGACGCCGCGCACCAGTTGCGCACCCCGCTGACCGGCCTGAAGACGCAGGCTCAGCTGGCGATGCGTGACAACGATCCCGCCGAATTACGGCACGCGCTCAGACAAATCCTGCTCGGCGTCAATCGCGCCTCGCATCTGGTTGATCAATTGCTGACACTGGCGCGCACCGAAGCCAGCGGACACGCCGAACAGTTGTTGCTGCCGCTCGACCTGCAGGCGTTGCTCCGCGAGGTGGTCGAAAACTGGGTGCCGCAAGCCTTGGACAAAGGCATCGATCTTGGTTACGAACCCGCCGGGACGGTACTGATCAAGGGCAACCGTTTCCTGTTGAAGGAACTGATCAACAACCTGCTCGACAACGCCCTGCGGTATACGCCATGCGGCGGACAGGTGACCGCGCGCATCGTCGAGCAAGGCGATTTCGCGTTGCTCGAGGTCGAGGACAACGGCAGTGGCATCGCCGACGACGAGGCGCAGAAAGTTTTCGACCGCTTCTACCGGGTCGAAGGCAACGACAGCGAAGGCAGTGGCCTGGGACTGGCGATCGTTCGTGAAATCGCCGAAGTCCACCAGGCGGCGGCCAGCCTGCGCCCCAATACTCGCCGGGCGGCGGACGATGCGCCGCCGGGGTGCACCGCGCGGATCGTCTTTCCGATTCATCGGCACGAATCGCCACGACCGGTCATTCCCGAACCCGTGCAGACCGGTTTCGCCTGACCACCGCGCCGCCTGGCTCTCAACCGAGCTTTTTGAGGTAGCCGGGAGCGAATTCGAGGATGAAATCCCAGAAGGCGGCGAAGGCCGGCGTCAGATGTTTGTTCTTGTGCCGAACGAGATGCCAATGGCGGACCACCGGGGTTCCCTCGACCTTGAGCACCGCCAGCCGACCGGCACTCAATTCGAGACCCAGGGTATGCTGTGAGATGAAGCTGATTCCCAGTCCGGCGACCACCGCCTGCTTGATCGCTTCGTTGCTGCCCATTTCCATGCCGATGCGCGGCTTGATCGAGCGTTCCAGGAAAAATTCCTCCATCGCCGACCGCGTTCCCGAACCCGCTTCGCGGACGATCAGCGTTTCGCCGGCCAAATCCTCGACCGGCAGGGTATCGGCGGCGGCCAGAGGGTGATCGGCGGCGGCGACCAGCACCAGCGGGTGCGGAGCGAAAGCCACCGAGAAGGCATCGAGTATGGCGGGGGGACGGCCCATGATCGCCAGATCGACCTCATTGCCGGCCAGCAGACGGATCACCGTATCCCGGTTGTCGATCAGCAGCCGGATGCGTACCTCGTCATGCCGCTTGCCGAATTCGGCCAACAAGCCGGGAGCGAAATACTCGGCGGTGCTGGCGACGGCGACGGCGATCCGTCCGCCCTTGAGTCCTTTCAGCACCAGCAAGGCTTCGTCGGCTTCCTTCAGAGATTGCAGAATCTGTCGGGCGTGGAGCAACAGGATCTCGCCGGCGGCGGTGAGAAAAACTCGCTTGCCGATCCGCTCGAAGAGCAAAGCGCCGCTGACCTCCTCCAATTGCTTGATTTGCAGGGAAATCGCCGCATGCGTCAGATGCAGTTTCTCGGCGGCGCGAGCGAATGAGAGAGAAGAGGCCGCGACGGTAAAGATTTGCAACTGCCGGATGGTGGCATTTCTCATTGATTAGTTTTTATTTAACTATTAAGACAAAATGTTTAACTGTTCGTTTTTGATCGAATGGCTAAAATCGACTCCGGCCGCAAACAGGCCGCTTTGATACGCTTGTCCCGGAGAGTTGCGATGCTATGTGGGCGCACCAACGTCAATAAATTCCTGATCGAAGAACAGCGACGCAACCCGGCGCTGATCGGCGACCTGTCGATGCTGATCAGCGATATCGTACGTTCATGCAAGGCCATTGCCCAGGGGGTTTCGCGCGGTTCGCTGGCGGGAGTGCTCGGCGACGAGGGACAGGTCAATGTTCAGGGCGAGGTGCAAAAGAAACTCGACGTGCTGGCCAACCAGGCGTTCCTCCATCATTGTGAATGGGGCGGACACCTGGCGGCGATGGCTTCCGAGGAAATGGCCGACATTTACCCGATTCCGACCGAACATCCGCGGGGCAGATATCTGCTGGTTTTCGACCCGCTCGACGGTTCGTCGAACATCGACGTCAATCTATCGGTCGGCAGCATTTTTTCGGTCCTGCGCTGTCCGGAGCGAGCGGACGACCGGCCGCCGAGCAGCGCCGATTTTCTGCAGCCCGGCAGTCGCCAGGTGGCGGCCGGCTATGCGCTCTACGGCCCGTCGACGATGCTGGTGCTGACCGTCGGCAACGGCGTGTTCGGCTTTACGCTCAACCGGGAAATCGGCGAGTTTCTGCTGACCCACCCGAATCTCAGGATTTCGCCCGAAACCCGCGAGTTCGCGATCAACGCCTCCAACGAGCGATTCTGGGAACCGCCGGTCAAGCGCTATGTCAGCGAGTGCCTGGCCGGCAGGACAGGGATTCGCGGCCAGGACTTCAACATGCGCTGGGTGGCGTCGATGGTCGCCGAAGTGCATCGCATCCTGATGCGCGGCGGCGTGTTCCTGTACCCGCGCGACAGCAAGGACCCCGCCAAGCCGGGTCGTCTACGGCTGATGTACGAGGCCAATCCGATGGCGATGATCGTCGATCAGGCGGGCGGCTTGGCGTCTACCGGCGACGCGCACATTCTCGACGTTCAGCCGACCAGCTTGCACCAGCGAATCCCGGTGATTCTCGGCTCGCGCCACGAAGTCGAACGCCTCGAGCGTTACCACCGCGAGCATGCCAACGGTGAAGACCAGCCTTTCAGGTCGCCACTGTTTTCGACTCGCACGCTGTTCCGGGACGACTGATCCGCCTGCCGCGCGCCGTCCGACCATTCCAAACATCCTCCAGAGGGGCTATCCATATGTCGCTCAAAAACCCGGTCATCGCCATCACCGGTTCGTCCGGCGCCGGCACGACCTCGGTGACCAAATCGTTCCAGCACATTTTCCGTCGCGAGAAACTGAACGCGGCGATCATCGAAGGCGACAGTTTCCACCGCTACAATCGGCAGGAAATGCGCGAAACCATGGCCGCCCGCAGCTTGGCCGGCGATCCTCATTTCAGCCACTTCGGCCCGGAAGCGAATCTGCTCGCCGAACTGGCCGAACTGTTTCGTGAATATGGCGAAACTGGCCGCGGCCGCAGCCGTCACTACATCCATGACGCAGCCGAAGCGGAACACTACGGCGCCCCGCCAGGAACATTCACCGAGTGGCGGGATCTGCCGGAGAACACCGACCTGCTGTTCTACGAAGGATTGCACGGCGCCGCGCAGACCGACACCATCGACATCGCCCGGCATGTCGACCTGTGCATCGGCGTGGTGCCGATCATCAACCTGGAATGGATTCAGAAGCTGCACCGCGACAAGGCGCATCGCGGCTATTCCACCGAAGCGGTGATGGATACCATCCTGCGGCGGATGCCCGATTATGTGAACTATATTTGCCCGCAATTTTCCAGAACGCACGTCAATTTTCAGCGCGTTCCGACGGTCGACACCTCGAATCCGTTCATCGCGCAGGATATTCCCAGTGCCGACGAAAGCATGCTGATCATTCGCTTCGCCCACCCCAAAGGAATCGACTTTCCCTATCTGCTGAGCATGTTGCATGATTCATTCATGTCGCGGCCGAATATCATCGTCTGCCCGGGCGGCAAAATGGGCCTGGCGATGCAAATCATCTTCACACCGATGATCCTGCAGCTGATGGATAAAAAGCGTCGTGCCCGCTGAGGTACCGTAACCCCTGGCCTTTGGCCTTGTTTTGCTCAAGGAGAATGTCGTGCCCACCGAATCCCGGAAGTTCCGTCGCCGCTGCGCCAATGCCTTGCGGATGCTGTCGATCGATGCCGTGCAGGCCGCCAATTCCGGCCATCCCGGCATGCCGATGGGCATGGCCGACATCGCCGAGGTGCTGTGGCGCCGCCATCTGAAACATAATCCGACCAATCCGGGGTGGGTCGATCGCGATCGCTTCGTGCTCTCCAACGGGCACGGCTCGATGTTGCTCTACGCCTTGCTGCACCTCTCCGGCTACGATCTATCGCTCGACGAAATCAAGCGTTTCCGGCAACTGCACTCGAAAACGCCCGGCCATCCGGAATACGGCGTCACGCCAGGCGTCGAAACCACCACCGGACCGCTCGGCCAAGGTCTGGCCAATGCCGTGGGGATGGCGCTGGCCGAACGGCTGCTGGCGGAAACGTTCAATATCGGCGGTCACCAGATCGTCGACCACTACACGTATGCCTTCGTCGGCGACGGCTGTCTGATGGAAGGGATTTCGCACGAAGCCTGCTCGCTGGCCGGACGGCTGTCGCTGTCCAAGCTGATCGTCTTCTACGACGACAACGACATTTCGATCGACGGCCAGGTCCAGCCGTGGTTCGCCGACGACACCCCGAAACGGTTCGAAGCCTATGGCTGGCGGGTGGTACCGCACTGCGACGGTCACGACGTCGATTCGATCGAGGCGGCGATCCGTCTAGCCCGCACGTCGATCGGTCGCCCGACGCTAATCTGCTGCAAGACGATGATCGGATTCGGCTCGCCGAACAAGGGCGGCACGCATGAAGCGCACGGCGCGCCCCTGGGCGCCGCCGAAGTCGCCGAAACTCGCCGCCAGCTCGATTGGCCGTACGCGGCGTTCGAAATTCCCGCCGACGTCCGTTTCGGCTGGGATGCGAGTGATCGCGGCGAGGCCGCCGAATACCATTGGCAGGCGGCCTTCGCCAACTACCGTAGCGACTATCCCGAATTGGCCGCCGAGTTCGAACGGCGGATGCAAGGCGCTTTGCCCGCCGATTGGTCGGCGCGGGTCGCCAGCCTGCTCGAACGCATCGCCGCTGAAAACACCGCGTTGGCCACCCGCAAAGCCTCGCAGAACGTCATCGAGGCGCTCGCGCCGCAACTTCCCGAACTCCTCGGCGGCTCGGCGGACCTGACCGGCTCGAATCTGACCAACTGGAGCGGCACCCGCCCGGCCAACCGACAGACCGCGGGCAACTACGTCTATTACGGCGTGCGTGAATTCGCCATGACCGCGCTCGCCAACGGCATCGCCTTGCACGGTGGTTTCATCCCTTATACCGGCACGTTCCTGGTTTTCTCCGATTACTCGCGCAACGCGATTCGTCTGTCGGCGTTGATGAAACTTCGCCAGGTGATGGTGTTTACGCACGACTCCATCGGTTTGGGCGAGGACGGCCCGACACACCAGCCGATCGAACACGCCGCGTCGCTGCGACTGATTCCCGGCCTCGATGTCTGGCGGCCGGCGGATGCGCTCGAAACGACGGTCGCCTGGACGACGGCGCTGACCCGGAGCGACGGTCCGTCGTGCCTACTGCTCTCGCGACAGAATCTGCCAGCGCTGTCGCGCACGCCGGCGCAGGTCGCCGAGATCGCGCGCGGCGGCTACATCCTCCGTGAACCGGACGGTGGCACGCCGCGCGTCGCGCTGATCGCCACCGGCTCCGAGCTGACCCTGGCCTGCGCCGCACAGTCCGCGCTGCTCACGGCGGGCATCGCCGCGCGGGTCATTGCCATGCCCTGTACCCAACGCTTCGACGCGCAGCCGGCGGCCTATCGTCAGCAGGTGCTGCCACCGGGGTTGCCGTCGCTCGCCATCGAAGCCGGGCATCCCGATCTGTGGCGAAAATATGTCGGTCTCGACGGTGCGGTGATCGGCATCGATCGCTTTGGCGAATCGGCCCCGGCCGGCGTGCTTTACGACCATTTCGGAATGACCGTCGAGCGGATCGTCGACGCGGCACGCGCGCTGCTGGCCAACTGAGCCGAGCTCGCGCGGAGTCGGCCGCCGCCGGAAACGCCCGCCCGGCGCGCGGCCTTAACGTTCGGCCGTCGTCCCCGGCATGCCCGCCAGGGCCGTTTCGACCAGTCGCACCCAGTAGCTGATGCCTAGCGGCAGCAATCGATCGTTGAAATCGTAGTGCGGGTTGTGCAAGGTGCAACCACCAATGCCCGGACCGTTGCCGAGCCAGACGTAGCAGCCGGGTTTCTCCCGCAAAAAGTACGCGAAGTCCTCGGCGCCCATCGACGGCATTTCGTCACAGCGCAAACGGTCGGCGCCAAAAACGTCCCGCGCCACCTGGCGACAGAGTTCGGTTTCGGCCTCGCTGTTGATCGTCGGTGGGTAATGATGATCGAAGCGAACGGCGATTCGCGCGTCGAAGGTACTGGCCATCCCAGCGCACAAGCGCTCGATGGCGCGTTCGACGGTGGCTTGCGTTTCGGCGTCGAAACTGCGCAGCGTGCCGCGCAACACCGCGTCGTCCGGAATGACGTTCCACGCTTCCCCACCGTGGATCTGCGTCACGCTGACCACCGCCGCCGCGCAAGGATGCAAGTTGCGCGAAACGACCGTCTGCAGCGCCAGCACCAGTTGACTGGCGACCACCAGGGTATCGACTCCCTGGTGTGGCATCGCCGCATGGCAGCCCTGGCCAAACACCGTGATTTCGAAAGAGCAGGTGCCGGCCATCACCGGTCCCGGCATCGCCGCTATCTCCCCGACCGCCAACCCGGGCCAGTTGTGCAGGCCAAAAACGGTCTGCATCGGAAAGCGCTCGAACAACCCCTCGGCGATCATCCGCGCCGCGCCGCCCTCGGATTCCTCGGCTGGCTGGAAAATGAAATAGACGGTACCGTCCAGGGGCAAGGCATCACGGTGTTCGGCCAGATAGCGGGCCGCGCCGAGCAGCATCGCCGTGTGCCCGTCATGACCACAGGCATGCATCACGCCGACGTTTTGCGAACGATGCGGGCAATCGTTCTTTTCGATCAGCGGCAGCGCGTCCATGTCGGCGCGCAGACCGATGGCGCGCCCACCATTCCCCCAACGCAGCCGACCGACCACGCCGGTGCTCGCCAAGCCGCGGTCGACCAGCAAACCGTAGCGGTTGAGCTGGTCGGCGACGATCGCCGCGGTACGCACTTCCTTGAAAGCCAGTTCGGGATGGGCGTGAATGTCGCGTCGGATGGCTTCGAGTTCGGCCAGGAAAGGAATGGTCAGCATCGTCGGTGCCTGCGAGCGAATTGAGAATACTCAGTTTATTCCACAGCGACTTGCCCGGCGAGCACTGCTTCCGTTATTGTCCACGCCATGCATCTTGTCCTGATCAGTGGCCTGTCCGGCTCCGGCAAATCGATCGCCCTCAAAGTGCTCGAGGACGCCAATTATTACTGCGTGGACAATCTTCCGTCGCAGTTGTTGCAGCCACTGGTCGGGCAACTCGACCTGCAGGGCTATGACAAGGTCGGCGTGGTGATCGACATCCGTGGCGGCGACAGCGTGGCGATGCTGCCGATGCAACTCGATGCCTTGCGTGCCAACGATCTGGAATTGCAATTCCTGTTTCTCGACGCGCAGGATTCGACGTTGATCAAACGTTATTCCGAAACCCGCCGCCGTCATCCGCTGGCCAGCGACAAGCTGACGCTGACCGAGGCGATCGTCGAAGAACGCGAACGGCTGGCCGGGCTGGCGGCGCTTGGCCACCACATGGACACCAGCGGCGTCAAGGCGAGCGTGCTGCGCGAATGGGTTCGCCAGTTCGTCGCCACCGAGGTGGTGAACGACCCCAATCGGGGGTTGACGCTGCTTTTCGAATCTTTCGGCTTCAAGAACGGCATTCCACTTGACGCCGATCTGGTTTTCGACGTCCGCTGCCTGCCCAATCCACACTACGACCCGCTGCTGCGGCCGCTGACCGGGCGCGACGAGCCGGTGATCGCCTTTCTCGAAGCCGAACCGGACGTCGTGCGCATGCGCCAGGATATCGCCCGCTTCGTCAGCACCTGGCTACCCTGTTACGTTCAGGACAGTCGCAATTACCTCACCGTCGGCATTGGCTGCACCGGCGGCCAGCACCGCTCGGTCTACCTGGCCGAGGTCCTAGGCCGCGAATTCAGCTCTTGCGGCCGGGTATTGATCCGCCACCGCGAACTGCGGCCGGCGTCGGCCACTACCGGCGACGGCCCGTGGTGATCTGGCTCGGGCTACTCAAGCCCGGCGACTGGCTGATCGTCTTGCTTGCCGCTCTGCTTTGCGCGGTTTCCTGGCCGCTGGCGCTGCGGGCGGGAATTCCGGACAAAGCAATCGTCATTCGCGGCGGCGAGATTTTTTCCGAAATGAATCTGTCGCACGACCGACGGCTCGACATCCCGGGACCGATCGGCGTAACCACCGTGGTCGTCGAACGGCGGCGGGTGCGCGTTGCCGCCGACCCCGGACCGCGCCAATACTGCGTCCGGCAAGGCTGGCTGAGTCGCGCCGGCGAAATCGCCATCTGCGCCGCCAACCAGATCAGCGTCGAAATCCGTGGCGCCAGTCAGCCGTACGACTCGCTGGCGTATTGAACGACCCGACATCGGCGTCGCTCACCGCGCCGCCGGTGGGAAAAGCGTGATTTCCTTCATGCTCGGCACCCTACAGGCAGGTTATAATTGACCATCAATCCGAGGAGCGCTGCAGGGCTGTCGTGCGACGGTTTCAGGCTCGGATTCTTCCAACGGCGCTCATCCTACCTACCCTTTTCCGGGTGGCGGCATGGATGGGTGGCCACTGAAGTCCTCTTCAGATCGCCTCCTGTCGGGGCCTTGCCTCCTGGACGTCGTTTAAGGAGCTTCAGCGTGACAAACCTTGCTTTCCCCACCCCAGATCATGTGGTCGCCGACCTCACTCTCGCCGACTGGGGCCGCAAAGAAATCCGCATCGCCGAAACCGAAATGCCCGGTTTGATGGCCATTCGCGAAGAATTCGCTGCCGCCAGGCCATTGCAGGGCGCGCGCATCACCGGCTCGCTGCATATGACCATCCAGACCGCGGTGCTGATCGAGACGCTCACCGCGCTGGGCGCCGAAGTGCGCTGGGCCTCGTGCAACATCTTCTCGACGCAAGATCATGCCGCCGCCGCCATCGCCGCCGCCGGCATCGCCGTTTTCGCGGTCAAGGGCGAATCGTTGCAGGATTACTGGGAATACACCCACCGGATTTTCGAGTGGCCGGACAACGGCTACAGCAACATGATCCTCGACGACGGCGGCGACGCGACTCTGTTGCTGCATCTCGGCGCCAAGGCCGAGAACGATCTGTCAGTGCTGGCCAATCCGACCTCCGAAGAAGAAACCATTCTTTACGCCGCGATCAAGGCCAAACTGGCCAGCGACGGTAGTTGGTATTCGCGCCGGCTGGCAGCGATCAAGGGCGTGACCGAGGAAACGACCACCGGCGTCCATCGCCTCTACCAGATGCACGCCCGCGGCGAATTGAAGTTCCCGGCGATCAACGTCAATGATTCGGTGACCAAATCGAAATTCGACAACCTGTACGGTTGTCGTGAATCGCTGGTCGATGGCATCAAGCGTGCCACCGATGTGATGATCGCCGGCAAGGTGGCGCTGATCGCCGGTTACGGAGACGTCGGCAAGGGGTCTGCACAAGCGATGCGCGCCTTGTCGGCGCAAGTCTGGGTGACCGAAATCGATCCGATTTGCGCGCTGCAAGCCGCGATGGAAGGTTTCCGGGTGGTGACCATGGATTACGCCGCCGACAAGGCCGATATCTTTGTCACCTGCACCGGCAACTACCATGTGATCACCCACGAACACATGAGCAAAATGAAGGACCAGGCAATCGTCTGCAACATCGGTCACTTCGATAACGAAATCGACGTCGCGTCGGTCGAAGGTTACGCCTGGGAAGAGATCAAACCACAAGTCGATCATGTGATCTTCCCGGACGGCAAACGGATCATCCTGCTGGCCAAGGGCCGGCTGGTCAACCTGGGTTGCGGCACCGGCCACCCGTCCTACGTAATGAGTTCCTCGTTCGCCAACCAGACCATCGCCCAGATCGAGTTGTTCACCCGCACCGCCAATTACCCGATCGGCGTGTACACCCTGCCGAAGCATCTCGACGAAAAGGTCGCCCGCCTGCAACTCAAGAAGCTCAATGCGCAGCTTACCGCGCTGACCGACCAGCAGGCGGCCTATATCGGCGTGGCCAAGGAAGGGCCGTACAAAGCGGAACATTACCGCTACTGAGCCGGGTAATCGAAAGGAGTTGGGATGCGCCTGATCCTGCACTGGCTGCTCAATACCCTCGCCCTGCTTGGCGTGGCCTACCTGTTGCCGTCGGTCCAGGTCACCTCGTTCAGCGCGGCGATGATTGCCGCGCTGGTGCTGGGTCTGGTGAACGCCCTGCTCCGTCCCGTGCTGATCCTCCTGACGCTGCCGGTCACCGTCCTGACGCTCGGTCTGTTCCTTTTCGTCATCAACGGCCTGACCTTCTGGCTGGCCGGGGCGATGCTGGCGGGTTTCGACGTCGGCGGTTTTTGGCCGGCAGTATTCGGTGCGCTGCTGTACAGCATTTTTTCCTCGATCCTTTCCTGGCTGCTGCCGTTGGGAAAGAAAGATTAGAACCGATGTCGCGATGAATGCAGATCCTCGTACCTACAGTCTTGAATTGTTTCCCCCGCAAACGCCGGAAGGCGCCGAGAAGCTGCGCGCGGCGCGGGCGCGGCTGGCCTTGCTGCGGCCGCGCTTTTTCTCGGTGACTTTCGGCGCCGGCGGCTCGACCCGCGAGCGGACCCTGAACACCGTGCTCGAAATCCAGGCCGAGGGCCACCGCGCGGCGCCGCATTTATCGTGCATCGGCTCGACCCCGGAGAGCATCCGCGCCATCCTCGACCAATATCGCGCCAATGGCATCCGTCATCTGGTCGCCCTGCGCGGCGACCTGCCGTCAGGAATGGCCCAGCCCGGCACTTTCCGCTACGCCAACGAACTGGTCGAGTTCATCCGCAAAGAGACCGGCGACTGGTTTCATATCGAAGTCGCCGCCTACCCGGAATACCACCCACAAGCCAAGAGTCCGGAGGACGATCTGCTGGCGTTCAAGCGCAAGCTCGACGCCGGCGCCAATTCGGCGATCACGCAGTACTTTTACAATCTCGACGCCTATGTGAAGTTCGTCGATGCCTGCCAGGCGGCGGGAATCACCGCGCCGATCGTCCCTGGAATCATGCCGATTGCCAGCTTCGCCAACTTGGCGCGGTTTTCGGACAATTGCGGCGCCGAGATCCCCCGCTGGATGCGCAAAAAGCTGGAAAGCTACGCCGACGACCGCGAATCGATCCGTTCTTTTGGTCTGGACGTGGTCACGCAGCTTTGCGAACGGTTGCTGGCCCACGGCGCGCCGGGCCTGCATTTCTACACCCTCAACCAGGTCTCGCTGACCAGCGAGTTGTGGCGCCGTCTTCGGCTGAGTGGCTGAGCGGGAAGTAAGCCTGCGCGCCGATTATAAATATGGTCCTTAAATAAGCGGCATATGATCTGCTTTGCGGATGCAAAAGATTGATGCGCGCAAACTGACGCCGGAGGGACGCCGGCTGTTACGAGAGAGGGTGATCCGGTGGCGTAAGCAGTCCGGGATGACGGTGGAGGCGCTGATGGCGTGCTCGTCCGCTGGGTATGCTTCGTAAACTGAAGCTGGCCAATGCAATGTGGCTGCGCGAGCAGATTGTCGGCCGTAAGCGTTCAGCGCACCCACCCCAGGGCGCGCCGGATCACAGTGGCTTTTTGAGCGGCAGCAACTCGTCGATGCGGTTGTTCGGCCAGGAGGGGAGTTTCTCGAGGGTGTCGGTCAGCCAGGCCATGGGCTCGATGCC
>JAEUOJ010000202.1 GCA_016789495.1 Accumulibacter sp. | reverse complement strand
GAAAAGGATGCGCATTGACAGACCCGTTAATGAAAATGAAGGGCTGGTCTTCGGAATCCGGCAGGGTCGGCACAAGCTGGGATTATATTTGTGCAGGACAATTCGGGTCCGGCTGCCCAAGCCTTGAAGGATGTTCCACGGTCCCGCGAGCATAACCGCATTGCCCGCCGGAATTATCCGCTGTCGGATACCGCGAGCGTGAAACAGGCGGTCCAGTCCGAAAATTGCAGCAAATTTTTCCGGGTCTTTCCAGGTTTGAGCAAGGTCTCGAGCACGTCAAGGCAACGAGCTGGGGCGCAGGCTGCCCGCTTGCCGAGTATCCGCGGATTATGAACCCAGACCTGGGGTGGTTGACAGCAATCGACATCTACGGCCGAGCCGTCGTGGTCGTCGGCTATAATCTGGCCCTGCTTTGCCTGAACTCCCCGCCACGCGCTTCCTTTGCCTTCCCGCCCAAATCATGGCCGACCTCCTTCTGCTCCGCGGGACTCCCGCTTTCTCTTCTTTTCGACTGGACGAACGGGAACGTCGACTGCGGACCGTTGTTCCCGGCGTACACGTGGTCGAGGCCGAGTATTGGCATCTGGTGGCGATCAAGAATCCCTTGTCCAGCGCCGAGCGCCGGCAGCTCGGCGAATTGCTCGAAGAGCGCTTGGCTGATGAGCGGCCGCGCGGAGAACTGTTCCTGGTGACTCCTCGTCTGGGAACAATTTCGCCCTGGTCGTCGAAAGCGACCGATATCGCCTGGAATAGCGGGCTGCTCGGTATCGAACGTATCGAACGTGGAGTCGCTTGGCGGCTGGCCGTTAGCCAGCCGCTGTCGCGTGAACAGCGTGCTGCAATCGTCGCCTTGCTCCATGACCCGATGCTGGAAACGGTTATTGACGATTTTGCCGACGCGGCCACGCTGTTTCGACATTTTCCGCCGCGGCCCTTGCGTCGTATCGCGCTGGGCGAATGCGGTCGCGAGGCGCTGGTTGACGCCAACCGACAACTGGGTCTGGCGTTGTCCGACGATGAAATCGATTATTTGCTTGAATTGTTCATCAAGGCGCGGCGCGACCCGACCGATGTCGAGTTGATGATGTTCGCGCAAGCCAATTCGGAGCATTGTCGACACAAGATTTTCAATGCTTCGTGGCTGATCGACGGTCAGCCGCGCGAAGAAACGCTGTTCGGGATGATTCGCGAGACGCACCGGGCCCATCCGCAAGGTACCGTCGTTGCCTACGCGGACAATTCGTCGGTGATCGAAGGCGGCGAGACCACGAGCTTCCATCCCGATGCCGAGGGCTTGTACGGCTACCGACAGCAGTTGACGCACATACTGGCGAAAGTCGAGACGCATAATCATCCGACGGCGATTTCGCCATTTCCCGGCGCAGCGACCGGCGCCGGCGGCGAAATCCGCGACGAGGGCTCGACCGGTCGCGGCTCGAAACCGCGTGCCGGTTTATGCGGTTTTTCGGTGTCCAACCTTCACCTGCCGGAGGCGATACAGCCTTGGGAAAGTGAAACCGCCTCACAGCAGCGGCCGACGCGCATCGCCTCGGCGCTGTCGATCATGCTCGACGGGCCGATTGGCGCGGCGGCGTTCAATAACGAGTTCGGTCGCCCGAACCTGGCCGGCTATTTCCGTACTTTCGAACAAGTGATCGGCGACGGCGACCAGCAACGCTGGCATGGCTATCACAAACCGATCATGATCGCCGGCGGTGTCGGCAACATCGCCGCCGACCAGTCGCTGAAATCGCCGACACTGCCTGCCGGCACGCGGCTGATCCAACTGGGCGGTCCCGGGATGTTGATCGGTCTGGGCGGTGGCGCCGCCAGTTCGATGACCACCGGCAGTAATAGCGAGGACCTCGATTTTGCGTCGGTGCAACGTGGCAACCCGGAAATCCAACGACGTGCGCAGGAAGTGATCGATCGCTGCTGGCAAATGGGCTGTCCCACTGGCGATGGTCGGCAGGCCGGCGATGGCAATCCGATCCTGTCGATCCACGATGTCGGCGCCGGCGGTATTTCCAACGCCTTGCCCGAACTGGCGCACGGCGCTGGTAGCGGGGCACGCTTCGAACTGCGCGAGGTACCGATCGAGGAGCCGGGCATGTCGCCGGCCGAAATTTGGTGCAACGAGGCACAGGAACGTTACGTACTGGCGATCGCCCCGGAACGACTCGAGGAATTCGCCCTGCTTTGCGAACGGGAACGCTGCCCGTTCGCCGTCGTCGGTACCACGACCGATGACCAGCGCCTGCTGGTGGAAGATCGTCATTTCGGCAACCGGCCAGTGGACATGGACATGGCCGCCCTGCTTGGTAAACCGCCACGCTTGACGCGTGATGTGACGCGCCGTCCGGCAGTGGGGCGGTCTTTCGACGCCACGTCGGTCGAACTTCGCGAGGCCGCTTACCGGGTCCTGCGCTTGCCGGCAGTCGCCGATAAACGCTTTCTGATCACTATCGGCGACCGCAGCGTCGGCGGGTTGACCGCCCGTGACCAAATGGTCGGTCCCTGGCAGGTGGCGTGCGCCGACGTGGCGGTGACGCTGATGTCGTTTGAAGGCTACCTCGGCACCGCCTTCGCGCTCGGTGAGCGGACGCCGGTGGCGGTGATCGACGCGCCGGCGTCCGGGCGGATGGCCGTCGGCGAAGCGTTGACCAATCTCGCCGCCGCCGATGTCGCCGCCCTTGCTGAGGTCAAGTTGTCGGCCAACTGGATGGCCGCCGCCGGAGTCTCCGGCGAGGACGCCCGGCTGTTCGAGACCGTTCGCGCCGTCTCCGATCTCTGTCAGCACCTTGGTGTCTCGATTCCGGTGGGCAAGGATTCGCTGTCGATGCGCACCGCCTGGCAGGACGCCGGCGGTCATCGCCGGGAAGTGGTTTCGCCGCTGTCGCTGATCGTGACCAGTTTCGCCCGCGTAGGCGACGCCCGACGCACCTTGACCCCGCAACTGGTGCTCGACGCGGGTGACAGTGATTTGCTGCTGATCGACCTCGGCCAGGGCCGCAACCGGCTCGGGGGCTCGGCGTTGGCGCAGGTTTACAACGCCACCGGCGACGATGCGCCGGACGTTGACCAACCCAACCGTCTGACAGCCTTTTTCGGCGCCATTCGTCAGCTCGCCGCCGCCGACCAGTTGTTGGCTTACCATGACCGTTCAGATGGCGGTTTGTTCTCGACCGTCTGCGAAATGGCTTTCGCAGCGCATTGTGGCGTTTCGATCGATACCGACGGACTGTGCTACGACCCGTTGATCAACGATGTCGACGGCAACGAGAAGCGACCGAACCTGCTGGGGGGGCGGTCGTTCGAAATGCTGATCCGCGCGCTGTTCAACGAAGAATTGGGCGCCGTGATCCAAATTCGCCGTACCGACCGTCAGGCGGTGATGAACGTTCTGCGTGCCGCCGGTCTCGGCGCCTGTACGCAGTTCATTGGCGCGCCGAATCCCTGGGATCGGCTGCGGATCATCCGCAACGCCAAGGCGGTCTTCGACGAATCGCGCATCGAATTGCAACGTGCCTGGTCGGAAACCAGTTACCACTTGCAGCGACTGCGCGATCACCCAGAATGCGCCCAACAGGAATTCGATCGCTTGCTCGACGCCAGCGACCGCGGCCTGTCGGCAACGCTGACCTTCGATCCGTTCGACGATGAGCTTGTCCCATCAATCAGCCGTGGCGCTCGTCCGCGGGTGGCGATCCTGCGCGAACAAGGGGTCAACGGTCACGTCGAAATGGCCGCCGCTTTCGACCGTGCCGGTTTTGCCGCAGTCGATGTCCATATGAGCGACCTGCTTGCCGGCCGTGTCGCGCTTGCTGATTTCCAGGGGGCCGTCGCTTGTGGCGGCTTCTCCTATGGTGATGTGCTCGGTGCCGGGCAAGGCTGGGCGAAAACGATCCTCTTCAACCCGCGCGTCCGTGCCGAGTTCACCGCCTTTTTCGCGCGTCCGGACACCTTTGCCCTCGGCGTGTGTAACGGCTGTCAGATGATGAGCGCGCTGAAAACGATGATTCCTGGCGCCGAGGCCTGGCCGCGTTTCGAGCGCAACCGGGTCGAGCAGTTCGAAGCCCGTTTGTCGATGGTGGAAATCGCCGATTCGCCGTCGATCTTCTTCAGCGGGATGGCCGGCAGCCGTTTGCCGGTGGTCGTCTCACACGGTGAGGGGCGGGCGGTTTTCAGCGACGCCGAACAGCAATCTCGCGCCTTGGTCGCCTTGCATCATATCGACTCGCAAGGTCGGCCTAGCGAAATCTACCCGCACAATCCCAACGGTTCCCCCGGCGGCATCACCGGCCTGACGACCGCGGACGGCCGCTTCACCATTCTCATGCCGCATCCCGAACGCGTCTTCCGCTGCGTCCAGATGTCCTGGCATCCCGACGAATGGCGGCGACACGGCCGGGACGAGTCGCCGTGGATGCGGATGTTTCGCAACGCACGGCGCTGGGTCGGCTAGCGCACCAACCGAACGCCGCTGCTCGTCGGACTTGACCGCTGGGCGCTACGCCCTGGATGACAGTGGCTTTTCCCTGGTTTCAGGCTCGGAAAGCACACCCTATACGCTTGAACTCTGTGAAAAAGTGCGTCCTTCTCCACTTACTTCGCGTCGACCCATCCAATCCAACCGATGAGCCGAGCGAAGCGAAGCCGATCGGCGACTCAGTCCATCGCCTCGTACAACGGCAGGGTCAGAAACTCCGGGTAGTCCGGGGTCAATGACATCTTGTCGAAAATCACCGCCGCTTGATAATAGGTCGCGGCATCCTCGCCCTGGGCGAGCACGGTCTGTTTGACCTTCTCCAGTTCTTCGCTGATCATGCCACGAACCATTTCGGCGGTCACCTTGCGGCCATCGTCGAGGATTCCTTTGGCAGAGACCACCCACTGCCAGACTTGCGAACGGGAGATTTCGGCGGTGGCGGCGTCTTCCATCAGATTGTGGATCGGCACACAACCGTTGCCGGCCAGCCAACTGCCCAAGTAGTGGATGCCGACGTTGATGTTGTTACGCAGACCGGCTTCGGTGATCGGCTGTGAAGGCTGGAAGTTGAGGAAATCGGCGGCGGTGAACACTTCATCGCGCTGCTTTTCCCATTGATTCGGGCGATCACCGAGTACCTTCTGAAATTCTTCGGCGGCGATCGACACCAGTCCGGGATGGGCGACCCAGCCGCCGTCAAAGCCGTCGTTGGCGTCGCGCGCCTTGTCATGCCGGATCCCGGCGAGCGCTTTCTCGTTGGCCACCGGATCGTTCTTGATCGGAATCAGCGCGCTCATCCCGCCCATCGCCGGCGCGCCGCGTTTGTGGCAGATCTTCACCAGTTGCAGGGCATAACTGCGCATGAACGGCACTTCCATGGTGATCGCGCCGCGATTGGCCAGACAAAAATCGGCGTTTTTCTTGAATTTTTTGATGCACGAGAAAATATAGTCCCAGCGACCGGCATTCAGCCCCGCCGAGTGCTCGCGCAATTCATAGAGAATTTCCTCCATCTCGAAGGTTGCCAGAATCGTCTCGACCAGCACCGTCGCCTTGATCGTGCCACGCGGCAGGCCGATGTGCTCCTGAGCCATGATGAAGATGTCGTTCCACAGGCGCGCTTCGAGGTGCGATTCCATCTTCGGCAGATAGAAGAACGGGCCGGCGCCGCGAGCGATCTGTTCCTTGGCGTTATGGAATAGCACCAACGCGAAATCGAAGATGCCGCCGGAAACCCGCTGACCATCGACGGTGACGTGCTTCTCGTCGAGGTGCCAGCCGCGCGGGCGAATCTGCAAGGTGGCGATCTGCTCGTTGAGCGAATATTCTTTGCCGGCTTCATTGATGAAAGACAACTGCCGACGAATCGCCCGGTACAGATTCACCTGACCCTGGAGCTGATTGTCCCATTTCGGGCTGTTCGAATCCTCGAAATCGGTCATGTAGGAATCGGCGCCGGAATTGAAGGCATTGATGATCATTTTCGCTTCCACCGGGCCGGTGATTTCCGTCCGCCGGCGTTCGAGCGCCTTGGGTAAAGGCGAAATCTTCCAATCACCTTCGCGGATATGCTTTGTTTCCGGCAGGAAATCGGGCATTTCACCGGCATCGATACGCGCCTGACGATCCTTACGCGCGCGAAGCAATTCCTGGCGACGGCCTTCAAAAGCTCGATGCAATTTGGCGACCAGTTCGAGGGCGTCAATCGTCAGGATGGAGAGGTAATCGGGCTTGATCGGGGCATTGATCTGCATGCCGGCGGGTAGTTCGAGGTTCATGCGTGACTCCTGGGCAAGGTGATGAGTTGACGGGAAGATTGTATTAAATGCCGTATTGAAATATAAGAGCGATTGAAATCAAATTATCTTTGACGATTAGTATCGAATAGTTCATGGATCAACTGAAACAATTAGTGGCTTTCGTCAATTCGGCCAGTCGCGGCAGCCTGTCCGCGGCGGCGCAGCTTGAAGGCGTGACGCCGGCGGTGATCGGCCGACGGCTGGACGCCCTGGAAGCACGACTGGGAGTCCGCTTACTGCTGCGAACCACCCGAAAACTGTCGCTGACTTTCGAAGGGCAGGCCTTTCTCGAAGATTGCCAGCGGGTTCTCAATGATCTGGCGAATGCCGAAGCGGCGGTCTCGCTCGGCGGGATCCGCGCCAACGGGCATTTGAAAGTGTCAGCACCGGCGGGCTTCGGTCGTCGTCACGTCGCGCCGCTGGTCGGCGGTTTCATGGACGCCAACCCGGATGTCTCGGTGCGCCTGGATCTGACCGACCGGCTGGTCGATCTGGTCAATGAAGGCGTCGATTGTGCGGTAAGGATCGGCGAAATGGCCGATTCGACGCTGGCGAGCAATAAGCTAGGTGAGATGCGCCGTCTGGTGGTTGCCAGTCCAAGCTATCTCCAGCGTTATAAGGCTCCACAAACCCCTGCGCAGTTATCCGCTCATAACTGCCTGTCCTTGGGTCAACAACGTGGGTGGGCCTTGCGTCAAAGCCCGGGCGGGGAAGTGATCAACTACAAGGTCTCCGGCAGTTTCGAGTGCAACGACGGCGCGGTATTGCACCATTGGGCGCTGGCCGGCAAAGGACTGGCCTGGCGCTCATTTTGGGAGGTGGGAGAGGACCTTCGCCAAGGCCGGCTGGTGTCGGTGCTCGACGACTATGCCGCGCCGCCGGTCGGGATCTATGCGGTCTTTCCGGAGCGCCGCCATCTGCCGTTGCGCGTCCGGCTATTCATCGACCACTTGAAACATTCCTTCGGAAATCCGCACTATTGGCAGTGAAGGCCATGAAACCTCGATGGGCGCAACAGGGGCAAATCGATCGGATCCCGGACGCTGTCAATGGTCGAAATACCGGCCGCGTAAGGGGAGATCCTGGTGATGCGTTAGGATGACCGCGGGAGCGGTTTTGAGCTTTGTCCGGTCGGCCCGTCACCTGAGCGCGATATTCAATAACGAGAAATCGGCCAGAACGCTCCCTCGACCGCTTCAAGCGGCAACCGTCGCCTTTCCTCTGCTAAAGGACGTTAAATTTTACGGTCGCTTCGTACATGCGCCTCGTCCGATATTTCGTCTGCATCGCCTTTCAAGGCCGACTCAAGAAGTTCGACAACACGATCAGCGGAAAGGGTAAGCGCCGGGATAATGCGCCGACGGAGAGGTAGTCCGGTTTAAATCCGGGCGAGTGCATGGGCTCGCCATGCCATTCATGTCGACATGCATCGGAGCGTCTCTTTCAGACAAATTCAAAGTGTTTGAGGGCGAAGACAAGTTACGCCGCCACATCAGGATCTTGTTTGCATAGGACTGTTTCGGTTGCGAGGGCGCAGGCCGGGTTTGGTGGCGACGAGTTGTTCGGCAGCGTTGCTCTTCCTTACGCATCGAGCGCCTGTTTTTGCCGGCGCAGAATGAGCACCGCCCATCCCAAGGCAAGCAACGTCAGCAGGGTCGCGAAGGTGTGGGCCGTTGCACCCCATTGCTGCGCTCTATGCAACTGCCCGAACACTTCGAGCAGATAGATCCAGTCATGCGGCCCATTTTCACCGGTATGCCCGCCCAGCATGGTGAGTTGCGGGTGCAGTGAATCGTAGATGTAAGGCGCCAGGTCCAACAGGCTAACACCGGTCCACCACAGGCAAATTGCCGCGGCAAAATTGTCACGGTACTTGACTACGAAGGCGACCGCGATGCCAAACGGTAGCAGAAGCTGCAACAGGCTGCCACCGAGAATGGTCATGAACTTGCCAAATGGAATCAGAAACACATGACCTGCCTCATGGATGGGCAGCAGAATGTTGTGCATGAACGAATCGAACATCCCGCCATCACGATAGTCGTAGCCGATCAGGGTCCAACTCCACCAGGCAAGCAAGATGAAAGTGATACATCGGCCATAGAAAGTCGGTGTATCCATTTTCGGTCTGGGCATCAACAGGCTTTGCAGCAGGCCGTCTTTATCGGGCTTCGGCATCTTGTCGCGTCTGGCGGGTGACTGCCCCCACTTGAAAAAATAGATGCCGCAAGCGGGGCATTGAGCGCTGGCGGGCATCGCCTTTGGCAGTATCTGTCCGCACTTAGGGCATTGTCTGTACGACGACGACATGATTAGCGCCCGCTGCCCGGCAGCGAACCCGGTGCGCCACAAATCACCTGAAGAACGAATTCGGAGCCGGTGATCCGCGCGGCGTTTTTCACCACCGCGGACCAGCGCTCCCCTGGGATGGTCGTCGCGTCAAAAGGAGCCGCCGCCCAGCGGACCGCTGCTATCGAACCCGTGGGTTTCTCCCGCTGAAGGCGCTTGCCCGGCAGACTGCACGGTGCACTCCTTGCGGATGGCACTGGTCGACTCACGGTCGATTCCATTTCATGATGTTCGTGCGGCCGGGAGTCATTGATCGTCTGTTGCCGTTCATCCGGCGTCGTGGACACAAGTCGGTTGCCCGGGGGTAGATGGTGAGCATCCCCTTAGTGGGCGTTCACGGTCGGCGCGCCTGCCGTCGGATCGAGTACCTGCGCCAGTCGTTGCGAGACGTTGAGCAGTGTCTTTTCGGTGTCGGTGCTGAAATCGAACGCGTCGATCAACTGGTCGGTGCGCGTGCGGATCACCTGGCGAATGCTGTTCTCCAAGTTTTCCGAAAGACACAGACTGTCCAGCAGCATGTCCAGTTCGGCTAGCAGCAGGCGCACCGTTTCCGAACTGGCGTAGCGCGCGGTTTCGTATTTTTCGCTGAACTGATGGACGGTGCGGCTGACGGTCCGCAGCAGCGCCGCGATGTCTTCCTTGGTGGCGAGATTTTCTGCGCGGTTGCGCATCGCCGCCAGCTTGGCGTCGGCGGTTTCGACGGCGATTGCCAGGTGGTCGCGCAGGCGGCCGCATTTCTCCGCGTCGTCGAGCGGCATGTTGTTGACCAGCAGCGAGGCGCGCGAGAAATTGACCGCCAGTCGATTCTTGTAGGCCACCAATGTTTCCATCGAACGCAGCAACTGAAAGATCGACACTTCGACCGGTCGCGATTCACCGGCGGCGCTGAGCGTCAGTTCGAAGTCCGGCAGGTGGAACTGCACCGCGCCGTCGAGGCCGAAGGCGCGCAACATGGTCAACATTTCGTCGGCGACCTGACGATAATTTTCCAGGCCATTGAGGGTACGCAGGAAACGAATCAGCACCGCGTATTCGTCAAGATTGGACAGCACTAGGTTGGCAAGGGTGTCGGAAGCGGCGAGCTGTTCTTCGAGGGCGACTTTTCCCTCGGCGGTTCGTCGCAGGACGGCAACCTTTTGCTTGAGTTGCGCGGCCTTGAAGGGTTTGACGATGAAGTCGTCACCACCGGCGTCGTAGCCGGCGAGGCAGGAGTCGAGGTCGGCCAGGGCGGAAATGAAGATCACTGGCACGCGACTCGTCGCGCTGTCGGCCTTAAGCTGCCGGCACAGGGTGTAGCCGTCCATTTCGGGCATGTCGACATCGAGCAGGAAGAGGTCGGGGACCTTGCTCGCCAGCCGCGCCAGGCAGTCCGCCGCCGAGGGAAAGGTTTCGATGGCATTGCCTTCTGCGAGTACCGCAGCGACCATCCGTCGGCCGGCTTCAACATCATCGACGACAAAAATTGTGTATTCGTCATTCATGGCTTACTCCTGACATCCAATCATCAAATCATCGCCACCTGGAGCGGCGGGCAGGCCTGCTTGATCGGCGGCGGTGCCGCCAGCGAAGTAGCCTGCAATCGCCGACTCCAGTCGGCGGAGTTCATCTTCAAGTCGCGGCAGCAGGGCGTGACTGCGCGCGACATCCGCGTCGTGCGCGGCGGCTTCGAGCTCGGCGCAGACCGCATGCGCGGCCAATGCGCCAATCTGACCCAGGCTACCTTTGAGGCGATGGGCGGCTCTCCTGAGCAGCGCCGCATCGCCGGCGGAGATGGCCTCGAGAATCACCTGGCGATCCGGGGCGATCTGATCGCGGACGATCGTCATCATCATCCGCATGTTGTCGACATCGCCGTCCATGATTTCCAGCGCCAGGGTGGTATCGAGGATTGGCGCGGTGTCGGCGAGTGACGGCTGGGCGACGACACAGTGGGCTGTGGACAACGTCGGCTGCGCGGCCCGGTTCTGGATTTCCGCCAGTTTGGCGCGCAGGTCGCGGCCGCGGACCGGTTTCGAGAGGTAATCGTCCATACCGATGGCCAGGCATTCTTCGCGAAAGCCTTTCATGGCGTGCGATGTCAGGCCGATGATCGGTGTCGTCAGGCCGAGATCGCGGATCGCGCGCGTCGCCGCAAAGCCGTCCATGTTCGGCATCTGAACGTCCATCAGGATCGCATCGAAGGTCCCGTTCCGGGCCGCGGTGACCGCGGCGACGCCGTCTTGGGCCAGAGTCACTTGGCAACCGGCCTTGCCGAGCACGGCGAGGGCGAATTTCTGATTAGTCGGGTTGTCTTCGGCGAGGAGCACGCGCATGCCGGCGACCAGTTCGCCGGTCGCCGATGTCGTCGCCGGTTCTTCCGGCAAGACTTCGTCGCTGCGGCCCACACGGGCGGTAAACCGGAACACGCTGCCTTGTCCGACCTGACTCTCGACGGTGATCGTGCCGTGCATCAGCTCGACTAGGCGTCTGCAGATCGCCAGGCCGAGACCGGTGCCACCATGGCGACGGGTGGTCCACGCATCGGCTTGCGAGAAGGGGTCGAAAATCGTTTGTTGTTTCTCGGTCGGGATGCCGATGCCGGTGTCGCTGACACTGAGCGCGAGAAGCAAGGCTTCCGCGTTGCTGTCGCCGATGGTGACGTCGACGGCGATACGGCCGCGTTCGGTGAATTTGAGCGCATTGCCGAGCAGATTGGTGATGATCTGGCGCAACCGGGTCGGATCGCCGATCACGCAGGCCGGAACGGCGTCGTCGATGCGGACATCGAGGTCGAGCGCCTTGCCGCGCGCGACCTCGATCAGGGCACGCACGGTTTCGCCGACCAGCCGACGCGGCGCGAAATGGATTTCTTCCAGATCCATCCGGCCAGCTTCGATCTTCGAGAAATCGAGGATTTCGTTGAGCAGGGTCAGCAACATCCGCGCCGAGTTCTGCGCCGTTTCGATGCAGTCGCGCTGTTCGGCGTTCAGGGCGCTGTCACCGACCAGTTCAAGCATGCCGAGAACGCCATTCATCGGGGTACGCAGTTCGTGACTCATGCTGGCCAGGAACGTGCTCTTCACTGCGCTGGCCGCCTCGGCGGCCTCGCGCGCGCGCTGCAGTTCGGTGATATCGACGTAGAAGCCGACAGTGTGTCCATCCACTGCCTTGCGCTCGACAATGCGCAGCCAGCGTCCATCATCGAGGCGTCGGATGAAGTGGCCTTTGGCCAGACGATGGGCCTGCCGACGCGCGGCCAGCCATTCGGCGCCATGGTCGGGGAGTTGGTGGAGCATGCTGCGCTGGGCAAATGCTTCCAGAAGATCATCGAAGGTCGCGCCCGGGACGATCCGGTCGTCGATGACCGCGTGCATGGAACGGTATTTCTGATTGCAGAAAACCAGGCGATCCTCGCCGTCGAAGACCACGAAGGCTTCGTCGATGGCCTCGATCGCCGCGCGTTGCAAGTACTCGTTGTGGGCCACCCTCTCCTCGGCCAGTCGGCGCGCGGTGATGTCCTCTTGCACGCCGAGCAGGCCGATCACTTGCCCTTGCGCGTCGAGCAGCGGCGCCTTGGAGGTTCGTTGCCAGGTCGTCGCACCATCGGCCGTATGGCGCGCGCGCTCGACAAACAGTTGCGCCCGGCCGCTGGCGAGGACCGCCGTTTCGTCGGCGCATTCCGGATCGTCAGGTGTCAGACGGGACAGTTCGAGGTCGTCCTTGCCGATCACATCTTCCGCGCCGGTGACGCCGAGATCGGCGGCGAAGACCTTGTTACACCCCAGATAACGAAGTTGGCGGTCTTTCCAATACACTCGCGCCGGGACGGTGTCGAGGACGGTGAGCAGCAGGGTGCGCGATTCGGCCATTGCCCGTTCCGCCGTTACCCTGTCGCTGATATCTGAGATCAGGCCGATCATGCCGGTGATCCGTCCTTGAGAATCGGCATAGGTGGCCTTGTGGAAAATCACTTCGCGTGGCTTTCCGTCAGCATAGACCAGCTGGCCCTGATAAATTTGCACGCCTGGATTGTCGAACAGGGCACGGTCGGCCGCGGCGTAAACGTCCGCCTGTTCGCGCGGCGCGATGTCGAAGACGGTCTTGCCGACGAACTCTTCGCGCGACATGCCGAGGTAACTCTCGAAGGCTCGGTTGCCACCCACATAGCGCCCCTCGGTGTCCTTGTAGAACAGCGGCGAGGGCACCGCGTCGATCAGATCCTGGTGGAATTTGAGGAGTTCGCCGAGTGCTTCTTGCCGGGCTGTATGCCGCTCCCGGCTATACCGCAACAGCAGTAGGATGTAGCCGGACAGGAGGGCCAGCAATAGGCCACCGGCGCCACAGCCAATATACATCAAGCGCGCGAAGGCCTGGTTTTCGGGCGTGATATCGGCCAACACCAGCAGATCGCCGACAGCGCGGCCGCGGCTATCCTGCAAAGCGGTCCCTGACAGGAGCCAATTGCGGTCTGCCAGGGCGAACGGTTTACCGAACCAGTCGGTCGTCGACCCGGCGGCATCGATTTCGCTGAGGACGGCGATGTCGTGCAGGAAATCTTGCGAAGTGTAAGTGACCACCGAGGATGCCAAGCGATCCCAATGCGCTGGCCGGTCGAGCAGAGCCATCGTCTTTCCCCAGGCTTGTCGATCGATGTACTGCTTTTTCACCAGGACAGCCACCTCGGTGCGCAAGGTGTTCTGGGCGCGGAAGACATCCTCGATGTTCTTGCCGATCTGCACGTAACCGATCAGCGTGTCGTCGCGGAAAACTGGTTCTGCGACCCATAAGACAAATTTTCCATCAATGCCGAGTTCCAGGCCGGAGCGCATCTTTCCGGTTCTGGCCGTTTCCTGTCGCGTGAAGGCGCCGCTGCTGGTGCTGCTCCCTGGCGGCATCATCCGCGCCAGCGAAATACCGTCGCGGTCGAAGAACTCAAGATGGCATATCCCATGTTCCCGGTGCATGCTCAGAAACATCGTTTGCCAAGCGGTCACCTGCGCCGCCATGTCGCGTTCCGCGATAGCCTGGCGGACACCAGGGTGGTCGGTGATGGACCTGACCGCGATGGACATCGCGGATGCCTGGCTGGCCAGGCCGAAGCGGAACGCATGAATGGCCGATTCGTTCCGCGCTGCGGTTTCCTGCGTCAGGTGTTGCTGCTGCTGTTGCCAAAGCAGCGTGCCGACGCCGAGAAAGGTCAGTAGCAGGATAGCCAGCAGCGGCAACAGAATGCGTGGCAGGGATCGCCAGTGGCCAAACCACTCCTCTTGGTCTGTGGCCAGCGCGACATTTCCCGGCGTTGGGCCGAGTTCCGGTGCGGAGGAAGCTGAACTGCTCATTGAGTGCCCGAGCCAAGTTTGCCGGAATATGCGACCGTTACGCCCGCCGGCAGTCGTGGAGGCTGAAAATCACTGTGCATACGGTGTCTTCGTCAGCTCGTTTCGGGTTGTCGGCGATGTGCTCGGCGGGGCTCGACGGGTTAGGTGACGTGAGTAACGCCAGACAACCATGCTCTGTGTGAAGCCGAGAGATTTGTCGGCGGGTCCTCGGTCGGCATCGATCGATGGTGTCGCCAACGACGGCGAACAGCGCCAATGCTTAGACAGACACCACGTATTCAGACTACAGGATGGTGGGGTATTTTCAAGGAAAGCGACGGATTGAGCTTTCCCCGAATTTTCGTTTTCCAAAGGTGACGAAAAATTGAGTCACTTCAGGAGCGGTACGAGACATGAAGATGCCACAGTCGGTATTCACGCCGGAGTTCGGGGAATTGGCGGTAAAGCGGATGTAGGCAGCGGCGAAGGGCCACCCGGACGACGCGAGGAGCCGGTGCATGGCGAACGTGTGCGCCGGGCATGGCGCGTTACTTCATAGGTGGAAGTCCTATGGCCAGGTTTTGCCGCACCT
>JAEUOJ010000185.1 GCA_016789495.1 Accumulibacter sp. | reverse complement strand
TGGAACGGGTCTTCGGCGGACCGGTGTTTCTGGAAATTTTCGTCAAAGTCAAATCCGGCTGGGCCGACGACCAGCGTCTGCTCAAGACCCTCGGCTACGACTAGCCGACGGCCGGGGTGCGATGGCTGACGGACGGAACGGCGGATGACTCAGCGGGCCAAGGTGGATGGTCAACCGGCTTTCGTGCTGCATGCCCATCCTTACAGTGAAACGAGTTTGCTCATCGACCTCTTCTCGCGCGATCATGGCCGGGTGGCGGTGCTGGCGCGCGGCGCCCGTCGGCCGCGTTCACTGATGCGCGGGATTTTGCAGGCGTTTCAACCGCTCGAAGTCGGCTGGGCCGGACGCGGCGAAGTGCACACCCTGATCCGGGCCGAGTGGCAAGGCGGACAAGCGCCGCTCTCCGGCAAGGCCCTGTTTTGCGGTTACTACCTCAATGAATTGCTGATCAACCTGTTGCCGCGCCAGGATCCGCACAGCCATCTGTTCGCGATCTACGGCGAAACCTTGCGTCGCTTTGCCGGCGGCGCGCATGAAAGCGATCTGCGCTGTTTCGAGCGTGCGCTGTTGCAGGAACTGGGCTACGGCCTGACACTGGCCACCGATGTCGACGGCCAGCCGGTCGATGAACAGGCGGCTTACGCCTATGAAATCGAACGCGGGCCGGTACGGCTGGCCGCTGCCGGCGCCTCGCCGCTGGCGGTCAGCGGTCGCACCCTGACCGATCTGGCGCGCGCCGATTTTTCCGATCCGCGTTCGCTGGCCGAGGCCAAGCAATTGATGCGCGTCCTGATCGGCCACTACACCGGCGGCAAAGCGCTGGCCAGCCGCCGGATTTTCAGGGAGTTACAAGAATTGTCATGATCGAACTCGGTGTCAATATCGACCATGTGGCCACCATACGCCAAGCCCGGGCCACTTACGAACCCGACCCGGTCTGGGCGGCCGTCGAAGCGCATCTCGGCGGCGCCGATGGAATCACCATCCATCTGCGGGAAGACCGAAGGCATATCCAGGACGCCGATGTCGAGAAGCTGCACGCGCTGGCGCAAATCAAGCTCAATCTCGAAATGGCGGCGACCGACGAAATGGTGGACATTGCCTGCCGGATCAAGCCGCAGATGGCGATGCTGGTTCCGGAAGGCCGGCACGAAGTGACCACCGAAGGGGGGCTGGACATCGTCGTCCAGGAGCAGCGCCTGGCGGCCGTGGTCGCCCGACTGGCCGACAGCGGCATTGTCACCAGCGTGTTCATCGACGCCGACGACACGCAGGTCCGCGCTGCGGCGCGCATTGGCGCCCGGGTTTGCGAAATCCATACCGGTCCGTACGCGCACGCCTTCTATAGTCAAGGTCGCGATGCCGAGAGTCCGGCGGTCATCGCGCAACTAGGCAAAATCCGTCAGGCTGGCGAACTGATCCGGCAGTTGGGGATGCGTTTCAACGCCGGTCATGCGCTCAATTACTTCAATGTTCAGCCGGTGGCGCAACTGCCCGGCATTCGCGAATTGCATATCGGCCACGCGATCATCAGCCGGGCGGTATTCGTGGGCCTGCGCGAAGCGGTGCGCGAAATGAAACGCCTGCTGCGCGAGGCGCAGGCGGTGGCGCGATCATGAGCATCGCCGGGATCGGTGCCGACATCGTCGCCATCGAGCGTCTCGACAAGTTCTACCAACGCCATGGACGGCGTGCGCTGGAACGGTTGCTAGCACCGGGCGAGCGCGACGAATTTGCCCGTCTCGGCGAACTGAACGACCCGGGTCGTTTCCTCGCCAAGCGTTTCGCCGCCAAGGAAGCGTTGGGCAAAGCGCTAGGGATTGGTGTTTCGCCGCCGGCGACGCTGACCAACAGCGCCGTCATTCACGATGCCCGTGGTCGGCCCGCCTTTGTTTTTGCGCCACCGCTCGCCGACTGGCTCGAGCACCGCCGCTTGCAAGCCCACCTGACGATCAGCGACGAACGCGCTTACGCCGTCGCCTTCGTGGTTCTGGAAACATCATGAATACGCCCATGGAATTGCCGTTAGGCCCGTTGATGATCGATTTGGCCGGTCTGGAACTGAGCGATGACGAGCGTCGGCGACTGAGCCATCCGCTGGTCGGCGGAGTGATTCTTTTCGCGCGCAATTATGCCTCCCCACAGCAACTGGCGCGGCTGACCCGCGAAGTGCATGCTGTGCGTTCGCCGGCGCTGCCGATTGCTATCGATCACGAAGGCGGCCGCGTGCAGCGCTGTCGCGAAGGTTTCACCGCCGTACCGCCGATGCGCCGTCTTGGCGAGTGTTGGCAGCGCTCCCCCGAGGAGGCGCTGCAGAACGCCAGCGCACTGGGCTACATCCTGGCCGCCGAACTGCGCGCCAGCGGCGTCGATCTTTCCTTCACGCCGGTGCTCGACCTCGACTGGGGCCGCAGCCGTGTCATCGGCGATCGCGCCTTCCATCACGACCCGATGGTCGTCGTCGCGCTGGCCGGAGCGCTGATCGACGGGCTGCGCCGCGCCGGTCTGGCCGCCTGCGGCAAGCATTTTCCGGGACACGGCTGGGTCGAAGCCGATTCACACGTCGACCTGCCGGTGGACGAGCGTACGCTCGACGAACTGGCACCGGACATGCTGCCCTACCGCCACCTGCCGCTGGACGCGGTGATGCCGGCACACGTCATCTACCGCCGGGTCGACCACCGGCCGGCGGGATTCTCGCCAGTCTGGCACCGTCTGTTGCGCGAGGATCTGCGATTCAATGGCGTGATTTTCAGCGACGACTTGTCGATGGCCGCCGCCGGCGTCGCCGGTGATGTCGTCGATCGTTGCGCGGCGGCGTGGGAAGCAGGTTGCGACATGTTGCTGGTCTGCAATTCGCCGGCGGCGGTGGCGGAGGTGCTGCAGCGCTGGCAACCGCGGGCCGATCCTCGCCGTGGCCAGCGCGTGCAACGGCTGGTGCCGGTCGGCCCGGCGAAGGACTGGCGGCAATTGACGCAGGACGACCTCTATCTGGCCGGCCTCTCGGTCGCCAATCGTCTGGCGTGACGGTTGGCGACTGGGACGAGGGCGGACATGGCCGATGAAAAAGGAATACTGATGACCGGCCGGCAGAGCGGGAGTGGAAACAGCGCGATGGATTGCAGCTCTCTGATCAGAGAAATCGGGCGTGGCGCGACCGGCGCGCGTTCCCTGACCAGCGAGGAAGCCAAATCACTCTATGGCGCGATGCTCGATGGCCGGATTGGCGAGCTTGAGCTGGGTGCGATCCTGATCGCCCTCCGGATGAAAACCGAATCCAACGAAGAAATGACTGGTTTTCTGCTGGCGATCAGCGAACGTCTGCCATCGATGCCTCGACCATCCGGCTGCGGTCGGCCGGTGGTCATCCCGACTTACAATGGTGCGCGACGAGCGGCCAATCTGACGCCGTTCGTCGCCCTGGCCCTGCAGCGGCTGGGGGTGTCGGTGCTGCTGCATGGCCCGGACGACGATGACGATTCGTTCGGGCGGGTCACCAGCGGACAGATCCTGAGCGCCTGGGGCGAGCCGAGCTGCCGTACTCTGGCGCAGGCCCAACAGCGGCTCGCTGAACGACGCCTGGCGTATCTGCCGTTGTCGTCGTGGATGCCAGGTCTGGCTGGGCAATTGGCCTTGCGTCGTCGGTTGGGCCTGCGTAATGCGGCGCACAGCCTGGTTAAGATGATCGATCCTTTCGCCGCGCAAGGGCTGCTGCTGACGGCGGCGACGCACCCTGATTATCTGGTGAGCATGCGCGAGGTGTTGTCGCGGCTCGGCCGGCGGGCGCTGTTGCTGCGGGCAAGCGAAGGCGAAGCGTTCGCCAATCCGAAACGCTGCCCGGCCATCGACTACCTGCGCGACGGCATCGTCGAAACGCTTTGCCCGCCCCAAGCGCACAGCCTGCGCGTCCTGCCGGTGTTGCCGGAAACTGCCACGGTAGACCGCACCGTCCTGTGGATGAAGCAGGTGTTCGCTGGCGACTTGCCGCTACCCCCGCCGCTGGCCCGGCAACTGGCCTGTTGCCTGTACGCCTGCCAAGCCGCGACGACGCTCGACGAAGCGGTGGCCAGGGTTGCCGATCGCTTCCCGCGGATCGACGACGATGGCGCCTCGAGCCGCGTGGCGGCACGGACATGAAACGTCAGCGGGCGACAGTGATCGTCGAAATCGATCAACAGATCCTGTTGGTCGAAAGCCGTGCCGGCTTGTTGTTGTTGCCGGGTGGCGGCATCCAACCGGGAGAAACACGGCTGCGGGCCGCCGAACGGGAACTGGTCGAGGAGACCGGTCTGACGGCCGACTCGCTGCTTTTTCTTTTTCAACACCACTCGGCAACTCATTGCCACCACGTTTTCTGGGCGGCGGCCGTCGGCAATCCGCGAGCGGATGACGACGCGATCGCTCTGCACTGGCTGGCTGGCGACAATCCTGGACTGGTCGAGAGGACGTCGATGGCGACGCGGCAGATCGTCGACCGTTTCCGCGGCATGCGACAGGCGCAACCGTTGCGCTCCACTTTTACGGTCGACGATGCGCGGTGAGCGAGACCATGCCGAACGGTATTGGCGTCGGTCGTCAACCGACCGTTCCTTCTGACGGATCAGCGATTGCCCGACCGCCACCTTCGTCGCTCAAACCGCCCGCTGAGGGAGGTGTTCCGCCGTTTGCTGAGCACATTCCTGCCAGGTAAGCTGATGCCTCGCAAATCGATCGAAGTCAGTGAAAAGTCGGGCGTCCGCTACTTGCACTTCTCGTCGGACTGGATTCAGGGAGCGATGCGCATTCGCACGCCGAACGCTCTCGAACTGCTGTATACCCGCGAAATGATGGCCGGCGTGCTCCTGCGTGAGCCGCCCTGGCCACGCGAGGCCTTGCTGATCGGCCTGGGCGCCGGTTCGCTGGCCAAATTCATTTATCACTATCTGCCGATGACCCGGATCACGGTCGTCGAAATCGACCCGCAGGTCGAAATCGTCGCCCGCCTGCATTTCCGTCTGCCGAACGATCCCTTGCGCTTGCGGGTGGTGCTCGACGATGGCGCCGACTTCATGCGTCAAGGTGACAGCTCTTTCGACTATATCCTGGTCGACGGATTCGATGAACACGCCCGCGCCGGTGTTCTCGATACGCGACCGTTCTATCAGGCTTGTCGTGCGCGGTTGAGCGCGCAAGGACTTTTGGCGATCAATCTGCTCGGTCGCGAACGCGGTTTCGAGCTCAGTGCCGAACGCATCACGCAAGCCTTCGACGGCCGCTCGCTGGTTTTCCCGTCCTGCGATACCGGCAATACCATCGCCTTCGCCACCGCAGGCGATCCCGTGGATGTGACCGCCGACGAACTACGGCAGCGTGCCGAGCAGTGGCGTGATCGCTGCGGCCTGAACCTGTTGCCGACCGTCGCCCGCTTGAGCCAGGCGGGATATCTGGCCAACGGGCGGCTGGTTCTGTGAATGGCCTGGCAACCATTTCCAGGTCACGGCGAACAGACCGACATTCTTGAACCGGGTCGATGGACGTCGTTCCAGCAATGCCTTCATATCGAAGCTGGCTCTCGCCGTCCTCGAATTCGCGCGCGCGATCCGGCTGGGCTTCAACCTTCACGTCATCCGGACGCTTTCGCTTGTCCTCCCGCCAACCGTAGGCGCGCAACTCGAAACAGCGCTTCCCCGACGACGGCACGCGCCCAACCGACGTGCAGCGCGTGGTGTGGATAACGCCGGAGCCACCTTCCCCGGCTTCTGGCAACCTCGCCGTTCATTGGTTCGGCGCTATCGTCAGGGTCACCAGCGGCACCCACCAGGCATCCACTTTCACGAGGTGGGCGAACTGCGGATTCGACTGGTTGCGCGTCCGGCGAATCAGCGTGTCGACGTGGATTGCCTCGATCTGGCCCGCGGGCAGTTGCACACTCTTTGCCAAGGCGCCCACGGCCACTCCATGCGGCGGATCGACCAGTTCAACTCGCTGCCCGGTCGGCAACGCGGTGAGCAAAGCATCATGGCCCAGCCCTTCGAGCGCCCGGTGAACCGCGTGGCCGCCAGCCTTGCGCCCGGCGTAGCCGAGATCGACGTCGGCCAAGCCGAGCGAGACGTATCGCCAGCCCATTGCCGCGGGCCGTGCAATATCCCTCGGCGGCGGGAGGCGTACGATGTCGGCGCTTGCCAGACCGACGGTGAATGGATTGGTTGATGTGGCTGATTCGCAAAGCAGCAACGTCTCTTTGGCCCTGGTCATGCCCACGTAGTAAAGGCGGCGCTCGTCGTCCGAGGCCTCGCGCCAGTC
>JAEUOJ010000175.1 GCA_016789495.1 Accumulibacter sp. | reverse complement strand
AACCCGGCGCCGTTCTGCCTGCTCGACGAAGTGGACGCGCCGCTGGACGACACCAACACCGAACGTTTCTGTAACATGGTGCGCAAAATGTCGACCCATACACAGTTTTTGTTCATCAGCCACAATAAGATCACGATGGAGATGGCGCAACAACTGGTCGGAGTCACCATGCAGGAATCCGGCGTATCGCGTATCGTCGAAGTCGATATGGAAGAAGCTCTGCGCATGCGCGAGCAACTCGTATAGGAATAGAAATGACCGACTTGCAAATGGGGATGATCGGCCTGGGCGGCGCGGCGGTGGTCGCCGTCCTGGCTTACAACAAATGGCAGGAGATGAAACACCGCAAACTGGCCGAAAAGCTGTTGAACTCGCAACAGCCGGACATCCTGCTCGACACCTCGGCAACCACCACCCTGGCCGAGGAACCCATCCGCCAGAGCGAAACGTCGCGAGTGGTCGATGACCGCGTCGAACCGCTACTGCGGCAGACGGTGAAAACGAGCGATTCGGCACAGGAACATGGCCGACCGGCCGCCGATGACGTCGAGGAAGCCCGTGACTCGGTCGAAGTGTCCGATCCGTCGGCCGACAACCGCGTGCGTCCGGAAATCCTGGCACCGCTACCGCTGCTGTCGCCGGCGATCGACCACATCGCCATCATCGAACTCTCCGATGCGGTCGGCGCGTACCGCATCCTCCAGAACCAGCGCCTGGCGCTGGCGCGGATCACCAAGCCGATCCACTGGCTCGGCTACAACGAGGGCGAAGAGGTTTGGGAAATCATCGATGAAGACGGCGATGGTCTGTACCGCCACCTGCGCGTCGGCCTGCAATTGGTAGACCGCAAAGGTCCACTGAGCGACGGCGATCTGTCGGTTTTTCACGTCGCGATGCAGGATCTGGCCAACGAACTACTCGGTGTCGCCGAGCTGCCGTTGCTCGAGCCAGCATTGAACCAAGCCGCGCAACTCGATGAATTCTGCGCCAATGTCGACATCCAGATCGGTGTCAATGTCATCAGCCAGGGAATGATCTTTCCGGGAACCAAACTGCGGGCGCTGGCCGAATCGGCGGGCATGGTGCTCGACGGCGAAGGCCGTTTCGCGCGCATCGACGATGCCGGCAACGTCCTGTACGTGCTGATCAACCAGCAAAGCGAAGGTTTTTCCAGCGAAGTGATGCGCACCTTGACCACCCACGCGGTCACCTTCCTGCTCGACGTGCCGCGGGTTGCCAGCGGTGACCGGGTGCTGGGCCAGATGGTCGACACGGCGCGACGTTTCGCCGAGTCGCTGCGCGGCGTGGTGGTCGATGACAATCGCCGGCCGTTGGTCGACAACGCTCTCGAGCCGATCCGCAAACAAGTAGCCCAGTATCAGGCATCAATGGCGGCACGGCAGTTGCCGGCTGGCGGGAAACTGGCCCTGCGGCTGTTCGCCTGAGCACCGCAGAGCATGGACGTTAGCGAGCGCATTGCTTTCCTGTCCGCTGAAATCGATCGTCACAACCATCGCTATTACGTACTCGACGCGCCGACGATAAACGACGCCGACTACGATCGGCTGTTCCGCGAATTGCAGGCGCTGGAAACCGCTAACCCACAGTTGCTGCGCAGCGATTCCCCGACGCAGCGGGTCGGCGCGGCACCGCTGGCGGAATTCGTTTCGGTCACCCATGCCTCGCCGATGCTGTCGTTGAACAACGCTTTCGGCGACGACGAAGTCGCCGCCTTCGATCGCCGGGTCCGCGAGGGTCTGGCGGTCGACGACGACACGGTCGAAGTGGCCTATTCGGCCGAGCCGAAATTCGATGGTCTGGCTGTCGGCTTGAGCTATCGGCACGGGATCTTCGTCCAGGGCGCGACGCGTGGTGACGGCATCACCGGCGAGGACATCACCGTCAATCTGCGCACTCTGCGCAGCATCCCCTTGCGCCTGTTGCCCGGTGATTCTGCCTGGCCGGAACAGCTCGAGGTACGCGGCGAGGTGTTGATGCTGCGCCGCGATTTCGAGCGTCTGAACCAGCGGCAGCGCGCCGCCGGCGAAAAGGAATTCGTCAATCCACGTAACGCCGCCGCCGGCAGCCTGCGACAACTCGACCCACGGATCACCGCCAGCCGGCCCTTGCGCTTTTTCGCCTATGGCGTCGGTTTCGCCGACGGCGGCGAGTTGCCAGAGACACACTCGGCGCTGCTCGACCGTCTGGCGGCCTGGGGTCTGCCGGTCGCCAGCGAACGGCGTCGGGTACACGGTCTGACTGGTCTGCTCGCCTACCACGCCGACATCGGTCGCCGGCGTGCCAACCTACCCTACGACATCGACGGCGTGGTCTACAAGGTCGATGACCGGGCGGCCCAACAGCGCCTTGGCTTCATATCGCGAGCACCGCGTTTCGCCATCGCCCACAAATTCCCCGCTGAGGAAGCGGTGACGCAATTGCTCGATATTAGCGTCCAGGTCGGTCGTACCGGCGCGCTGACGCCGGTGGCGCGGCTGGCGCCGGTCTTCGTCGGCGGTGTGACGGTGACCAACGCCACCTTGCACAACGAGGATGAAATCCGCCGCAAGGACGTACGGGTCGGCGACAGCGTCGTCGTTCGCCGCGCTGGCGACGTGATCCCGGAAGTGGTCCGCGTGCTGGTCGACCAGCGACCCGCGACAAGCCAGCCGTTCGTGATGCCGATGACCTGCCCGGTCTGCGGCTCGGCGGCGGCGCGCAGCGATGACGAAGCGGTCAGCCGCTGCACCGGCGGGCTCTATTGCCCGGCGCAATGCAAGCAGGCCGTGCTGCATTTCGCCTCGCGCCGGGCAATGGACATCGAAGGGCTCGGCGACAAGCTGGTTGACCAGCTCGTCGACCAGCACATCGTGCGGACGCCGGCCGACCTCTACCGACTCGGGCTGCTGTCGCTAGTCGCCCTCGACCGGCTGGCCGAAAAATCAGCCAACAACCTACTGGCCGCCATCGAGAAAAGTAAGCAGACCACCCTGGCACGCTTCATCTACGCACTGGGTATCCGCAATGTCGGCGAATCGACCGCTCGCGACCTGGCTCGCCACTTCGGCAGCCTCGACCGCCTGCTGACCGCCGACGTCGGGCAATTGCAACAGGTTCCCGATGTCGGACCGGTGGTCGCCGAAAGCATTCGCCTGTTTTGCGCCGAGCCGCACAACCAAGAAGCGATCGCCCAGTTGCGCGCCGCCGGTGTCCACTGGCAAGAAGGAGACGCGACGGCGCCGGTCGGCGGCCCGCTGAGCGGCAAGGTCTTCGTCCTCACCGGCACGCTGCCGACCTTGAGCCGTGACTCGGCCAGCCAGTTGATCCAGTCCGCCGGCGGCAAGGTTAGCGGCTCGGTATCAAAAAAAACCGACTTCCTGCTCGCTGGCGACGAGGCCGGCAACAAACTGGACAAGGCGCGCGGCCTGGGCGTGACGATCATCGACGAAGCGCAGTTGCGGACGCTGCTTGCCAACGCGCCAATGGAGACAACAACGGATGATTGACCCGAGACACGCAGACGACATTCTCGCCCGGGCGGAGGTGATCCACTCCGCGGAAGCGGTAGTCGCGGCCATTGACCGGGTAGCCGAAGAAATCGACCACCGGCTGCGCCACAGCGTGCCACTGCTGCTCTGCGTGATGAACGGCGGCGTACCTTTCGCCGGCGCGCTGCTGACCCGCTTGCGTTTCCCGCTCGATTTCGACTTTCTGCAGGTCGGCCGCTATGGACAGGCCACCAGCGGCGGCGCGTTGTCCTGGCGGGTGGGGCCGGCGACGCCGGTCCACGGACGCACGGTGCTGGTGATCGACGACATCCTCGACCAGGGGGTGACACTGGCGGCGATCCATCGACATTTACACGAACTCGGCGCACGGGAATGCCTTACCGCCGTGCTCGCCGACAAGCAGCTCGACCAGGCCAAACCGGTCGAGGCCGATTTCGTCGCCCTGACCGTTCCCGACCGATTCGTTTTCGGCTACGGGATGGACATCGGTCAAGCCTGGCGCAATCTGCCGGCGATCCACGCCTTGCCGGAGTCCTGAGATGCTGGCGGTGATCGGCGGTAGCGGACTCAGCGAACTGACCAGCCTGCACCGGGTGCAGCGCCGACAGGTGACGACGCCCTACGGCGAGCCGTCGAGCGCGCTCACTTTCGGCCGGATCGGCGAACGTGAGCTGGTTTTTCTCGCCCGCCACGGTGACGGACACACCATCCCGCCGCACCAGATCAACTACCGGGCCAACATCCGGGCGCTGGCCGACTGCGCACCGAGCGGCATCGTCGCGGTGGCGGCGGTTGGCGGTATCCGCGCCGATCTGGCGCCCGGCGATCTATTGGTGCCGCACCAGATCATCGACTACACCTGGGGTCGCCAAGCGACCTACCATCAATTACCGGAAGGAACTCTGCGGCACATCGACTTCACCGAACCCTACGATGCCGGACTGCGCCTGCGCCTGCTTGCCGTCGCCGCGCGACTCGGACTGATGCTCGGTGATGGCGCGGTCTATGCCGCGACACAGGGGCCGCGGCTCGAAACCGCCGCCGAGATCGACCGTCTGCAACGCGACGGCGCCGACGTCGTCGGCATGACCGGCATGCCGGAAGCGGCGTTGGCCCGCGAACTCGACGTGCCGTACGCGGCGATCAACATCGTCGCCAACCACGCCGCCGGCCGCGGCGCCAGCCGGCGGGCGATCAGCCTGGCTGAAATCGATGCCGTTCTCGCCACCGCGATGCAATCGGTACGGCGATTGATCGAACAACTGATCGGCCACGATGATTAAGCCGGTATTGCGGATGGGCGATCCGCGACTGTGGCTGCCATCGCGCCCGGTCACTTCTTTCGCCACCCCGGAATTGCACGCGCTGGTTGCCGACATGGAAGAAACCATGCGCCACCTGGACGGCGCCGGTCTGGCCGCGCCTCAAATCGGTGTCGATCTGCGGGTGGTGATTTTCGGCGTTGACCACAATCCGCGCTATCCGGACGCCGAATCGGTGCCGTGGACGGTGCTCATCAATCCGCAACTGACGCCGCTGTCATCGAAAAAGGTCGGCGGCTGGGAAGGTTGTCTGTCGATCCCCGGCCTGCGCGGCTGGGTGCCGCGCTGGTGTGATCTCCGTTACACCGGCCTCGACGCCTTTGGACGGCCAATCGACCGGACAGTCAGCGGTTTTCATGCCCGCGTGGTGCAACATGAATGCGACCACCTCGATGGGATCCTTTATCCGATGCGCATCGAGGAATTCACGCGTTTCGGTTTTGTCGACACCCTATTCACCAAGGAAGCGAACGATGTCGTCGACTAGCAATTTCTCCGAGAAGATCGCCGCCCGACTCGCCGCTCTCAAACAGCGATTCGCCGCTAACCGCATCGATGGCAGGGACGATCGACAGTTCACAACGGTTGCCGGTCAGCCGCCGTCGCAGCGGATTCTTTTCGTGTGCATGGGCAATATCTGCCGCTCGCCACTGGCCGAAGCCATCGCCCGAGGTCTGGCACAGCAGCAGGGCCTGGCGACAAAATTGACTTTTGATTCAGCGGGGACGCACGGCCACCTGCATCACGGTTCCGCCCCGGACCAACGCGCACAACGAGTCGGCGCCCGTCATGGCTACGATCTGTCGAAAATGCGCGCCCGCCCGGTGGTCGCCGCCGATTTTGAGCGTTTTGACCGCATCCTGGCCTTGGACGCCGCCAATTTGGCCGAATTGAAACGGCACTGCCCAAGCGCCAACCACGGCAAACTCGCCTTGTTTCTCGACTATGCCGATTCGATCGAAGTAAAAGACGTTCCCGACCCGTACTACGGCACTGAAGACGGTTTTGAACGGGTACTCGAACTCTGCGAACACGCGGCGCGGGGCCTGTTGTCGCAACTGGCGCGCGAACCCGGCAGCACGATTGCCAAAGCGACTGTGTGAGCGCAGAAGTCGGCGGCGGCCTAAAGGCGTATTTTCGACAGGGTATACCGGCCCATTTATCCCAGAATCCGCAGTTAACCCGGTGCGAATACGGGCCTTGTGAGAACCAGAAATGTAGGAGACGATGTTTTTGGTTTGGCGTTGATGATTTCGTTGAGATTCCCCAGGTTTTTCGTTTTCCCAAGGTTGGAATTCATGCGGGCTGTTTCTCCTGGTTCTGTCTGCTGACCCGCTTTTATGAACTAACAGGAGACCGCCCCGGGGTCGACTGCTGTAGTTTGCGATGGTGGAACACCTCGATGTCCTAAAAACTGAAGGTTTTCATGGTGGTATAATCGGGATAGGAAGAAGCCTCACGGCCCCTCCCTCCCACACCACCGGACGTACGGGTCACGTATCCGGCGGTTCGATGAATTGAATTCCTACCGCGGCCCAAGGGTGGGTAGGCCCAAGTTTGTGAAGAAGCGCAATGG
>JAEUOJ010000174.1 GCA_016789495.1 Accumulibacter sp. | reverse complement strand
TGGCGGACAGCCACTCTCCCGCCATCGCCTGTTCGCTGGTCTCGTAGGGTGCGATGCTGGCCGCGGTGACGACGTGTGTGCCGCATTCGACGAGACACAGAACACGAGCCTGTGGGAACGCGCTGTCTCCACGCGAGGACGCCGGATAGCCGAAGTACGCTGCGTTTCCCGACTCGTCGGCCACGTCCATGCAGCGGCCGCCCAGCGCCATGAGCCGCCATCCCCTGAACCAGGCCCCGGGCGCCTGAGGAGGTGCAATCGGCTGCAGTACCCGCTGGGCAAGCTGCTTCATCACGGCCGGTCCCAGTCGCGTGCGTGCTTGCGAAATCGCCGATTTGCTGGCCAGCACCGCGTCGGCCTTGCCAGCCCCCAGCCAGGCCAGTCCCTCGCAGACCACCCGCAAGACTTCTTCCAACGGCGCCTCACGCCAAAGAGCCAGCGCCATCACGTAATACACCACAGCCGGCGCCGGCAAGAGCCGTTCGCGCTGACTGGCCTTGCCAGTGTCGGCCAACACTTCGTCGATCAGAGCGCGTGGGCACACGCTGGCCAACACACCGGTGCTGATCAGGTGAGTAACGTCAACCTGAGCGGGAAGCAACTTGCGGGCCCTCGCCATCGATACCGTCCGTGAGAGTGGAGACGAAATCAAATGGTGACAGATTCGTATTTATCTGAACAGTATTGGGCTTGAGCATCGTCATAACTTGCGCATTTCGGTCCGCCCACGGCAAAAATCCAGACCGTTCAGGTCCGGTGTTGCAGTTTCAATCGGCACACGGCAGAAATGACATCCGGCCGTGACGATCGAGAGAGCATTCCCAGGCGCAAAAGACGACTGATCACGCTTCTGGTAGGATGCGCGCTGCTTGAAACGAACCCGTTCATGATCTCATCGTTATCCGACGTCTTTTCCACCGAGGGGCTGCTGGCTGGCAGGATTCCTGGCTATCGTCCGCGTGCGCAGCAACTGGAACTGGCCGAACGGATTGCTGCGGCAATCGCCGAAAACCGGGTGCTGGTGGCCGAAGCGGGCACCGGTACCGGCAAGACCTTTGCTTATCTTATCCCGGCGCTGCTTTCCGGCGGCAAGGTGATCGTTTCCACCGGCACCCGGACCTTGCAGGATCAGCTTTTTTCTCGGGACATCCCGACCGTCCGCCAGGCGCTCAATGTGCCCGTGCGCGTGGCGCTGCTCAAGGGTCGTGCCAATTATCTGTGCCATCATCATCTGCAGCGTGCGCTGGCGGACGGCCGGTTTCTCAGTCGCGAGGAGGCGACGTACGCACAGCGTATCGGCCGGTTCGCCAAACGAACGCGCAGCGGCGACAAGGCCGAATGCGTCGATGTTCCGGAAACCGCCACCGTCTGGGCGACGGTCACCTCGACCCGCGATAATTGTCTCGGCCAGGACTGCGCGCATCACCAGGAGTGCTTCGTCCTGGCGGCGCGTCGCGAGGCACTGGCCGCCGATCTGGTGGTGGTCAATCATCACCTATTTTTTGCCGACGTGATGCTGCGAGACGAAGGAACGGCGGAGCTGCTCCCGGCGTGCAATACGGTGATTTTCGACGAAGCCCATCAGTTGCCGGAGGTGGCCAGCCTGTTTTTCGGCGAAAGCGCATCGTCAGCCCAACTGCTCGAATTGGTGAGAGATACCTTGCTGGAAGGCGCTGCTTCGGCGCGTGACTGTCTCGATCTGCCGCCGCTGTGCGCCGCGGTCGATAAAGCCGTGCGCGACTGGCGACTGAGTTTGCCGGTTGAACCGGGGCGTTACGGTTGGCCGCAAATCCAGGCGCGGCCGGAATTCGGGGACGGCCTGTCGGCGGTGATCGCCAGACTCGACGTCTTGGCGACGCTATTGCAAGACCAGGCCTCACGTAGCGAAGGTTTGGAAAATTGCTGGCGGCGGGCAGGGGAACTGCTGCAGCGCTTGCAGTCCTGGCATGGCGGTAGCCGAGTCGATCATGTGCGCTGGGTGGAAACGTATACCCACTCCCTGCAAATCAACACCACCCCGCTGGCGATCGGCGAAATGATGCACAAGCAGATGAACGGACCGCCGCGGGCCTGGATTTTCACGTCCGCGACCCTGGCGGTGCAAGATGACTTTTCGCATTACTGCGGCGAAATGGGGCTGGACGCCGCGGGAACGGCGCGCTGGGAAAGCCCTTTCGATTACCCGCGGCAAGCTTTGCTCTATGTGCCCCGCGGTCTGCCCGAGCCGAACAGCCCCGCTTATGGCGAAGCGGTGGTCGCTGCGGCGTGGCCCGTGTTGCAAGCCAGTGGCGGACGGGCGTTCTTCCTTTGCACTTCGTTACGTGCGATGCGCCGGATGCATCAACTGTTGGAGGAGATCCTGCAGCGCACCGGGGTCGATCTGCCCTTGCTACTGCAAGGCGAACAGAGCAAGAACGAACTATTGGAGCGCTTTCGACGACTCGGCAACGCGGTGCTGATCGGTAGTCAGAGTTTCTGGGAAGGGGTCGATGTGCGGGGCGAGGCGCTGTCGCTGGTGGTGATCGACAAGTTGCCCTTCGCTCCGCCCGATGATCCGGTGCTGGCGGCACGCATCGAACAGCTGAAGAGCGTCGGACGCAACGCGTTCATGGAATATCAGTTGCCGCGGGCGGTGATCAACGTCAAGCAGGGGGCGGGCCGGCTGATCCGCGACGAAAACGATCGCGGCGTGTTGATGATCTGTGATCCGCGGCTGATCGGCAAACAGTACGGTAAACGAATCTGGCGCAGCCTGCCCCCAATGCGTCGTACCCGCGAACTGGCCGACGCGCTCGACTTTTTTGCGGCAGTGGGCGACGGAGCGAAAACGGCATGAATCAGATCCTGCCGGCCGCTTTGGCCGATCTGCCGGCGATGTTGCAAAGAGATTGCCAGGCAGCGGCCGAATTGCTCAATCGTGGCTGCGCCTGTGTGTCGTTGGACCACGGTGCCTTGCAGCAGGTGCTGGTTGGCGAGGCCGGTTCGCCGGCGCTGGCCGACAGTCTGGCCAGTCGTCCGCATCTGTTCGCTGACGGCGTGGTTTTCGTTAGCGAAGCGAACATACGCCGGATGGCAGCTATCGTCGACGCCGTCGAGCGGGTTGTCGCTCTGCCGGCGTATCGGGAAAAGGTGCTGTCGCAGTCGCCATGGCTGGCCCGGCACACGCCGAGCGCCGCCGGGGTTTTTCTGGGTTATGATTTCCACCTCGGCCCTGACGGCCCGCAACTGATCGAAATCAACTCGAATGCCGGCGGTGCCTTGCTCAATGCCCGCCTGTTGCGGGCACAACGAGCTTGTTGCTCGCCGGTCGCGGCGCTGTTTCCGGCCACGATGGGCACCGAAGACGAATTCATCGCCATGTTCCGTCATGAGTGGCGTCTGGCGCGTGGTGATTCGGCACGACTTTCGGTGGTGGCGATCGTCGATCAGCGCCCGGATGAGCAGTATCTGGCGCCGGAGTTCGCGTTGTTCCGACAGTTGTTCGTGGCCAACGGCCTCACCTCGCTGATCGCCGACCCTTCTGAACTGGTCTTCGACGGTCAGCACTTGCGCTGCCGGGGACAGGCGATCGACCTGGTCTATAATCGGCTCACCGATTTCGCACTCGACGAACCGGCCAACGCCAGTTTGCGTGCCGCCTATCTTACCGATAGCGTGGTGGTGACGCCGCATCCGCAAGTGCATGCCTTGTATGCCGACAAGCGCAACCTGGCGCTACTCGGCGATCCGCGGCAATTGGCCGCCCTGATGGCAGCGGAAGACGATCGACGACTCCTTGCCGAGAGCATTCCGCTGACCGTCGAGGTGCGGCCGGATAGCGGCGAAAGCTTCTGGACCACCCGCAAACAATGGTTTTTCAAACCGGTGGCGGGCTATGGCAGCAAGGCAGCGTATCGTGGCGACAAACTGACTCGGCGTGTTTTCGAGGAGATCGCCGCCGGGGGCTATGTCGCTCAGGCGATGGTGATGCCTTCGCTACGGCGACTGCTGGTCGACGGTAGCGAACAGGAATTCAAACTGGATTTACGGAATTTCGTATATCAAGGCAAGGTGCAGCTGGTTGCTGCCCGGCTGTATCGGGGACAGACGACCAACTTCCGCACACCCGGCGGTGGTTTCGCGGCGGTGGTGCCGGTGCCATGCCCGACGTCGCCTAAGGATAGTGAATGAAAGTTTTCGGCATCGCTGGCTATTCCGGCGCCGGCAAGACCACCTTGCTCGAAAAAATAGTGCCGCTGCTCACGGCGCGAGGTTGGCGAGTTTCCGTGCTCAAGCACGCACATCATGGTTTCGACATTGACCGGCCGGGCAAGGATTCGTACCGTCATCGTCAGGCCGGTGCCGGCGAAGTGTTGCTGGCCAGCGGATCGCGCTGGGTGCTGATGCATGAAGTGCGCGACGAAGCCGAACCGAGACTGGCCGATCTGCTGAGTTATTTCTCCCCCTGTGATCTGGTGCTAGTCGAAGGCTACAAGACGGAGCCGATCGCTAAGCTGGAGGTCTACCGAGCGGACAATGGCAAACCGCCGCTCTGGCCAACGCAGCCGCACATCGTTGCCATTGCCACCGACCAACCCTTGGCGACGCCTTTACCCGAGGCGTTGACCGTATTTGACCTCAACGATGTGCCGGCGATCGCCACGTTCATCCTGGAGACCGTGCAACTTCCGGAATACAGACCTGTCGATGCTGTCCCCGACCTCCAGAATGCCGAGGATGCTGATCCTCAGATGGCGATTTTTTCAGGATGAAGCGATGCTATCTTTCGACGAAGCATTCGAACTGTTGCGAGGTCGCGTTAGACCGCTGACCGAGGTGGCTGTCGTGCCGACACTCGACGCGGCCGGGCGGGTGTTGGCGGTATCGCAACGCGCCGAGGTGGACTCGCCGCCGGCGGATAATTCGGCGATGGATGGTTATGCCATTGCCGTGGCCGATCTGCAAACCGCCGGGACGCGCCTGCCGGTTTCGCAAACTATCGCCGCCGGCCGGGTCGGCGAGCCGCTGGCCCCTGGAACGGCAGCGCGAATTTTTACCGGCGGGGTGATTCCTGACGGTGCGGACGCGGTGGTGATGCAGGAACTGTGTCAGTCGAACGATGGCGACGTGCAGATCGGGCACGTGCCGAGACCCGGTGAGCATGTGCGTCGAGCCGGCAGCGATATCGCCGCCGGTAGCGAAATTCTCGTCGCCGGACAACGCTTGCGGCCGCAGGACATCGCCTTGGCGGCGTCGGTCGGGCTAGCCGGATTGCCGGTTTACTGTCGCTTGCGGGTGGCGGTATTGTTCACCGGCGACGAACTGCGCATGCCCGGCGAGACTTTGCCACCGGGTGCGATCTATAATACCAATCGCTTCATGCTCAACGCCTTATTGAAACGACTGGGTTGTGAAGTATTCGATCAAGGTCAGATTCCAGATGACCTGTCTTCCACCCGGCGGGCCTTGCTCCGCGCTGCAGAACAGAGCGATCTGATCATCAGCTCGGGGGGTGTGTCGGTTGGAGACGAAGACCACGTGAAAACCGCGGTCGCCGCCGAGGGACGGCTGGAGTTGTGGAAGATGGCCATCAAGCCCGGCAAGCCGCTAGCTTTCGGCCAGATCCGCCAGAACCTCGGCCGGGAGGTGCCTTTCATCGGGTTGCCCGGTAACCCGGTATCGAGTCTGGTCACTTTCCTGATGCTGGTTCGGCCGATGATCCTGGCGATGCAGGGTGCGTCTTTTGCCGGGCCGATGCCCTACCTTTTGCGCGCCGATTTCGACTGGCCGAGACCGGATTCACGTCGTGAATTCTTGCGCGGCCGACGAAATGCCGACGGTGGTGTCGACCTGTTTGCCGATCAAGGCGCCTCGATCCTGCGTTCAGCGGTCTGGAGCGACGGCCTGATCGACAATCCACCCCGACAGGTGATCCGTCGAGGCGATCTGGTACGCTTTCTGCCGTTTGCCGAACTTCTCGATTGATTGCCATCGATACGGACGATGTTGAAAATTCTCTATTTTGCACATTTGCGCGAAGCCCTTGGCCAAGGCGATGAAAATTTGCCACTGCCGTCCGGCGTGGGCGACGTCGCTGCTTTGCGACGGTATCTCGCCGACCGCGGAGGTCCGTGGCACCACTTGCTGACCGCCAGAAATCTGCGCTGTGCGATCAACCAGGAAATGGCCCGATCCGACTCGGCAATCGCCGATGGCGACGAAGTAGCGTTCTTTCCGCCGGTAACCGGAGGCTAGGATGTCGGTCCGAATCCAGGAAGCGGATTTCGATCTCGGCAAGGAACTGGCGGAATTTCATGGTGATCCGCGGATTGGCGCGGTGGTGGCTTTCGTCGGTCTGGTTCGCGACAGCAACGACGCGGCCAGAATTCTGGAAATGACTCTCGAACATTACCCGGGGATGACCGAGAAAGCGCTGGCGGCCATCGTCAGCGAAGCGGGGCAACGCTGGTCGATCATCGATGCCTTGGTGATCCATCGCGTAGGCCGTCTGCGGCCGACCGACCGGATCGTCGCCGTGGCGGTGGCCGCCGAGCACCGTGGCGCGGCGTTTGACGCCGGTGAATTCATCATCGACCAGTTGAAAACGCGGGCGCCGTTCTGGAAGCGTGAACTGACGACCGCAGGCGCACGCTGGGTCGAGGCTCGCGAAACCGACGAACAGGCCAGTGAGCGCTGGCAGATGGGTTGAATCGTGGCCGCGGTCCAGGAATGAACGGGCGTCTGGCCGTCAGACCTTGAACCAGGCCAGCTTTTCCTGCAATCGGACCACTGTGCCGACGATGATCAGTGCTGGCGCGGTGATGCCGGCGGCGGCGACTTTCTCGGGCAAAGTCGCCAGGTCGGCGGTCAGCACCCGCTGCCGGCGTGTGGTGCCTTCCTGGACCACTGCCGCCGGGTGATCGGTGGGCAGACCGTGCCCGATCATCTGCCGGCAAATCTCGGCCAGTCCGCCGATGCCCATGTAAAAAACCACGGTCAGCCTTGGACGCGCCAACGACGGCCAGTCGAGGTTGATCGTTCCGTCCTTTAGATGGCCGGTGGCGAAGGCGACGGCTTGCGCGTGTTCGCGGTGAGTCAGCGGGATGCCGGCGTAAGCGCCGCAGCCGGCCGCGGCGGTGACCCCGGGAACGACTTCGAAAGCGATGCCGGCGTCAACCAAGGTTTCGATTTCCTCGCCGCCGCGACCGAAAATGAACGGGTCGCCGCCTTTAAGACGGACCACACGCTTGCCGGAGCGCGCCAACCGGACCAGCAGATGATTCAGTTCAATCTGTGGCACGGTGTGATTGGAACTCTCTTTGCCGACGTAAATCTTTTCGGCGTCGGCCCGAGCCAAATCGAGAACGCCATCGGCAATCAAATGGTCATAAACGATCGCGTCGGCCTGGCCGATCAACCTGGCGGCACGCAAGGTGAGCAGATCGAGGTCGCCCGGGCCGCTGCCGACGATATAAACGGTGCCCGTGCCGTTTTCAAAAGAGCCTGCAGACATGCGCTTGCTTTCCGATGGGGTTGAAACGAGAGGATAAGCGTTCAGCACCAGACATTTCAACCCTTCTGCCGCAAGCGATCAATCATCGGCTTATTATTTGATTTCGATCAAAAAATATCTCTTGGCCGGACCGGTTTCGCCGCTGTCAGCGAGTTTGCTAGCAAGCGAGGGGTCGTTCAATTTTTTTGCGTAGATCCTCTCCGCCTTATGGCAGAGGCTCCGCCGACGATGCCGCCATTGCCATGCACGCTCTGTAGAGGCAGGAGGTCGACAGAACACTGGGCGCTTGTCGAAGCACTCGAATCCAGGCGCTTTTCCCTCGCTGGCTGCGCAATTGTCGGTCGTTCGCGAAGGAAGCAGCAAATGATAATGACATCAATGATCGCTATCCACGGCTTGATAAGTGTCTTGCCAGTTTTTGACTTGATTTAGAATGTGGGTTGATTTGTTTGAAAGGCGCGTGACCAATGGCTGCTAACCCAGACTCCTCCCCTGAGATTTCTTTCGACGATCCTGCTCGGCACTCCTTGACTCAGCGGTGTACCTGGATCAGTGTGCTGGTCAATGTCTTCCTGGTGGCCGCGCAGGTGATTGTCGGCATCGTCGCCCATTCGCAAGGCTTGATTGCCGATGGCATGCATTCGCTTTCCGATCTGGTTTGCGATTTTCTGGTGCTGTTCGCCGCGCACCATAGCAAGGACCCCGCGGATGAGAGCCATCCCTACGGCCATGCCCGGATCGAGACCGCGGCCTCATTCGCTCTCGGCGTGATCCTGGCGGCGACAGGCGCCGGCATCATCTGGGGAGCTTCGATCAAACTCCAGGATCTGGGAAGTCTGCCACCGGTTCAATCACTGGCCCTGTGGACAGCGGCGTTGGCGCTGCTCTGCAAAGAAGGGCTGTTTCGCTACATGCTGCATGTCGGCGAACGCCTACGTTCGCCGATGCTGATCGCCAATGCCTGGCATGCTCGCTCCGACGCCGCCTCTTCGCTGGTGGTGGCGGTGGGAATCATCGGTAATCTGCTAGGCTACACTTTTGCCGACTCGATCGCGGCGGTGATCGTCGGTTTCATGATTGTCCGCATGGGGGTGGTGTTTGCCTGGGAAGCGGTGCAGGAATTGATCGATACCGGTTTGTCCGAGGACGAAGTCGCGAGTATCCGTCAGGCGATCATCGACACCGACGGGGTGAGCAGCCTGCACGAGTTGCGCACCCGCAGAATGGCGCATCGCTCGCTGGTCGATGCACACATTTGCGTCGATCCGCGGATCAGCGTTTCCGAAGGCCACCGCATTGCCGAGACGACGCGTAAGCGGGTGCTGGACAGTCATCCCGCGGTTGCCGACGTTCTGGTCCATGTCGATGTGGAGGACGACCTGGAGCACGATAGCAAAATGGAGAAGACACTGGACCGCAATGAACTGACCCGGCAGCTTACCCCATTGTTGGCCGGTTTGCCTGCCCCCGAACGATTGATACTCCATTACCTCAATGGGCGGGTCGAAGCCGAGATTTTCCTGCCTCTACCGACGGCCGAGCAAATCAGCGTCGTCGAGCAACGCGAGGAGGAAGTGCGCCAGCGATTGCTGGAAAATCCCTTGGTTAGCAAGCTGTCGTTGAACTACAACCGGCCACTCTTTTTGGCGAATAACGGTTGATGGCCGTAGTCGTGGCAGGTTCATTTCAGGTCTCCAATCCTCTCTTCCGTCACGAGCTGGGCACGGGTGCAAGATGCGAGTTGTATGAAGCAATGAATACTGCGGTTGGTTTGGAGTACCATCTTCCTCGCGGCAGACTTTTAAATAGCGGTTAGCCGCGTGCCTCACTGTCGGCCGCTTGTCGGCGAGGATCGGTCGACCCGAAAGTCATGAGAAACGAGCGCAGGTTTTGGCGGAGTTTAAGCGTCTGCTCTGTCGATAATTTGCGCAAAAGGCGGGGAAAAACCGTAGTCGTCGTCCGGGCCAAGTCCGTCAGGCCGCCAGGAGTGGATTGCTTACATTATTGAGGAGACTGGTGATGATCAGAAAATTAACCATGGTTTCGACGTTTGTTTTGCTTGCCATGACAGGCTCAGTGTCAGCCGCCGAATATGGTACACCGGCTGAAGCCAAGGCGATGCTCGATAAAGCCGTCGCCGCCATTCAAAGCGACAAAGGCAAAGCATTGACAATGTTTACCAAAGGTGAAGGCGGCTTCAAGGATCGCGATCTCTATCCTTACTGTGGCGGACCCGACGGGAACTTCACCGCTCATCCGACTCTCGTCGGAAAAAGCCTGAAGGATCTGAAGGACAAATCCGGCAGAGCGTTAGGCGAGGAAGTATATGCCGCCGCCAAACCCGGAACGGTCAGTGAAGTCTCTTATATGTGGCCACGGCCGGGGCAAACCGACCCGGTTGCCAAAGTAGCCTATGTCACCAAGGTCGGTGATCAGGTTTGTGGTGTCGGCTATTACAAATAGACCGATCGAGTTATCCCGGCCGAGAGCACACCTGACCAACAAAAAACCCCGTCATGGCGGGGTTTTTTGTTGAATGACCTGCTTACGGGCCAAGAGGCGGCGTTTAGTAGATTTCCGGGATGAAAGTCTGATCGGAGAGCGGTGGACGAACATAGCCGTGTTCGTCCTGGCGAGGTGGCAGCACGATCGGCTCGGGCGTCAGGTCCTCGTAATCGATCATGCTCAACAGATGGCTGATGACATTCAGGCGCGCGCGCTTCTTGTCGTCACCGTCCACCACATACCAGGGCGCTTGCTTGATGTCGGTGTGCGCAAACATCGCGTCCTTGGCTCGCGAGTAATCGACCCAGCGGGCCCGGGATTCGAGGTCCATCGGACTGAGCTTCCAGTGTTTTTCGGGATGGAAAATCCGTTTCTGGAAGCGACGTTCCTGCTCTTCGTTGCTGACCGAGAACCAGTATTTGATCAGAATGATGCCGCTACGCACCAGCATCCGTTCGAACTCCGGGCAGGTACGCAGAAATTCACTGTATTCCTCGTCGGTGCAAAAGCCCATCACACGTTCCACTCCGGCGCGGTTGTACCAACTGCGGTCGAAGAGCACCATTTCCCCACCTGCTGGCAGATGTTGCACGTAGCGCTGGAAATACCACTGCGTCTGTTCACGGTCGGTTGGCGCGGGCAGCGCCGCGACACGGGTGACACGCGGACTGAGACTCTCGGTGATTCGTTTGATCGTCCCACCCTTGCCGGCGGCATCGCGTCCTTCGAACAGCACGACCACTTTCAACTTTTTGAATTTTATCCATTCCTGAAGCTTGACCAGTTCGATTTGCAATTTGGCTAACCGGTCTTCGTAGAACTGGGTCTTCAAAGGCGGTTTGCGTTGCGAGCGTTGGGCGGCTGACGAATTCTGATCCTTGTTCTGACTGGCCGCTTTACCTTCGGTGTTTTTCCCTTTGCCATTCTTGGCGTCCTTACGCTTTACGACCGATTCCTTTTTGGTCGTTTCCGGTGCGAACGTACTCGCCGGTTCGGGTTTAGCCGCGGGTTTAGCTGCGGGCTTCACCGGAGCCTTGGTTTCGGCAACGGGCTTCGGGGCGGATTGGGCGGTCGCTGACGGAGCAGGGGTTTCGGGTTTGGCTTGATCCTTGACCTCTTCTGACGTGGCCTTGACTTCGCTCATGGATGCCTCCTTGGGGTGGACAAAAAACAGGGAAAAGAAGAGTGGTATTCCGACGCCCGGCGAAAAATGGTGAAACCGGGTT
>JAEUOJ010000169.1 GCA_016789495.1 Accumulibacter sp. | reverse complement strand
CACTTCGATCAAGGTAAAACCGCGCTGGCGTGGGCGCATCGCTCAGCAGCCTCCGGCCTTGTTGACCACAAAACAGGTCGACCCGGCGCCTGACCAACCTCCACCAACGGCGACGGTGCTTTTGCCCACTTGCGTGATGCGGTATTGGAAACCGGTCATGCTGCTTTTGCCCGTGGCATCAACCTGAAAAGTGTTGGCCGTCAGATTCGAACAGGTAAAGTCGAAATAGTTGGTGTTGGCCGGTTGCGGGGCCATTGATCCCGCGGTGCAGGCCGTGGTGTACTCGCGAGTATCGAGAAAATGTTGTTCCAGCCGGGATTGCATGTTTGACAAAGCGGTGATCGCTTCCGTGATTCGCCCCTTCATCACATACTCGCTGTAATTCGGGATGGCAATCGCCATCAGACCGCCAAGAATGGCGATGACGATCATTATTTCGATCAGCGTAAAACCGGATTCTCGACGCATTGGCAATCTCCTGAGTTCTACCATTCAAGCAAGGGCTCGCGGAACTGTCCATAGCGGATCGACCAGCGGTCTGTTTCACGCCACGGACGGCGCTCTTCTCCCTAGGCTAAGGTGAATGCCCCACATCGCTTGTCCCGTCGGTCCATCGAATCCGACAGGCGGCCACAGCCAATCCGCAAACCGGATGATCGACAATGGCCGTCCGTCGCTATTTTGTCGGCGGTGAGCACTGGAACTTTGGCGCCAAACCGGTGACGGCACTTGCCAGACGGCAGCCTGGACCGTCAAAGCTTGCCTTGACCTATCGGTGACACGGCCGGCCGACGCTACAGCAGTTCCTCGAGACGCAGGCGAATGATCGATCCCTTGACCGCCGGCAACGCTTCGATGCCGGCGATGGCCTGGTCGATATGTCTTTCGCGCGTTTGATGGGTCAGCATGATGATGTCGGTCTGTTCTTCGCCCTCGTTCGGCTCGCGCTGGATCATCGCGTCGATCGAAATGCCGTTGTCGGCAAGCAGGCGGGCAACGTCGGCGAGTACGCCGGCACGATCTTCGACGCGCAGGCGCAGGTAATAGCTGGTGGTCACCTCGGCAATCGGCAGGATCGGCAACTCGACCATCGCACCCGGCTGGAAAGCGAGGTGCGGGACGCGGTGCTCGGGGTCGGCGGTGTGCATTCGCGTCACATCAACCAGATCGGCGATCACCGCCGAGGCGGTCGGTTCGGCGCCGGCGCCTTTGCCGTAGTACAGCGTCGCGCCGACGGCGTCGCCTTTGACCAGCACCGCGTTCATCGCTCCTTCGACATTGGCGATCAAGCGTTTGGCCGGAATCAGCGTCGGGTGCACGCGCAGTTCGACACCTTCGCTGGTGCGCTTGGTGATGCCGAGCAGCTTGATGCGGTAGCCCAGTCGTTCGGCGTATTTGATGTCCACCGCCTCGAGCTGGCTGATGCCTTCGATATGCGCCTGGGCGAAATTCATCGCGCTGCCGAAAGCGATCGCCGACATGATCGACAGTTTGTGCGCCGCGTCGATGCCTTCGACGTCGAAAGTCGGGTCGGCCTCGGCGTAGCCTAGCCGCTGCGCGTCCTGCAGTACCGTGGCAAACGGCAGCCCTTTATCGCGCATTTCCGAGAGAATGAAATTGGTGGTGCCGTTGATGATCCCGGCAATCCATTCGATACGGTTGGCGGTCAGCCCCTCGCGCAACGCCTTGATGATCGGGATGCCGCCGGCGACGGCGGCTTCGAAGCCGACCATCACTCCCTTTTGCTGCGCAGCGGCGAAAATTTCGTTGCCGTGTTTGGCGAGCAACGCCTTGTTGGCGGTAACGACATGCTTGCCGTTGGCGATTGCCGCCAGCACCAACTGGCGGGCCAGATCGTAGCCACCGATCAGTTCGACGACGATATCGATTGCCGGGTCGTCGACGACGGCAAAAGCGTCGTCAGTCGCCCGACAACTGCCCCCTGTGATTTCATGGACCCGTTCGAGGTTCCGGTCGGCCACGATATCGATCCGGATCGGTCGTCCGGCACGGCGGGTGATTTCTTCGGCATTGCGCGCCAGCACGGTGTAGGTACCGCCACCGACGGTGCCGATTCCGAGGAGTCCAACGTTGATAGCTTTCATGGGGCAGTCTGTCGAGTGAGGAAGTTGAGAGATCAGGTTGGCGCGCTACCAACTCAGCCCAGGGTACCGGTGCGCTTTCGGTAGCCGGCGAGAAAGCGGGCGATGCGGGCAATGGCGTCGCGAAGATCGTCTTCATGCGGCAGGAAAACCAAGCGGAAGTGGTCGGGCGCCGGCCAATTGAAGCCGCTACCTTGAACCAGCAGCACCCGTTCCTCCTGCAGCAGTTCGGCGATGAATTCCTGGTCGTTGGCGACTGGGTACATCTGTCGATCAAGCCGCGGAAACATGTATAGCGCCGCCTTCGGCTTGACGCAACTGACGCCGGGGATGGCGGTGATCAGTTCATGCGCCAGATCGCGTTGCCGACACATCCGGCCGCCAGGGGCGACCAGATCGTCGATGCTCTGGTAACCACCGAGCGCGGTCTGGATGGCGTATTGCGCTGGAACGTTCGAACACAGTCGCATCGAGGCCAGGATGTCCAGCCCTTCGATGTAGTCGCGCGCGCGCCGCAAGTCTCCGGAAATGACCATCCAGCCGGCACGGTAGCCACAGGAACGATAATTTTTCGACAGACCGTTGAAACTGACGGTCAGCACGTCTTCGGAAAGCGAGGCGATGGCCGTATGCGTCGCGCCATCGTAAAGCACCTTGTCGTATACCTCGTCGGCGTAGATGATCAACTGGTGCTGGCGGGCAATATCGACCAACTCGCGCAATACCTCGTCCGGATATAGGGCGCCAGTCGGATTGTTCGGGTTGATCACCACCAGCGCACGCGTCTGTGGGGTGATCTTGGCGCGGATATCGTCGAGGTCGGGCAGCCAGCCGTTACTTTCGTCACAGAGGTAATGCCGCGGCTTACCGCTGGACAGGCTGACAGCAGCAGTCCATAACGGGTAATCCGGCGCCGGGACCAATACTTCGTCGCCAGTATTGAGCAACGCGTTCATCGCCAGGACGATCAATTCGGAAACACCATTGCCTATATAGATGTCCTCCAGCGAGACGCCTTTGATGCGTTTTTGCTGGGTATAGTGCATCACCGCCTTGCGTGCCGGGAAAATCCCTTTCGAATCCGAGTAGCCGGCGGCGTTCGGCAAGTTACGGATCATGTCGAGCTGGATTTCCTCGGGCGAATCGAAGCCAAACGAGGCCAGATTGCCGATGTTCAGCTTGATGATGTGATGCCCTTCTTCTTCCATCTGCCTGGCTTTCTGCAGCACGGCGCCGCGAATGTCGTAGCAGACGTTGTCGAGTTTGCTGGATTTCTGGATCGGTTTCATCGTCTTCGCCTAAAGCCGGCCGTCCTTGCGGAACATATCCTTGATGCCGCGTATCGCTTGCCGGGTACGCGCCTCGTTTTCAATGAGCGCGAATCGCACGTGATCATCACCATATTCGCCGAAACCGATTCCCGGCGAAACCGCCACCCGCGCCTCGTTGAGCAACTTTTTGGCGAATTCGATCGAACCAAGCGCCTGATAGCATTCAGGAATCCGCGCCCAGACATACATCGACGCTTTGGGCACCTCAACCGGCCAGCCGGCTTCGTACAATCCCTTGCACAGTACGTTTCGGCGGGATTGGTAGGTCTGGCGCACCTCCTCGACGCAGTCCTGCGCGCCGTCAAGGGCGATCACCGACGCCACCTGGATCGGCGTGAAGGTACCGTAATCGTAGTAACTCTTGATTCGCGCCAACGCGGCGCACAATTCGGTGTTGCCGACCATGAAACCGACACGCCAGCCGGCCATGTTATAGCTTTTCGAGAGGGTGAAGAATTCGACCGCCACCTCGCGCGCGTGCGGCACTTGCAGGATCGAGGGGGCGCGATTATTGGCGAAAGCACCGTCGAAAACGATGTCGGCGTACGCCAGGTCATGGACCACCAGAATGTCGTGCTGACGGGCCAGGGCGATGACACGCTCGAAGAACGCTAGATCGACACAACGCGCCGTCGGGTTGCTCGGAAAGCCGAGGATCAACATTTTCGGCTTCGGGATCGATTCGCGTATACCGCGTTGAATTTCCTCGAAAAAATCGACATCCGGTGTCATCCGTACCGAGCGGATGTCGGCACCGGCGATGATCGCACCATAGATGTGGATCGGATACGACGGATTCGGCACCAGTACCGTGTCGCCGCGATCCAAGGTCGCCAGCATCAGATGCGCCAGACCTTCCTTGGAACCGATGGTCACTACCGCCTCGCGTTCAGGGTCGAGGTCGACCTGGTAGCGCCGCTGGTACCAGTCGCAGATCGCTTTGCGCAGCCGTGGAATCCCCTTCGAAATCGAATAACCATGCGTATTCTCGCGTTGCGCCGCCTCGACCAGCTTGTCGGTGATATGTGCCGGCGTCGCCCCATCCGGATTGCCCATGCTCATGTCGATGATGTCCTCGCCGCGACGACGCGCGGCCATCTTCAAATCGCCGGTGATATTGAAAACATAGGGGGGTAAGCGCTTGATGCGGGAAAACTCTCTCATGATCGAGACTCGATAAAAGGCCGGAAAAGGGATGAACCCAGTACACTTCGATGGCAACCCGTTGATCAGCAAGCCGTAATTTCGGCCTAACCGTATCAGCCAGTCGCCAATGGGGAACGACAAAAAAGTTATAATCGTACTTTAACGTTTCCCGTGCCGCAATTTCGATGAAGCTTCAACAGCAAAACAACGATCATCTGAACACCGTCACCGCCTATGGCGACGGTTATGTCAGCATCAATGGTATCCGTCATACCGGCAATCTGGCGATTCTCCCCGATCAGCTGCACCCAGACTGGACCACCGCCTGCTTCGAGACGCTGACCATCGAAGATTTCGACTGGCTGGCAACACTCGATGCTGAGATCATCCTGCTCGGTACCGGCAAGACCCTGCGCTTTCCGCGCCACGAGCTGCTGCAACCACTGGTGCGCGCACAAAAGGGTCTCGAGGTGATGGATCTGCCGGCCGCTTGCCGAACGTATAACGTGTTGATGAGCGAAGGTCGCAAAGTGGCCGCTGGGCTGCTGCTCATTTGATGAGCATTTGAAAATTTGTCATTCGCAACCTCGCCATTGGCCAGGCCAAGCACCCCTTTACCGCCTGTCGATCCACGGTCCAGTTTAACGGCAATGAAACGCATCGCCCTGAAGATCGACGTCGACACCTGCCACGGCGCGCAGCGCGGCGTGCCGGCGTTGCGCGCCGTTCTGCAAAGGCACGGCGCCGCGGCCACGTTTTTTTTTCCGCTCGGTCCAGACCACAGCGGGCGCCAAACCGGTTCCGATTCGCTGACCTCCTATTATGACCTGACGACTCGGCTTTATGGTCGGCTGTTACCCGCTCCCGAGATCGGCCAGCGCGCCGTTACCGCCTTGCGCGAGGCACGAGAGGCCGGCTTTGAAGTGGCGATTCGCGCCTGGGATCGTGCGCAATGGGAAAAACAGGCGCCGCAGGCGGAAAACCCGTGGATCGAACAGCAGATGGTACGCGCCAGTCAGCGATTCAAAGAAATTTTCGCGGAAGCGCCCTTGGCGTATGCTGCAGCGGGATGGCGAGGCAATCGTCATGCCTTGCGACTGACTCAGCGCTTGGGCTTTTGTTATGCCAGCGATTGCCGCGGAAAATTCCCTTTCATCCCGGTGATCGACGGCGAACTGGTGCTCTGTCCCCAACTGCCGACCACCTTGCCAACGATCGACGAATTGCTGTCTCAGCCTGCGATCAGCCCGGCGCAGGCCGGCGAAAAAATTCTCGCCACCGCTGCCGAAGTCGACGGCGATCATGTGTTCACTTTGCGCGCCGAACTGGAAGGGATGCGCTATCTCGATGTTTTCGAACGTTTGCTGACAGAATGGCGGGAGAACGGTTACGACGTGATCTCGCTGCGCGAGCTGCTCGGCACGCGCAATATCGCGCAATTGCCGCGCCACAACATCATTCTCGCCGAAATTCCCGGCCGGAACGGCCTGCGCCTCTATCAAGGACCTTTGTTTCCGAACGGCTGAAGCGAGTGACAACAAAAAGGCGGCCCAGGCCGCCTTTTTGTTTGTGAAACAGAAATCACAATCAATCGCGATCGCCGCTAAACGCCATCAGCAGATTCAACAAGCTGACGAAGACGTTGTAAATATCCAGATACACCGCCAGCGTCGCCGAAATGTAGTTGTCTTCGCCGCCGGTCACGATACGACTGATGTCGTACAGGATATACGCCGAGAAAACCAGCACCGCCACCGCCGAAATGACCAGCGACAAAAGCGGAATCTGGAAGAAAACATTGGCCAACGCCGCCAGCAGCACGACGATCATCCCGGCGAAAAGGAATTTGCCGAGAAAGCCAAAATCTTTCTTGGTCACCGTCGCCACGCCCGCCAGCGAAAAAAGGATCGCGCCGGTACCGCCAGCCGCCATGGCGATCAATGAGCCGCCATTACTGAAACCCAGCGCCACCTGCAGAATGCGCGAAAGCATCAACCCCATGAAAAAGGTAAATGCCAGCAGCAAGACCACGCCCATGCCACTGTTTTTGGTCCGCTCTATGCCCCACATGAAGCCGAAAGCGATGCCGAGAAACAGCAGGAACGACATCAGCGGGCTACCCGGCATAAACGCAAATTGCATCCGCACGCCGAGCAAAGCGCCGAGGACGGTCGGCAACATCGATAAAGCCAGCAACATGAAGGTGTTGCGCAGCACCCGATTCTGCTGTAGCGCGACCTCTTGTGTGGCCTGGCCAGTCATTTGGAACTGGGGTTGCATGAAAGCCTCCTGTTTAAAATAGGAACAAAGTACGTGCCTAAGACTAACGATTTCAGAAAAAAGTTTCAATCCCAACCTAAAGGCATGCGTATGCCGAGTCAACCTATCGTTCTCAGTACCTGCAAAAATGTCGTGTGATTCGTTTGAGCAGCCGTTGGGTTGGGCCTGTCTGATGCGGTCCCTGAATTACCAGGAATTGACTTCTTGGCCTTAGGGCGAAATCAGCGGAAACCGTTCGCGTCCTGCCACTCGACTCATAACGGTCAGTCAGTCCGGCAGGCGCTCAGGTCAACTGGCGGTAAAAGACTGGCCTTGCAAGGGGATCCTGGTCGCCAGACCGCCTGTCGGAGTTGATCCAGCCAGCGGCAAGGCAAGGAATTGACAGGTCTCGTAATTTCGCCAGGCTGACGAGATTACGAGGAAACCGCCTCTCTTACCGCAGCAGCCAGTTTTTCCGCTGCCTTGTTGACCAGGCTCGCATCCTGGCCTTCGACCATCACGCGTAACAACGGCTCGGTGCCGGAAGCCCGCAGCAGCACCCGCCCACAGTCGCGGAGATCCGACTCGACCTCGCGTTGCGTTTCGGCAATCAAGGCATTCTCCTTCCACGGGAAACCCTTGCTCAGCGCGACGTTGATTAGTTTCTGGGGATAGAGTTTGAGGCCGCCAAGCAGCGTCGCCAGATCGCAGTTGGCTTCCTGCAGCGCGGAAAGCACTTGCAGCGCCGAAACGATACCGTCACCGGTAGTGTGCCGGTCAAGACAGAGAATGTGTCCGGAATTTTCGCCACCATACAGCCAGCCCTGCTGTCGTAGCATGTCCATGACATAGCGATCGCCAACCGCAGAGCGAACAAACGGGATCTGCAAATCGGCCATCGCGTGCTCAAAAGCGAGGTTGGTCATCAAGGTGCCAACCACTCCGGAAACCGGCCCTTGACGCAGGCGACTACGGACGATCGCCAGCAACAGTTGATCGCCATCGTAAATCGTGCCGGCGGCATCGACCATCATCACCCGGTCTCCATCACCGTCCAGAGCGATGCCGAGGTCGGCGGAATGTGCCAGCACCGCTTCGCGCAGCGCCGCCGGCGCCGTCGCGCCAACCTCATGATTGATGTTTAGTCCGTTCGGTTCAGTACCGATGGAGAATACTTCGGCGCCCAGTTCATGAAAAACCGGCGGCGCCAGGTGATACGCCGCGCCATTGGCGCAGTCGACGACGATTTTCAGCCCGCGTAAATCCTTGTCGAAGGGAAAAGTGCTTTTGCAGAATTCGATGTACCGCCCATCGGCGTCATTGATCCGTTTGGCGCGCCCCAGTCCAGCGGACGGCACACACGATATCGGCTCGTCCATTTCCGCCTCGATCTCCGATTCCAGTTCGTCGGGCAGTTTGGTGCCTTGCGCGGAGAAAAATTTTATTCCGTTATCGTAGTATGGATTGTGCGAGGCGGAAATCACGATCCCGGCCTGCAAACGCAAGGCGCGAGTCAGGTAAGCGATCGCCGGCGTCGGCATCGGGCCGACCAGGCAAACATCGACGCCGGCAGCGGAAAACCCCGCTTCCAGCGCCGCTTCCATCATGTATCCCGAGATCCGCGTGTCCTTGCCGATTAGCACTGCGGGACGCTCGCCCGCTTTGACGTGGCTACGGGCAACGTCGTGCGCGGCCAACACCCGACCGGCGGCGTGCCCCAGACGCATGACGAAATCTGGTGTAATCGGCGCTTCTCCGACCCGTCCGCGAACACCGTCGGTCCCAAAAAACTTTCTTGACACGATTTGCTTCCCCCCGCTTTATTGATAGATAGCCATAACAGCCGGATATCTTCATTCTAATGGGAGAATGACCAGCTGACTGTCAACTACTTGGCTGTCCAATGTGGATTTTCGGCTAGCGCCGGGTCGAGTGCCTGCCAGATGGCAAGCGCATCACGGGTTTCGGCAACATCATGGACACGCAGAATTCGCGCACCGCGTTGAGCGGCCAATAATGCGGCCGACACGCTGGCCGCTAAGCGTTGCTCGACCGGACGACCGGTGATACCACCGAGCATCGATTTGCGGGAAACGCCGATCAGTAGTGGCAAATCCAGACGGGAGAATTGTTCGATTGCGCGAAACAATTCGAGATTGTGTTCAAGAGTCTTGCCGAAACCGAATCCGGGATCGATCAATAGACGATCGCGTCCAATACCGGCCTGGCCGGCGGTCGCCAGACGTTCCGTCAGAAAACCGAGAACGTCGTTGACCACGTCGTCATAACGCGGCTCTCGTTGCATGGTCAGTGGCTGCCCTTGCATGTGCATCAAGCACACCGCGCAATCGCTGGCTGCCACCGCTTCGAGCGCGCCAGGCATACGCAAAGCGTAGATGTCGTTGATCATCGTCGCGCCCATGTCCAGTGCCACCCGCATCACCTCGGGTTTGTAGGTATCGACGGACAGCGGTACGCCGCAATCGCGCAGCGCCGCCAAGACCGGAATCAGTCGGCGCAGTTCCTCGTCTAGGGCGGTGGCCTGGGCGCCGGGACGCGACGACTCGGCGCCGAGATCAAGCAGGTCGGCGCCGTCTGCCAACTGACGATACGCCAGTGCGATCGCCTGTGCGGGAGTTCCCGCCACACCATCGCCGGAAAGGGAATCCGGTGTCAGGTTAACGATGCCCATCAGCCGCGGACGATCGAGAGAGAGCAGAAAGTCGCCGCAACGAAGATTCATTCGCTCTGACTCAGCGATGAAAGGTGTACTCAGAAGCAGGGGAAACTACTTCCTCAGTGTTCCCCGCTTTCCCTCATGCCGGTGCAGTGGCGTTCGGCGCAGCGTCCGGAGAATTGCCATCCGGGGTGGTGTTAGGCTTTTTGGACGCCTGTTTCGATGGACGGGGCGGCTTGCCGTCCATGATGTCGTTAATTTGATCGCTGTCCAGGGTTTCAACTTCGAGCAAGGCTTGCGCCATCGCTTCGACCTTGTCGCGATTATCCTCCAGCAGCTGGCGTGCCAGAGCATACTGCTGGTCGATGATGCGGCGAATTTCGGCATCGACTTTTTCCATGGTCGCTTCCGAGAGATTCTTGTGCGTGGTCACCGAGCGGCCGAGAAAAACCTCGCCTTCGTTTTCGCCGTAGACCATCGGCCCGAGAACGTCGGACATGCCGTAGCGGGTCACCATGTCGCGCGCCATCTGTGTCGCCCGTTCGAAGTCATTGGAAGCACCGGTGGTCATCTGATTCATGAACAGTTCCTCGGCGATGCGTCCGCCAAAAAGAACGGCAATCCGACTCATCAGATAGACACGGTCGTAAGCGTAGCGATCGTCTTCCGGCAGTTGCATGGTCACGCCAAGGGCACGACCGCGCGGGATGATCGTCACCTTATGCACCGGATCGGATTTCGGCATCAGCTTGGCGACGACGGCGTGCCCGGATTCGTGATAGGCGGTATTGCGCCGTTCGTCTTCGTTCATCACCATGCTGCGCCGTTCGGCGCCCATCATGATCTTGTCCTTGGCCTTTTCGAAATCGTCCATGTCGACCAAGCGTTTGTTGCTGCGCGCAGCGAACAACGCAGCCTCATTGACCAGATTGGCCAAATCGGCGCCCGAAAAACCTGGCGTGCCGCGAGCGATGATGTCCGCCCTGACGTCCGGCGCAATCGGCACTTTGCGCATATGCACGACCAGGATTTGCTCGCGCCCGCGAATGTCGGGCAACGGGACGACCACCTGACGGTCGAAGCGACCGGGACGCATCAGCGCCGGATCAAGGACGTCCGGTCGGTTTGTGGCGGCGATGACGATCACTCCGACACTGCCTTCGAAACCGTCCATTTCGACCAGCATCTGGTTGAGCGTTTGCTCGCGTTCGTCGTTGCCGCCACCCAGACCGGCGCCGCGCTGACGACCGACGGCGTCGAGTTCGTCGATGAAGACGATGCACGGCGCGTGCTTCTTGGCATTCTCGAACATGTCGCGAACACGCGCCGCACCGACGCCGACGAACATTTCCACGAAATCGGAACCCGAAATCGAGAAAAACGGCACTTTGGCTTCGCCCGCAATGGCTTTGGCAAGCAGCGTTTTACCGGTACCCGGATTACCGACCAGCAACACACCTTTCGGAATCCGTCCGCCAAGCTTTTGAAATTTCGAGGGATCGCGGAGAAAGTCAACCAGTTCGGACACTTCTTCCTTGGCTTCGTCACAACCGGCGACATCGGCGAAAGTGATGTTATTGGTCGATTCGTCGAGCAGACGAGCCTTGCTCTTGCCGAAGGAAAAAGCGCCGCCTCGGCCACCGCCCTGCATCTGGCGCATGAAGAAAATCCAGACGCCAATCAGCAGCAGCATCGGGAACCAACTGACGAAAATATTCATCAGGAAGGATTGCTCTTCCTCGGGTTTGGCTTCGATCTTCACACCATGTTTGAGCAGGTCCGAAACCATCCACAAATCGGGCGGCGCGTAGCTGGTCAGTTTTCGACCGTCAGTAGTCGTGGCCTTCAGCACCCGCCCTTCGATGACCACCTTGGCGATCGTTCCCTTGCCGACTTCTTCGATGAATTGGGAATATTCCATCGACGACTGCGGTGCCTGGCGTGTGCTCAACTGATTGAAAACCGTCATCAGCACCAGCCCGATAACCAGCCAGACCGCCAAATTTTTGAACATATTATTCAAAACGTCACCTCTTTATGGATGCTGGCCACAGCCAGCAGCGTGCAACTCGTTGATACCGATCATTGCTGCATTCTAAACCGATTCGCATGGTCTGAATCAATGTTGCGACTCGTTGCCACGCTCAACGGCGCAGTTTTCTGCCCATCAAGTAAATCTCCGGACTGCGATCACGGGAAGCGTCAGGCTTGCGCGGCGCCACAAGCTGGAAAATTTGCCGCATTTGCTCGACGAATTGCTCATAACCATAACCTTGAAAAACTTTGACCAGCAAGGCGCCATCAGGTTTCAGCCAGTTGCCGGCAAAATCCAGCGCCAATTCAGCCAAGTGCATCACCCGGGCTTGATCGGACAGCGCGACACCGGAGATATTGGGCGACATGTCGGAAAGAACAAGCCCCAATTTCTCGCCGGCGAGCAACTCCTGCAATTGCATCTGTACCTGATCTTCCCGGAAATCACCTTGTAGAAAGGTAACACCGGCCACAGGGGTCATTTCCAGAACATCGACAGCAATCACCTTGCCCTGACCGGCCAATTTCTTGGCTACCACTTGGCACCAGCCGCCCGGGCTGGCACCGAGATCGACGATCCAGTCGCCGGGTTGGATCAAGCGGTCCTTGGCGTCGATGCTGAGCAGCTTATAAGCGGCTCGGGAGCGATAACCTTCCGCCTTGGCTCGCCGTACGTAGCAGTCGGTAACGTGTTCGCGCAACCAAGCGTTGCTCGTTCGTGTTCGATTCATGGCCGGAAACTCGTTAAAATTATACATTTAAGAAAGGTCAGCGATGCTTGTACTCGATCCCGACACCCGTCGCGCGCTGCGCGCCCGCGCCCACGCGCTGCATGCCGTGGTTTCGATCAGCCAGAATGGCCTCTCGGAGTCGGTGGTCAAGGAAATTGATGCCAGCCTCACCGCGCATCAGTTGATCAAGATCCGGGTTTACCACGCCGATCGCGAATCACGCGAACAGTTTTTGACCCTGCTGTGTGAATTGCTGCAGGCGGCACCGGTGCAACACATCGGCAAGCTGCTGATCCTTTGGCGACCGCCAGGCGAAGAGGAGCAGGCGCCAATCGTGCGTCACCGATCGGCACGGCGCACCGCCCTCCCCTCGCCCGGCTCGGCGCACCGTCGTCCGCCGGTTGCTCCCCGCGGGGTTGGTGGCAAGAAAGGCCAAGATCGTTAGCGCCCCCCGCGCAAAACGCCGCTGACCAACAGCAGGCCGAGCGCGCTCTGCAGCAGATATAAACCGCTGGAAATGCCATGCCAGGTAGCGAAGCGGTTGCGCAACACACTTTCCATCACCTCTCGCGGCAAGGCATCGGCCTTCAGTTCGGCGAGCAGTGGTTGAATGCCGAACAGGCTGACCGCGGACAACACAGCCATGGCGACGATCAGCCAGAAATGCCAGCGTTTCAGCGCGGCGGTTCGCAGACGCAAGAGCATATACGGCAGCAGATAGCACGCGCAGGCCAGGCCGATCCAGCCGATCAGTTCGAACAGCCGACCGGCGAGCACGCCGGCCAGTGGACGGTTGCTGGCCAGGGTCGAAAACAGCGTCGGCGCGACGACGAAACCGATGGTCCACAGTCCACCAACCCACCAGGTCAGGACAATCTCGTATAGGGCGTCGGCCAGACGGCGCATGTCTATTTTCTATCTTCTATCGGCCCACTGATCCGGGATGAACGAATATGAGCTATTCGTAGCGGACGTCGAGCACTTCGTACTCACGCAAACCGGCGGGAGCCTGCACCTGGGCGATATCGCCGACGAACTTGCCGATCAAGGCGCGGGCAATCGGCGAGTTCACCGAAATTTTGCCCGCTTTGATATCCGCTTCGTCCTCGCCGACGATCTGGTACGAGACACGCGCGCCTGAATCCTGGTCCTCCAGATCGAGCGTTGCTCCGAATACACAACGGCCGTCGGCGTCGAGCAGTTTAGGATCGATGATCTGGGCGTTGGCCAGTTTGCTCTCCACTTCCTTGATCCGTCCTTCGATAAAGCCTTGTCGCTCCTTGGCGGCGTCGTATTCGGCGTTTTCCGAGAGATCGCCATGTGACCGTGCCTCGGCGATCGCGGCGATCGCACGGGGACGTTCGACGGTTTTCAAGTACTGTAGTTCGGCGCGCAGTTTTTCGGCGCCGTTGAGGGTCAACGGTATCTTGCTCATGATTTGGTCACCAACCAGAAGCCGTCGCTGCGCCGGGAAGCGGTCATGACGGTGGCGAGGGTTAACTAATGCAGTTGCGCGTGCAGTTCCTGTATCGGGTAAACCACCAGTTCGCCACGGTTGCGGATACCCGCCGCCGCCGCTTCGGCACCCCAGATGGTGGTGTAGATCGTCACTCGCGCCGCCAGCCCCGAAGTGCGGATCGACCGAGAATCGCTGATCGCCTTGCGTTTTTCATCAACGGTATTGATGATCAGTACCACTTCGTTGTTCTTGATCATATCGACCACATGTGGACGGCCTTCCGCCACTTTGTTGACCGGTGTGACGGGAATTCCGGCGGCGGCGATCGCCGCCGCGGTGCCGCGCGTCGCTAACAGGGTGAAGCCGGTGGCCTGCAGTTCGGCGGCAATCGCCACCGCTTTCCGTTTGTCCGAATCCTTGACGCTGATGAACACCTGTCCAGAGCGCGGCAGGCGGACACTGGCGGCGATCTGACTCTTGACGAACGCTTCGGAAAAGGTCGTGCCAACCCCCATCACTTCGCCGGTCGATTTCATTTCCGGGCCGAGGATGGTATCCACCCCGCGGAACTTGACGAATGGAAACACGGCTTCCTTGACCGAAAAGTAGGTCGGGATCACCTCGCCGCGCAAACCCTGGCTGGCCAGCGACTTGCCGACCATGCAACGGGCGGCGATCTTGGCCAGCGGCAGGCCGGTGGCTTTGGAGACGAACGGCACGGTCCGCGATGCGCGCGGATTGACTTCGAGCACGTAGACGATACCGTTCTGGATGGCGAACTGCACGTTCATCAGCCCACAGACGTTCAACCCCTTGGCCATCAGACGGGTTTGCCGGCGCATTTCGTCCTGCAATTCCGGTGACAGCGAATAGGGCGGCAAGGAACACGCCGAGTCGCCGGAGTGCACCCCGGCTTGCTCGATGTGTTCCATCACGCCACCGATCAGCACCTCTTCGCCATCACATAACGCATCGACGTCGACTTCCGAGGCGTCGTTGAGAAAACGGTCGAGCAACACAGGCGAATCGTTCGACACTTTCACCGCTTCACGCATGTAACGCTCGAGGTCACGCGCGTCATGGACGATTTCCATCGCCCGGCCGCCAAGCACGTAAGACGGGCGAACGACCAGCGGATAACCGATTTCCGTCGCCAGACGCAAGGCGTCGGCTTCGGTGCGCGCGGTGCGGTTCGGCGGCTGTTTCAGGCCCAGCTCGTGCAGCAATTTCTGAAAGCGCTCGCGGTCCTCGGCGGCGTCGATCATGTCCGGGCTGGTACCGATGATCGGCACCCCGTTGGCTTCCAGGTCGCGCGCCAGCTTGAGCGGCGTTTGCCCGCCGTACTGAACGATCACGCCGAGCGGCTTTTCGACGGCGACGATTTCCAGCACGTCCTCGAGGGTCAAGGGCTCGAAATACAGGCGATCCGAGGTGTCGTAGTCGGTGGACACCGTTTCCGGGTTGCAATTGACCATGATCGTCTCGTAACCGTCTTCGCGCATCGCCAACGCCGCATGTACGCAACAGTAATCGAATTCGATGCCCTGACCGATGCGGTTCGGACCGCCGCCGAGAACCATGATTTTCTGGCGTTCACTCGGTCTGGCTTCGCACTCTTCCTCGTAAGTCGAGTACATGTACGCCGTGTCGGTGGCGAACTCGGCGGCGCAGGTGTCGACACGCTTGTACACCGGCCGCACCTGCAGTTCATGCCGCCGATGCCGTACCGCCGTTTGCGTGCTGTGCAGCAGCGTCGCCAGCCGCTTGTCGGAAAACCCGGCGCGCTTTAGATACCAGAATTCATCGCGCGACAGAGAGGTCAGCGGTCGACCGCGGATCGCTTCGGCTTTGCGGTGCAAATCTTCGATCTGTGCCAGAAACCACGGATCGATCGCCGTCAATTGATGAATTTTCTCCAGCCCCAGGCCGATCCGAAAGGCGTCGGCGATGTACCAGATCCGTTCGGGGCGGGCTTCGCTGAGCGCGCTTTCGATTTCCTCGCGGTCCACGCTGCGCTCGTCGAAGCCGTCGACGCCGACTTCCAGCCCGCGCAAGGCTTTTTGCAACGATTCCTGGAAGGTCCGACCGATGGCCATCACTTCGCCGACTGATTTCATTTGGGTCGTCAATCGCGAGTCGGCTTCGGGGAATTTCTCGAAAGCGAAGCGCGGCACCTTGGTCACCACGTAGTCGATCGACGGCTCGAAGGAGGCCGGCGTTCTGCCACCGGTAATGTCGTTGGCCAGTTCGTCGAGGGTATAGCCAACCGCCAGCTTGGCCGCCACTTTGGCGATCGGAAAACCGGTGGCCTTGGAGGCCAGCGCCGATGATCGCGAAACACGCGGATTCATTTCGATGACGATCATCCGCCCGTCTATCGGAGAAATGGCGAACTGGACATTCGACCCGCCGGTATCGACGCCGATCTCGCGCAGCACGGCGATCGACGCGTCGCGCATGATCTCATATTCCTTGTCGGTCAGCGTCTGCGCCGGTGCGACGGTGATCGAATCACCGGTATGCACCCCCATCGGATCGAGGTTTTCGATCGAACAGACGATGATGCAATTGTCTTTTCTGTCGCGCACCACCTCCATTTCGAACTCTTTCCAGCCGATCAGCGATTCTTCGATCAGCAGTTCGTTGGTCGGACTGGCTTCAAGGCCGCGCTTGCAGATGTCGACGAATTCTTCCTGGTTGTAAGCGATGCCACCACCCGAACCACCCATGGTGAACGACGGCCGAATGATCGCCGGGTAGCCGATCATCGCCTGGACCTGCAGGGCGACTTCCAGTGAATGGGCAACCGCGGAACGCGCCGACCCCAAACCGATGCGGGTCATCGCCGCCTTGAACTGTTCGCGGTCCTCGGCCTTGTCGATCGCCTGTTTGGTGGCGCCGATCATTTCGACTCCATAGCGCTGTAGCACACCGTGCCGCGCCAGATCAAGTGCGCAATTCAGCGCCGTCTGGCCGCCCATCGTGGGCAACAGGGCATCTGGACGTTCCTGATCAATGATTTTCTCGACCACTTGCCAAGTGATCGGCTCGATATAAGTCACATCGGCCATCTCCGGGTCGGTCATGATCGTCGCCGGGTTGGAATTGACCAGGATGACCCGATAACCTTCTTCACGCAGCGCCTTGCAGGCTTGTGCGCCTGAATAATCGAACTCACAGGCCTGGCCGATGACGATCGGGCCAGCGCCAATGATCAAAATGCTCTGGAGGTCAGTACGCTTGGGCATGGTGCGCCTTGTGATCTTGCATCAGCTGGACAAAACGGTCGAACAGGTAAGCAATGTCGTGCGGACCGGGGCTGGCTTCCGGATGGCCTTGAAACGAAAATGCCGGTCGATCGGTGCGGGCAATGCCTTGCAAGGATCCATCGAAGAGCGAAACATGTGTCGGTTCGACGGTATCCGGCAAAGTCGCCGGATCGACGGCAAAACCGTGGTTCTGGCTGGTAATCAACACTTGGCCGGTGTGCAGATCCTTGACCGGATGATTCGCGCCGTGATGGCCGAATTTCATTTTCAGCGTCTTCGCGCCTGAGGCCAGGGCCAGTAATTGGTGGCCGAGGCAGATGCCGAAAATCGGCAGACGGCGATCGAGAAATTCGCGGATCGCCGCGATGGCGTAGTCGCAGGGCTCCGGATCGCCCGGGCCGTTCGACAGAAAAATCCCGTCCGGCTGGTGATCCAGGGCGACAGCCGCCGGCGTTTTCGCAGGAAGGACGGTCAACCGGCAACCGCGCATGGCCAGTAGGCGGAGAATATTGTGCTTGACACCGAAATCGTAGGCAACAACATGAAATCGAGGCGGCGGTGGCGTCTGGTAACCGGACAATGACCACTCGCCGGCACGCCAAGTGTACGGTTTGTCGATGCTGACCACTTTGGCCAGATCCATGCCCGCCAGCCCTGGGAAGGCACGGGCTTCGGCGGTCGCTAATGCCTGGTCGACCTCGCCGGCGACGATACAGCCTGCTTGGGCCCCTTTTTCGCGCAGAATCCGGGTCAGTCGTCGAGTATCCACACCGGCGATGGCGACGATGCCGTGCCGACACAGATAATCTGAAAGATTCTCCTGCCGTCGCCAGTTTTCCGCGCGTACCGGCAGATCCCGAATCACCAACCCGGCCGAAAAATTGCCCCGAGATTCGAAATCATCCGCATTGCAGCCGACATTGCCGATATGCGGATACGTCAGGGTGACGATTTGCCGGCAGTAGGACGGATCGGTAAGAATTTCCTGGTAGCCGGTCATGGCCGTGTTGAACACTACTTCACCACTCGTACGGCCAGTGGCGCCTATCGCCTGGCCATGAAAGATCGAACCGTCGGCCAAGGCGAGCATTGCAGGCGGCGAAGTGGGTAACAGGGACACGAAAAACTCCTATCGAACGGCAGCTGCTGACGCGAGGTGTTTGAAACCACAGAGATACAAAAGCGGGATGGGCGCACCGCCCTCCCGCTTGGATTCTTGCAAGTCTTGGAATTATACCGGGAAGGGGGGCATTATTGCCATTTCCGCAGGCACATTCGATACTCTCCAGCCACAAAACGGCAGTGAAAGAACCGGTCGTGTACCTGCGGGGCAGGGCTTTCCTGTATGCGTCGGTCCCGGGCGCGTGCTCGCCTGGCAAACGTCGCCAAGCCACGCCCAGCAAAGATCAAAGAGGGTTATCGAGAATCTTATCGCCGACAAACCGTTCGAAGGTCGGTTTGAGTTTCGCCATTTCCTGGTTGAGCTGCTCGGCGATCTGGCCGCATTGGTACCAATCCGGCGTTGCTGGCTCGGCCTTGGTGGCCTGTTCGAGTTCCACCGCCAGTCGTCGCGCTCTCTCGGCGTGGAACATCGCCAGCAGGCTTTTGACGGTATGCGCGCTCATCTTCAGTTGGCCACGATCCTGCGCGTCGATCGCCGCGCCGATCTGAATCAGATGGCGGTCCCATTCGCCGAGAAACATGCGGACCATGGTCAGCAGCAACTGCTCATCACCAAGATCGCGCGCCGCTGTCGTCAGATTCAACGAAGACGCTTCGACATCGGCAGTCGGCGGGGCGGCAGAGTCGTCACTCGCATTTCGCACGCCGAGACAACGATCGATGGCGGCGTACAGATCCTGGGCTTTCAACGGCTTGGCGACATAATCGTTCATGCCGGACTGCAAGCAACGCTCTCGGTCGCCTTCCATGGCGTTGGCGGTCATGGCAATGATGCTCACTGAGCGAAACTGGTGGGACATCACCCAACTACGGCGCATTTCCCGGGCGCGGATCGTTTCTGTTGCTTCGATACCCCCCATCACCGGCATTTGCATGTCCATCAGAATCAGGTCAAACTCTTGTTTTTCGAAGTATTCGATCGCTTCGGCACCATTATTGGCCAGGGTGATGTGGTAGCCGCACTTGCTCAACAGTCGGCGGGCCAATTCCTGATTGACCGGATTGTCTTCGACCAGCAGAACCTTGATTGGCGAGGTAGGCGAACGGTTTTCGTTCGCCAAAGCGATCGGCCCCAGCAGGAAATGGTTTTCGGGGGGCGCGGCAAGCAGCGTCAACGCGGCCAGCAGGTCGTCCGGGGCGATCGGCTTGACCAAATGGGTGGCGCCCTCGACACCGCGAAAGCCGGATAGATCATCACGTTGTTGCTTGGTGGTCAGCAGAACAATCAACTTTTCAGGATGCGGTTCCTG
>JAEUOJ010000163.1 GCA_016789495.1 Accumulibacter sp. | reverse complement strand
AGGAAGCCGACGGTCAATCCGGCCACTCCGAAAATGGCCGCCAATGTCCAGAACCAGGGAATCATCCTGCCGGCAAGCGGGTAGAAACTTTGCGGACTGGCGTAACGGAACCAGTTGATCAAACGATGACTCATTTATTCCAAAGCCACTTTCAGTGCCGCGGCGGTCGGCCACGGCGCGAAAAAAACGCCACCGAGCGTCAGCGCGCCGAGCAGCGATAAATGCGCCTGTGGCCCGATGCCAGTGACGGTCGCATCGACGGCGCCAGCGCCGAAGATCAGCACAGGGATATAAAGTGGCAGGACCAGCAACGACTGCAACACTCCGCCACCGCGTACGCCCAGCGTCAGACCGGCGCCAATCGCGCCGATTCCCGACAGCGCCGGCGTGCCGATCAGCAGGGAGAGAGTGAGCACGATCAACGCGTCGTTCGACAAATCGAACTGGATTCCCAACAGCGGCGCCAGTAGCACCAGCGGCAGACCAGCGACCAGCCAATGGGCAACGACCTTGCCAAGCACGACAATCGCCAGCGGCTGCGGTAACAGCGCCAATTGCTCCAGCGTACCATCGCGGTGATCGTCAGCGAACAGCCGGGGCAGCGAAAGCAGGGTGGCCAATAACGCGGCGACCCAGAGCACACCCGGCGCCAGCTTGCGCAACTGCTCGGCTTCCGGCCCGACGCCCAGTGGGAACAGGCTGACGACGATGATGAAAAAGAACACGGCAGCGACCAGATCGGTTTGCCGGCGCATCGCCAGTCGCAGGTCACGGCCAATGACGGCACGCAATAATAACATCATCGGTTGACCTATGCCTGCTGCCAGTCGGCGTCATCCGTGTCCAGCGACAACTGGCGCACCGTCGCGGCGGGAACGGCGACCGGCTGGTGGGTAGTCAGTATGGCCAGGCCGCCGCGTCGCAGATGCATGCCGATCAATTCAGCGACCAGGTTGACGGCGGCGTGGTCGAGTGCGACGTAAGGTTCATCGAGAATCCACAATGCTCGCCTTTCAAACACCAGACGAGCCAAGGCGGCGCGTCGTTTCTGTCCTTGCGAGAGATAACGGCACGCCAGATCCTCTCGACCGGCTAGGCCGAGTCGCTGCAAGGCCTCGAGCGCCTTGTTTTCGGGCAGCGGTTCGTTCCCGAGGTGCGCCGAAGACAGCAGGTTCTCCAGCGGGGTGAATTCGTCCTTGATCGCGTTGTGGTGACCCAGATGACAGAGAACGGCGCGGAATTGTTCGCCAAGCTGGTCGATTGGTTGACCATCCCAGAGAATTCGACCACTGGCTGGCGAAGTCAGACCGCACAACATGCGCAGCATGCTGGTCTTGCCCGAACCGTTTTTACCCTGCAAGGACAACATCTCGCCCGGAGCCAGCCGAAAGCCGATATTGGCGAATAAGCGGCGTTCACCGCGTATACAGCTCAGAGCTACGGCTTCAAGCATCAAAAACAAATCTCGGAAAAGGCATTACCCGGATGACCACCGGCAAAAGACGATCATGAAACCGCGAGTTTAGCGCCTGATTGATAATAATCAAAATCAATTCAATAGCTTTGAGTATTCTTGAATAAGCGGCGCAATGAAAGCGATGAAATCGCTGATATCTCGGTGTCCCGCATTCAGGCTTTGCATGCCGACGACTCTAAAGCGCCCGCTTTAAACGGTTTACTTCCGGGAAATCCTATTGAAATTGAAAGGCAGTGTTTTTCGCAGCGAGCGGAACAATAGAGTCTGGCGAGATCGATTCGTTGATTCGACCCCTACTTTCGCCGCTCAGCCTTTTGCAGAGGTTTAACGATGGCTTGCGTGCGCTCCTGGACCGGGCTTTGGTGGCAGGGAGTGAACTGGTTGGCCTACCAGCGGTCATTTTCCCGCGCGTCTGGTCGCCGGACGGTCGTCGTTGGCTCTTTGCAGTTTCCTGAGACGAAGTATGTTTTAATTACGGACCAATGCCGCTTTTCAAGGCGGCAACCGACCTGCACAAGAGGGTTCGACGCATTACCGATTGTCGATCGCGCCGCCTTTCTTGGCGCGCCAGTTCAACTGCAGAGTCGAATAATAATTAAGTCATTCCAGGAGACAGCAACAGTGGGTAGTGCGTACTGCTGCGGCAACGGGGAAAACCGCGTTGTCAACATAGATTATATCCCTTCGACTGTTCAACAGGCCGTGCGTGGCAATCATGCTTCGCCGGTTGGCCACGTCAACCGCAATCATTCCCATTTTTTGCGGATCGTGCACGACATGATGACCCGCCGTGATCGTTACTCCGCGAACGATCGCCACTATTCCGGAACTGGTGACCTCTTTGTCCCCGACCCGGTCTCCAATCCTGGTACGGCCAGGAGCACCTTGCTGCGCCGCGCCGCCGAGGAACCGAGACCTCGCCTGCCGATCGCGATGATCGAAAGTGATCCGCGGACGACACTTGATACGGCAGGCTTTTGTGCGGCGCCACTGATTCCGCCCGACAAGATCGAGCTGTTGCCAGGCGCGACCTGGGATCGTCGGCGAGGGTTCGGAAATGCCCAGGGGTTCGATCCGCGCCGGCAAGTCGTCGAGGTGTCCGCAGGTGCCGGCGTCGGCTGGGCGAAATCGATCAACAGCTCGCACAGCGGGTGCGCCAAACGACAAAAAAACAAACCCTACCCGGCATCGACACAGAAACGCACCGCCGAATTCGACAGCCGCTGTTTTGTTATTTCGCGAGGCTGAAATGTCCGATCACATGGTTTGTCAAAATATTCGCGTCAGCGGCGTCGTGCAAGGCGTCGGTTATCGACCATTTGTCTGGCGTCTGGCACGGGAACTGGGGCTGGCGGGGTGGGTACGCAACGATTCACGAGGCGTGGAAATCGAAGTTCGTGGTGCGGTGGCGCAGGTCAACCGCTTGATCGACCGCCTGCAGCATGATGCTCCGCCACTGGCACGCGTCAATTCGGTAACTAGCCGGGAAAGCGAACCGGAGGATAGCGGCAACAGTTTCGTGATTATCGACAGCCGCAACGGACGCGCGGCAACGATGATCGGGCACGATACGTCGGTCTGCCGCGACTGTCTGAGCGAAATGTTCGATCCGGGTAATCGACGTTGGCGATACGCCTTCACCAATTGCACCAGTTGCGGCCCTCGGTACACCATCAGCCGCAGCTTGCCGTACGACCGGGCCCGGACCAGTCTGAAGCCATTCGTCATGTGTCCGCGTTGTCAGCTTGAGTATCGTCGACCCGAAGACCGGCGCTTCCATGCCGAGGCCAGTTGCTGTCCAAAATGCGGTCCACAGCTCTTCCTGCTCGACGCGGAGGGGCATCGTTTATCGGAAGATCCGATCGTCGGGACGCTGGCCTTGTTGCGGCAGGGAAAAATCGTCGCCATCAAGGGATTGGGCGGCTTCCACTTGGCGTGCGACGCGCGTAATGCGGCCGCTGTTGCCCGGTTGCGCGAGCGCAAGCAACGCGACGAGAAACCCTTCGTGGTCATGCTGGCCAATGCGGCGTCAGCGACGCCTTTCGTGCAGATGGGTATCGGTGAGCCTGGCTTGTTGACCTTGCCGACCCGGCCGGCGATCTTGCTGAAAAAGCGCGGCGCTTGCGATGCGACCTTGCCGGGAGTGGCGCCTGGGCTGGCTTGGCTGGCGGTGATGCTGCCTTACACACCGGTCCATTTTCTGCTCTTTCACGAAGCGGCCAAGCGGCCGGCTGGTGTCGGCTGGCTCGAGCGGGCGCAGGATCTGGCTTTGGTGATGACCAGCGCCAATCCTGGCGGCGAGCCGTTGGTCGTCGGCAACAGCGAGGCGCTATTGCGACTGTACGGCACGGCAGACGCGTATCTGATGCATGATCGCGATATCGTGTCGCGTTGTGATGATAGCGTGGCGCGCATTACCAGCGATGGTCTGCAGTTCATCCGGCGGGGTCGCGGATACACTCCGCGAGCGATCAAATTGCCGTGCTCCGGCCCGTCGGTAATGGCCGTGGGCGCGTGGTACAAAAATACCATTTGCGTCACACGAGGCAACGAAGCGTTTTTGTCGCAGCATATTGGCGACCTCGACAACGCGGCGGTCTGTGACTTTCTCGAAGAAACCGTGGCGCAATCGCTGAAATTTCTCGGGGTCGAACCGGCGATCGTTGCACATGACCTGCATCCTGACTATTTCTCGACACGGTTTGCCATCGCCTTCGCCCAGCAACGTCGACTACCCTTGCTCGGTGTGCAACATCATCATGCCCATGCGGCGGCACTGCTCGCCGAACATGGCATCCAGGGACCGACTTTGGCGCTTGCTCTCGACGGAGTGGGGACGGGTCCGGATGGCACGGCCTGGGGTGGTGAACTGCTACACGTGGATGGCGCGAACTTTAAACGTGTCGGTCATCTGGTGCCTCTGGCATTGCCTGGTGGCGATCGGGCCGCCGACGAACCCTGGCGGATGGCCGCCGCGGTGCTGCATCGCCTGGGACGCGGCAAGGAGATCGTCGACCGTTTCGCCAGTCAGCCCGCGGCGGCGACAGTTGCCGAAATGCTAGCCACCGACCTCAATTGTCCGCCGACCTCGAGTATGGGCCGGATGTTCGACGCCGCGGCCGGCCTGCTCGGAATCAAGTCGGTGATCTCTCACGAAGGGCAGGCGGCGATGCTGCTCGAAGGGCTGGCTCAGCAGTACGGCACCATTTTGCCGCTCGATCAGGGCTGGCGTATCGATCAAGGCAAGCTGGATCTGCTGCCGTTGTTTGCCGCCCTCGCCGATGAGAAAAGGCCGGATCGTGGCGCCGCCTTATTCCATGCGACCTTGATTGCCGCGCTGGATGATTGGGTGCGAAGCGTAGCGCCGGGCGAGAAGATGGTGGTCGGCAGCGGCGGCTGTTTCTTGAATCAAATCCTCGTTAGGGGTTTGCGTACCCGTTTGGGGGCGCAAGGCACGCGGCTGATCGAAGCTCGGCAGGTGCCACCCAACGACGGCGGCGTGGCGGTCGGCCAGGCCTGGGTGGCGTTGCAGCATCTGACCGGGCCGCACTGAATCCGCTGATGACTCGCACAGCCTGATGCGGGGACATCGAAACATTTGCCGGGGATCAAGGCGCTGGCGGACCTGGGCGAAATGCTCAAGGAGTTTCGCTGGCTTGACGACAGGACGGGATCGTCAGCGGTTCGAGGATCGGTCGATGGGCCAAAATGGCGGAGAGAGGGGGATTCGAACCCCCGTCAGGGTGTTACCCTGAACACGCTTTCCAGGCGTGCGACTTAAACCACTCATCCATCTCTCCAGAAGGCTGTGGATTCTAGCAGAAGGCCATCGATCGCCAAAGCAAAACAATCGATCGAGATTCTGCCAACCGTTCCGCGGCTTACCGGTCGAGAGGCTTGCTTTCGACACCCGGGCCGACAGCGTTGAAAAGTGTTTGAGTTGGCGATTCAAATCGATACAATCCGTGTATTTAATGCACGGATGATGCAAAAATGTCAAAAATAGCCATCGACAAATATGATTTGGCACTGCTTGACGCACTGCAACGCAAGGGCAACACAACCAACGCGATGCTCGGTGAGCAAATTCATCTCTCGGCGTCGCAGATCAGCCGCCGGATTCAACGGCTCGAGGAAGACGGGATCATCGATCGTTACGTGGCCTTGCTGGCCCCGTCGGCGCTCGGACTTGGCGTTACCGTTTTTGCACAGGTGATCGTGGAACGTCATAGCGACTCCGTCAGCGAGGCGTTCGAGTCGCAGGCGGCTCTGGTTCCCGAAGTCGTTGACTGCTACGCGGTCAGCGGCGATGCTGATTACGTGCTCCGGCTGGTCGTCCCGGATCTCTCGGCATTTTCCGAATTACTGATGAAACGCCTGCTGAATTTGCCCGGTGTGTCGCGCATCAAGACCAGCATCGCGCTGAAAACAATCAAGCAGACTCACGAACTGCCCCTTGATCATCTCAAACAACCGAGTAAAGCCAAGCAACGACCACGCTCCTCCGGTGGCTGAACCGAGGACGGCGCTCAGATCATCAACGGTTTGTTGGGCAATTCGTCAACATTCGTTCCGCTGACCGGAAAATGCTCACGCAGCGCTTCGCTGACCGTGTCCAAGGCGAAAAGCATGCCGCCGGCGAAATCTTCGACCTTGAACGCCTCCTCCATGCGTCGACAGACACCTGCCCAGAACGATGGGCCGACCTGGGCGTCGATTCCCCGATCGGCGATGATCTCGACGCGTCGGTCAATCAACTGTAAGTAAATCAGCACACCGCTGTTTTCGGCGGTGTCCCATACCCGCAATTGCGAAAACAGTTCGACCGCTCGGGAATGCGTCGATTGGTTTTGTATCAGTCGCGGCAAGGGGAGATTGGCTTCCAGGACCACCCGCAGTTCCCCGCGATGGGTTGCCTCGGAAGCTTCGACGGCCACTTCGATGCGACGCAGCAAGTCAGGAGAAAAAGGGCGTCGTACCCACCAATGCGGCAATACAATATGGCGGATCAGTCTTATCGAATCCATCACCAACCTCCCGAAGCGCCACCACCGCCAAAGCCACCGCCACCGCCACTGAATCCGCCACCACTGCCACCACCGCCACCAAATCCGCCCCCTCGGCCGTTGCCCCAGGAAAAACCACCTGTGGACCAGCCGGCGCTGCTCAGGGTTCCAAACATCAGTGAGGCCAGGAAAGCGACAACGCCAGCGATCGCCGCCACCACCAGCGATGACAGCAGCACCGCCGCCGCGGCTCCCGCCGCGATACCGACGATGCCGGCGGCCATAAAACGACCGAAAATCGCTCGCAGGATGCGTCCGAAAACGAAAACCAGCAAAAATCCGGCGAAAAGTAACAGCGCCAGATTGTCATCGACCGCCGAAACATTTTGTTGAAGGTCGACGGCTGGCGGTGGCAACGGTTCGCCGCCAACGATCCGCGCCAGGCTATCGATGCCGGCGTCGATGCCGGCGTAAAAATCTCCGTCCCTAAAGCGGGGCGAGATGGTCTCGCTGATGACCCGCTTGGCGGTGGCGTCGTTGACCACCCCTTCGAGACCGTAACCGACTTCGATGCGCAGCTTCCGATCCTGCTTGGCGATCAACAGCAGCGCGCCGTCGTCAATCCCACGCCGACCGAGTTTCCAGGATTCGGCGACACGCAGGGCATATTGTTCGATGCTTTCCGGAGCGACCGTGGGAACGATCAATACAGCAATCTGTGAACCTTTCTGTCGTTCGAGTGCCGCCAGTTTGGCTTCAAGAGCGCGCTGCTGTTCCGCTGAAAGTGTAGAAGTCGTGTCGGTAACTCGGGCACTGAGCCGGGGTATCGGCTGCAGCTCGGCAGCGAATAGGCCGTGGGCACCGATCAGCCACAGCAGGCCAAACAGCCAGAACAGCGCGCGCGCGGACAACGAAGGCATCGCTTAGCGGCTGACCGGGGCCGGCGCGGCCGGTTGCGGGAAATTGACTTTCGGAGCCGTCGAAATCGCCTGCTCGTTGTCGACGGTGAAATTCGGTTTTGGTTTGTATCCGAAGACCATCGCCGTCAGATTGTTCGGGAAAGTGCGTACCGAAACGTTGTAGCCCTCGACGGCTTTGATATAACGATTGCGAGCAACGGTGATGCGGTTCTCGGTGCCTTCCAATTGAGCTTGCAGGTCCCGGAAGGCGGCGTCAGCTTTCAATTGCGGGTAATTCTCGGCGACGACCAACAATCGCGACAAGGCGCTGCTCAGTCCGGCTTGCGCCTTCTGGAATTTCTCGAAAGCTTCCGGGTTTTCGACCAGTTCAGGAGTCGCCTTGATCGACCCGACTTGCGCTCGGGCTTCGGTGACCCGGGTCAGGACCTCTTTTTCATGGCTGGCGTAGCCTTGTACCGTGCTAACCAGATTCGGGATCAAATCGGCTCGGCGTTGATACTGATTGACCACTTCCGACCACGCGGCCTTGACCGATTCGTCGCCGGTTTGAAACGTGTTGTATCCGCAACCCGATAACAGAGCCAGCAGAATGCTGAACAAAGCCAAAATCCGTGTCGACATCATTTTCTCCTGGAATGGACAACGCATCAATAAACCGAACTCTCCATGATTTCTCGCAATCAAGCAACCATCCGTCACCCATGCTCATGAAAAGTAACCGCCACGCCGGATATCGATCACGGCGAAAAGAAGTCGTGAAAGACCGATATTTCGCGCCAGAGTTCGAACAATCGTGCGGGCCGTCTTTCTTGGGGTCGTCTTGCGGTCGTGCCGCCGGCGAGCAACGCCACCAACGATCGACAATCGAATCAGCGGGGGATTTGCGACACGCCAGGCGAGCCGGCCGGAACCGTCGCCACTGGTGCCGTCTTGAGGAAATCGAAGGCGCCGCTGCCAGCGTACCATTCGAGATTGATGCCATCGACGACGATCTTGATTGGAATGTCGCGGTTCTGGCCCGCATGACTGATGGTAGCCAGCGCGTCATACACCTTATCGCCCGGGCCGACCACGCGCACGGCGAGGACCCGGAATTCGCTGTCGCGGTATTGCGAATCGTTGCGCAAGCGTTGTTCGATCGAGGTGCGGGTCAGTTCGCCGATTTTTTCCGGCGACGGAAAGCAGCCGCCAAGCAACAAGATCAAAAGCAGCCCGAGGAGAGAACGCATCACCCGGTGCTCATCCGCGAGTGTCGATCGCCAACTTGGCGCCGAAGCCGATCAGGGCAATGCCGGCGCAGCGTCCAGCCCAACGGCGCACGATCGGCAGCGCCGCCAACCGACGGGCGACGAGGTGGCCGACGAACACCAGGGCCAGTTGATAGAACAAACTGAGCAGCGTGACATGCGCGACCATCGCCGACAGCGTCCAAGGTGAAGCGTCGGGGCGCAGGAACAGCGGAAAAAAGGCGACGAAGAACAGCATCACTTTCGGATTGGTCAGGCTGACCGCCAGCGCCTGCCGAAAAAACCGCCAGCCACTCTGCTGCGGCGCCAGCGATCGTGCGGGACTGGGGAAGGACTTGAGCAGCAATTGTCCACCGACCCAGATCAGGTAGGCGGCACCCAGGATCTGCAACGCCCGGAAAAAGAGCGGTTGAGCGTGCATCACCGCCGTCACGCCGAGGATCGCAGCCAGCATGTAGATGAAATCGCCAAGCAAGGTGCCAAACACCGCGCCGAAACCGGCGCCCAGACCGTTACGCGCCGTGGCACCAAGGATCGCCAGCGTTCCCGGACCCGGGATCACCTGGAAAACGACGATCGCGACAATGAAGCCGGCGTAATTCTGGATTTCAAACATTGGACGATCATCTCCACGGTCAGCGGTCAGTCGGCGAACAACACGGCGTCGGCGGGCGAACTTCGAGCAGTTCCGCCAACTCGTCCCACATCGCCTCGCATAGTCCCGGACGGTAAACAGCCTCGCGGAACGCGGCGTACTCCTGACGATAAACTTCCCATAAGCGCCCCTTGCCCCCCGCGACGCACGAGCGGACGTTGGCCAGGCGGTCAGCGGTCTTGACCACCAACGCCAGGGTCAGCGGCCCATCGACGACCGAGGCCATGCGGGCATACGTGCCGGATTTACGTTCGGCCCGGTTGGCCCCCGGCGTGTCGGTCAGCAGACTGACGCAGTCGGCGACCCGCGGGCCAAAGCGGGCGCGGATGTCGTCGACCGTCACCACCGTGTCTTCGACGGTATCGTGCAGATAGCCGATGGTCTGCGCCTCGGAACCGTAAGCGGTCAGCAACTCGGCGACGGCGTCGAGATGGTAGGCATACGGACGCTCGCCGTACATCTGGTTACCGTGCGCCAGAACAGCAAACGCGCGAACCTTATCGAGCTTATCGGGCATGCGTTTTGGCCGACGAACGGTAGGTCGTCCGTTCGCCGTCACTCGTTCGCCGGAAGGTGGACCAGCGCGAGGCTCTCCAGGCCGCCAACAGTCCGCTCAGCCCTTCCCGCTGTTGCTGCCAGAAGCCGCTGTCCGGCTTTGCCGGCAAAGCGTCATCATCGGGCAGGCCGGTCGGCGACAGCGCGGCATCCAGATATTGCGTGCCGAACAACCGGTCCCAGATTGGCAACAGGATCGCGAAATTGCTGCCGTGGCGGTACTGCCGCCCCACTGGCAAGTTCAGCGCGTGATGCCAGCGATGGTAAGCCGGCCCGACCAGCAACCGTTCGCCCAGCCAGCCGAACGACAGCCGGACATTGGCGTGCGACAGATTCTCGATGAATTTGACAACCATCAACAACCCGATGAAGTGTCCCGGCGGAACGCCGATCAGCAAGGCGACGACGGCAAACCAAGCGCCGCCGATCAGTTCGTCGAGCAGGTGATTGCGGCTGTCGGTCCATAACGACATCTGCCGCTGGCTATGGTGAATGGCGTGCAGCGCCCACCACCAGCCGACGGTATGCGACAGCCGATGACGCCAATATTCTGCGAAATCAAGGATCACCAGATAGAGGATGAAAGCGATCAACGGCCGGGTTTCAAGCGCCGGAAAAACATCTTCGAGTTGCGGCGGAATGATGCCGTGGAAGCGCATCCAGCCCTCGACGGCGAGGAACAGCGGTGCCAGCACGGCGAAAACGACCAGCGGAATCACCCCCAGACGGTCGAGAAAGGTATATAGCACATCGACACGCACCGCCCGTCGATCGGCCCACACTTCCGCCGGCCGCCAGGCTTCCAGCGGACGCAGGATCAGATAGGACACGCTGATCTGCAGAATCCCCCACAAAAAGAATTCGACACCATCGAACGCCATCTCGAGGTAACTCCCCAGACCGAGCGC
>JAEUOJ010000132.1 GCA_016789495.1 Accumulibacter sp. | reverse complement strand
ATCGTGTGACCCGAGTCCGGATATTCGATTCGATTGCGCGATAGCGGCTGTGCAGGGCTGAAGTCGCTGCATTTCGCTGAGCATTGCATTTTTCGCCAGTTGGTTTGGACCTGGCCAGGTCATGCCAGGTAAACTATTTACGGCTCGTTTCCGAGCCACTGACGATCGATATTCGACATGACCATCGTATTGCAACGGGCCGTGGACCATGAGCCTCACGGCACAGCGGCGAACCTGGTCCTGCTTGAAGGGCTATCATGACCGGCTCCACACCCTCCTCCCCGCACACTGTGCTGATCACCGGCGCCACTGGTGGAATTGGTGGCGCCCTGGCACAAATTTATGCTGAAGCCGGTCGGACGCTGATTCTGCAAGGTCGCAACGCCATGCGACTCGAGGAACTGGCGGGCAGTTGCACCGCGCGAGGTGCCCGCGTGCTGACCGAAGTTCTCGACCTAACCGATCGCCAAGCGACCGATCAGTGGCTGCGCCAGGTATCGCTGGCCGAGGCGCCAGATCTGGTGATCGTCAACGCCGGCTTGAACAACAATATCAGCAGCGATGGCGCCGGGGAACGTTGGCAAGACATCCGTTCCGTACTCGAAGTGAATCTGATCGCGGCGCTGGCGACCATCGACGCGGTGTTGCCGATGATGCGTGCTCGCAAGCGAGGGCAGATTGCCCTGATCAGCTCGTTGGCGGCGTACCACGGTCTGCCGATCACTCCGAGCTACTGCGCCAGTAAAGCGGGCTTGAAAGCCTATGGTGAAGCACTACGCGGCTGGCTGGCACCGGAGGGAATCTGGGTCAATGTCGTGATGCCCGGGTACGTGGAGTCGAAAATGTGCCGTGAAATGCGCGGCCCGAAACCTTTTCTCTGGCCGCCCGAGCGGGCAGCGGCGTATATTCGTCGGGGATTGGCGCGCAATCGGGCGCGGATCAGTTTTCCGTTCCCGTTGAATTTTGGCACCTGGTGGCTGGCGGTGCTGCCGGCAGGCATCTCCTGGCGCATCCTGCGTTTGTTGAATTACGGTGCCTGATCCAGGCGGCTGGTTGATCGCGCCGGCGGTGGGCGGCCTGCTGGCTTTGCTGATCGAACGCTTGCTGGAACCGGCGACAGGCTGGCCGTGGCGACGACCGCCGGCGGCGCTGGCCTTGCACTTCGGCGTCTGGTGTTTATTTTCCGCCGCCTTGTTGGCGGTGGTGCAGCGCCCATTTTTCACCTCCGCGGTCTGGTTGGCCGGCTTTCTGTTCGTGGTCCTGGTCAGCAACGCCAAATACATGGCCTTGCGGGAACCGTTCATCTTCCAGGATTTCGAGTATTTTGCCGATGCCTTGCGACATCCTCGTCTCTATCTGCCTTTTCTCGGCCTGGGGCGTGCCGTCCTGGCAGTGGCCGTCCTGATTGCCGCAGTCTGGGCGGGCCTTGCCGCTGAGCGATCGTTGCTCGAAGAACGGTCGGGCAACGACTTCCGAACCTTGTTGGCGTTGCAGGCGCTGTTCGCCGGCGGGTTGCTCTGGCTGGGAGCCCGTCGTCGTTTGTTGATCAGTTTCGACCCCGTCACCGATATGCAGCGGCTTGGTCTGTTGGCCGCGATGTGGCGTTACGGCGAGGAAGAAATGGCCGATAACGCCATCGCCTCACGTTTCCGGGTGCCGGCGGAAAACGAAGCGGCACCAACGGGAAGCGGTCACTTGGTGGTCGTACAAAGCGAATCGTTTTTCGACGCCCGACGCCTTGCCGCCAGCATCCGCCCGGACGTGCTGCGCGAGTTCGACGATCTGTTGGCCGACGCGCAGGTCGGCGGCCGGCTGGCGGTCGCCGCCTGGGGCGCCAACACCGTCCGCACCGAGTTTGCTTTCCTGTCAGGATTGGCCAACGACTCGCTCGGCATCCATCGCTTCAATCCCTATCGCCGTCTGGCGAAGCAGGGGATCGTTTCGTTGGCGCGGGTGCTGCGGTGTCACGGCTACCATACCGTCTGCGTCCATCCCTATGCGCGGAGCTTCTATGGTCGGGACAAGGTGTTCCCGGAACTGGGCTTCGACGAATTCATCGATCTTCGCCAGTTCGCCGAGACCGACCGCCACGGCCCGTACATCGGCGATCTGGCGGTTGCCGAACGGGTCTGTTCGCTGCTACGAAACCCTGCGGCCCGGCCGCTGTTCGTTTTCGTGATCACCATGGAGAATCATGGTCCCTTGCATCTGGAAAAAGTGGATACGGGCGAAGCTGAGCGCTTTTATCACCTTCCGCCACCGCCCGGTTGCGAGGATCTGACGATCTATCTCCGTCATCTGGCCAACGCCAACCGGATGGCCGGCTTGCTGCGCGAGACGCTGGCTACCTTGCCCGGTGCCGGATGCCTGTGTTGGTATGGTGATCACGTGCCGATCATGCCAGCCGTTTACCAGCGGCTTGGCGAGCCGGACGGGCGTACCGATTACCTGATCTGGCGCAAGACCGGCGATCCACCGGCGAGAACCCGGCAAGACCTGGCCGTCGAGGACCTCGGCGCCCGGCTGCTGCGGGAAATCGGTTTGTCCGCGGCGGTGAAGTGACGCCGTCCGCTTGCTGTCGATCGCCGGAACAACGGCAAACTCTGTCAAAGATAATAGGCGGTTCGGGTCATCACTCGAGACGCTAGGCGCATCGCTTGTTTGGCCGGAGCGGGAAGTTCCCGGGCGCCGAGCCGAATGGCCGTCTCGGCATGCGCAATCTCGTCGCGGCGCATCTGTTCGACGATGGCCCGCGATTTGACGTCCTGCCGCGGCAAGTCGGTCAGATGATCGTCAAGGTGCGCCTCGACCTGGCGCTCGGTTTCAGCGAGAAAACCCAGACTCCACTGATCGCCGAGCTTGCCGGCAACGACGCCAATCGCCAGCGAGCCCAGGTACCACAGCGGGTTGAGCAGGCTTTTGCGATCGCCCAGCTCGGCCAGCCGGCGTTCGGTCCACGCCAGATGCTCGGTTTCCTCGCCGGCGGCCTGTTCGAGCGACTGTCGCAGATAGGGGTCGCGACAGGTGATCGCCTGCCCCTGATAGAGCGCTTGCGCACAGATTTCACCCACATGATTGATGCGCATCAGCGCCGCCGCGTGTTTACGCTCGGTTTCACTGAGTTCAACGTCGGCCTGGTCGTTTCCGGGTACCGGCCGGGTGGTCGGTGCCGGCACCAGCAGAGTGCGCAAAGCTTTGTCGAATTGAACGATCAGGCGATCGGCGATCATCGGAATTCTCCAGAAATAATTGAATCGGCCAGCCTGGCGGACGGGAGCGAGCTTTGCGGGAGCAATGGGAGAGCAAAGTCCGCTTTCTCCGATTTCGCGGCGCACAGCGGACCCATGTCACGAAAAACCGGCAAAAGTGGACCGCTCTGTCCGGCGAGGGAGTTGATCAGTCTCAAGTCCGACAGACTCCTAGGGTCTTCTGAAGTTGCCGGCGTGGCCGCCACGGCGCAAGGCGCGGCGGAGGTTGTCGGCGTCGCCGATGACGATGCCGACCGGACAGAAATACTCCAGGTAAAGCGCCGCATGATGGCGGTTGAGCGAGTTTTCGCGAATTTTCGTCCAATGCTTGCCGCGGGCCGGCGCCCAGGTTCCATCGGTACGGCCAGTGGCATACAACTGGCGCTCGCCGGTCGAACAGCGGATCGCCTCGTAGAAGACGTTTTGCGCACCGGAAGAGGACGTGATGACCAAGATGTAGCGAATCAGATCGTCGCTGTCGACCGTCAATGATTCGCTGTCGATGAAAAACTGATTATTGGTTGGCGCACTGACCGCAAAGGGAATCAGATTCCCGGCTTTCGGGAAAGGCGGCAAGACCACCTCGCTGTCTGGCGCGCTGACCGCCTCGCTTTCGGCGCCAGCCGAGGAAGTTCCGCCACGATTGTCCGACCAGCCCGTTGATGACACGCCGATCAGCGTCAGACAAAGTGTCGTCAAGAAAAGAAGACGCTTGCCCGGACAACGGTTGTGGGTGGTCGCCGGATTCATTTCTTGGCCACCGCTTCCAGCGTCGCCAGTGGCCGGTTGGCCGGACCGTGCATGGCGCGCGGCCGGCGTTGGTCGGCGTGCAGGAAACGCGCCAATTCGTTCAGTGCCTGCTCATAGACTCGTCGCTTGAACTCGATCACCGCATCCAGCGACACCCAATAGGTGTTCCAGCGCCAGGCATCGAACTCCGGATGATCGCAGGCACGCAGTGAAACATCGCAGTCCCGCCCCAGCAAACGAAGAAGGAACCAGATTTGTTTCTGGCCTCGGTAGCTGCCACGCCATTCGCGTCGCACCCAGTGTGTCGGCACATCGTAACGCAACCAGTCCTTGGTCCGGCCAAGAATGACGACATGTTCGGGAAGCAAACCGATTTCTTCGTGCAATTCGCGGTACATCGCCTGTTCGGGCGTTTCGCCCCGCTTGATGCCGCCTTGCGGGAATTGCCACGAATGCTCCCGAATGCGTTTGCCCCAAAAAACCTCGTTCTTGGCGTTGCAAAGAATGATGCCGACGTTCGGGCGATAGCCTTCACGGTCAAGCATTTCCAAAACCTGCAAATAGATTGATTAGGCGCATTTTTTCATATTTCATCCACGATGCAAAGCACGAGCTGTCGGCGGCTCGTCGCCCGGCCGCCGCCCGCGCACAGCCGACGACTTTGTTAAGGTATTGTTTTTTGATTGAACTCTGACGCCCGACTCTCGAGCTGGGACGGATTTCCATAACCCGCCGGACGATGCTGCGTCTAAAATATCAATTAAATTAATATAATCTTCGTGGCGGAGTCGTCGATTCATCGGCGGCAACCGATTGAACGCTCACGCTCGGTTACAAATCCGGCTAGACGATAAAAGTTATAATCGGACATTCATTCGAGGATGGATCCCATGTTCCGAAAGGTGCTCGTTACATCCAGCATGCGTCGCCTAGGTCGGCTGGCTGTCGGCGTATTCGCTCTGTGGCATGCTTCGGCATTCGCCGAACTGAATATAGAAATCACCGTTCCTGGTTCGAACCGCATCCCGGTGGCCATTGCCGATTTCGGCGGCGACACCGCCTCCGCGCGGATCGTCACCTCGGTAATCCGTGCCGACCTGGAGCGTAGCGGTCTGATCAAGATCGTCGATCCGGGTGGCACGACGATGACCGAGACGACACCGCCGAGTTACGGCGAATGGAAAAGCCGCGGCGCCGACGCGCTGGCGGCCGGCAGTATCGGCGATGTCGGCGACGGCCGCCGGGAAGCGCGCTTTCGTCTTTATGACGTCAATAAGTCGAGCGTGCTCACCGGTTCGGCATTTCTCACCTCTCGTACCATGCTTCGCGCTGCCGGCCATCGCATCGCCGACATGATTTACGAAAAGCTGATCGGTGAGCGCGGGATTTTCTCGACCCGGGTATCCTACGTCGTCCGGGTCAGCCCGACGCGCTACGAATTGCAGGTTTCCGACGCCGATGGTCAGAATCCGCAAGTGGCCCTGATCTCCAGAGAGCCGATCATCTCGCCGACATGGTCTCCGGATGGCACGCGTATCGCCTATGTCTCATTTGAAAACAAGAAGCCCGTGGTTTATGTCCACTCGCTGGCTTCCGGCAAGCGGGTCGTGGTCGCCAATTTCAAAGGCTCGAACTCGGCGCCGGCCTGGTCGCCCGACGGCCGCAAGCTGGCGGTGGTGCTCAGCAAGGACGGCGGCTCGCAGATTTTCATTGTTAACGCCGATGGTTCCGGGGCGCAACGACTGACCACCGACAGTTCGATCAATACCGAACCGAATTTTTCTCCTGACGGACAATATGTTTATTTCACCTCCGATCGCGGCGGTAGTCCGCAGATCTATCGCAGCAGCGTCACTGGCGGAGACGCGCAGCGGGTGAGTTTCGAAGGCAGTTACAACGTGACCCCACGTCTTTCGCCCGACGGCAAGACGATGGCTTTCATCAGCCGTCGCGACGGCGGCTTCCGTTTATCGGTGATGGACTTGGCCAGTCGGCAGGTGCAGGTGCTCTCCGATACGCACAAGGATGAATCGCCGAGCTTTTCGCCCAACGGACGAATGATTCTGATTGCCACCGAAGCGGGTGGGCGTGGCGTTCTCTCGGCGGTATCCGTCGACGGGCGCATCAAGCAACGCCTGACGATTCCCGCCGGCGACGTACGCGAACCAGCGTGGAGTCCGTTCAATCAATAACTTCGCGCCATCATCCGTTCCGCTCATTTTGCTCATTCCGCAGGAGACGCCCCATGAATCGACTCATCCTTCCGGCTGCCCTGGCCACGCTGCTCGCGGCCTGCAGTTCGACTCCCGAAACCAGTGACACCGCCGGCGCACCGGTTGAATCGCGCGGTAGCGGCGCCAGCGTGGCGACCGTCAACAGCGACGGCGTCGACGGCCGGCGGCTGCCGTCGGTGCTTACCGATCCGAAAAGCGTGCTGTCGAAGCGCAGCGTGTACTTCGACTACGACAGCTATGAAGTGAAAAGCGAATACAAGGACCTGGTGACCGCGCACGCCAAATTCCTGACAGAGAACCGCCAATTCAAGATGTTGATCCAGGGCAATACCGACGAGCGCGGCAGTCGTGAATACAATCTGGCTTTGGGGCAGAAACGATCGGACGCAATCAAGAAAATGCTGTCATTGCTCGGCGCCCGTGAAGACCAGCTCGAAGCGGTCAGCCTTGGTGAGGAAAAACCGAAGAACGAGGGCCACAACGAAGCGGCCTGGGCGCAAAACCGCCGTGGCGACATGCTCTACAACGGCGAGTTCTAGGATGGCCCGCCGTCCTTCGGCTGCCGCGATCGCCGGCAGTCGCCGGTTGCCGGTCACGCTGGCGGTGCTGGCCTTTTTCAGCGTTCAGCAGGCGCAGGCCGGCCTGTTCGACGATGACGAAGCCCGCCGACAAATTCGCGAGTCGTCGCTGAAAACCAATGAACGTCTCGACACCATGGCCAAGGGGCAAATCGAATTGGCCAACCAGATCCAGAGCTTGCGCGAGGAAAACGCTCGCCTGCGAGGTCAGGTCGAGACGCTGACGTACGAACTGGAGTCGGCACGCAAGCGGCAACAGGATTTCTACGTCGATCTCGACGGACGACTGCGCAAACTCGAGCCGCGGGTCGCCAGCAGTGTCGATGTCAAACCGCCGGCAAGCGATGAAAACCGGACGGCAACCGTCGAACCGGCCAAAAAGCCGGTCAGCGACCCGGCGACCGAGACCCGTGACTACGAAACGGCGCTCAATCTGTTCCGCGCCAACAAATTCAAGGAATCGGCCGCCGCCTTCGATGCCTTCGTCAAGGCGCACCCGGATAGCGGCATGGCCCCCAATGCGCAATACTGGCAGGGTAATGCCTATTATTCGCTGCGCGACTGCCGACGGGCGATCGAAACCCACCGGCAACTGGTCGGCAAGTGGCCGAACCACGCCAAGGCGCCGGATGCGCTGCTCAATGTCGGTGTTTGTCAACAGCAACTCGGCGAGAGCAAAGCGGCGCGTACCACGTACGAAGCGGTCCTGGCCAAATATCCGGAAAGCTCCGCCGCGGCCACGGCCAAACAACGTTTGAAAAAGTAAAACGGGTGAGCGAAGCGGCGGTGCCCCGCTCGCTGAAGGTCAGCGAGATTTTTCTGTCGTTGCAAGGCGAGAGCTCGCGCGTCGGACTGCCGACCGTCTTCGTTCGGCTGACCGGCTGTCCGTTGCGCTGCCACTGGTGTGACACCGCCTACGCCTTCAGTGGCGGGCGGACCATGTCGTTGCCTTTGATTCTTGCCGAAGTGACCGATTATCAAGTGCGACAGGTCTGCGTCACCGGTGGCGAGCCGTTGGCGCAACCGGCCTGTCCGGAGTTGCTGAGCGCATTGTGCGACGCCGGTCATTCGGTTTCGCTGGAAACCTCCGGGGCGTTGGCGATCGACGTGGTCGACCCGCGCGTCGCTCGGGTGATGGACCTCAAGGCCCCGGGCTCGGGAGAATCCGCCCGCAATCACTGGCCGAACTTGGCGGTGTTGACGGCCACCGACGAAATCAAGTTCGTACTCCAGGATCGCGCCGATTACCAATGGGCAGTGGCGTTGATCCGCGAGCGTCACCTGGACACGCTCTGTCCGCTGTTATTCTCGCCGGTGGCCGGCAGCTTGTCGCCGACCACGCTGGCCGACTGGATACTCGCCGATCGTCTGCCCGTGCGTCTGCAGGTACAGCTGCACAAATTGCTTTGGGGTAACATGCGCGGCAAGTAATTTTCGCCAAGGAATCGACATGAGCCCGGACCGCCGCCGCCACGCCCGCATTGCTTTCGCCTCACCGGCTTTTCTGCTGGTCAATGCCGATGAGATTCCGGTGCGTCTGCTCGATATTTCGCTGAAAGGCGCCTTGGTCGAACTGCCGCCAGGCGTTGCTTTGCGGCGAGGAGCGGCCACGCTGCTGCGCATCGATCTGGGTCAGGACGATCAACAAATCCGCATCGAAGCGAGCATCGCGCATCTCGAGGATCGACTGGTAGGCGTCGCCTGCCATACGATGGATATCGACAGCGCCACCTTGCTGCGCCGCCTGGTCGAACTCAACCTCGGCAATCCGGAACTGGTCGACCGCGAACTTTCGGCGCTAATTTCAACGCAGGGACCGAAGCCTTGAAGTCTTAAAGCCCGTTTCGGTTGCCTGACCGTTTTCCTCCCTCTCC
>JAEUOJ010000114.1 GCA_016789495.1 Accumulibacter sp. | reverse complement strand
TGGCGTCCCGGTAAAGCGCCGACGCTTGCCGGCGATCGGCCAGCGCCGACAGATACGTCGTGCCGCCGAGGTCGGAAAGCAGCAGAAAGCCTTGCGACAAATCCTGCACCATCACCCGCGGCACATTGATGCCGGCGGCGGCGAACAGTTCAGCCACCTGCAGAAAAGGCCGACAGTCCTCCTTGTCGGGCGGCGCATCCATGACGATACGTGTCGTCCGGTCCGGCAAGGTGACGCGAAAATAGCGCCGAAAGCTGGCGTCGGCCGAGGCCGGGACGATGGCCAGAGATTCGCCCGGAAACTCCGCGGCAAAAATCCTGCCTACCCAGTCGTGCAGCAGGGCGCTGCGCGGCATGCGCTTTCTCCTTGAACGTTGATGCTAAAATGCCTCGATTCTATCACCCGACTCGCCGTGTCAGGCGCCGCCGAGTGTTCCATCGCTGCTTCCGACCTGCTTTCCCGAGTATGACGTTTCCTTTTCGGCGCAAGCCCCTGGCTCTGATCGTTTACTGCATTTTCACCGGTGCGGTGGCCACCGGCTTGACCGGTTCGCCCCAGGCGGCCGAGCTTTTACGCGTGGACCCCAGGCTGCTTGGTGTCTCGGCTGACTCGCCGAGCCTCGCTCAACCGGTGGTCGTCCCGCCATCGCCGGTCGTCAACCGGCCGGTCACGCCGTCACCCGCCGCCAACGGCGGCCCATCGACCCCGGCGGCCGATGACCCGTCGTCAGCAGCAGACCGCTCGGCCAGTGCCCAATCGCAGCCTGCCGAGGTGCCCAGGCGGGAGACCTCGCCGGCGCCCGTCGTTGCGCCGCCGCCGGTTTTCACGGCCACTACGCCGTCTTCGGCGTTATCTTCCCCTACGCCACAAGCCAAATCGGCCCGTGAGAAGAAAGCGCCCGTCCAGGCGGCGGCGCCGACCGGCGCCCGCTTGGTACCGGCCGTCGCCACGCCGCGCCGCCCGGCGGAACCCTCGGCCCTGGCTTTGCGTCCGGCGACCAGCCTCGACGTCGTGCCGGAGGTTGACAGCCGGACCGAGGCGCCGCCGGTATTCGTCAGCGCCGAGCGTCTAGCCGGCGTGGTCGATCGAGAACTGATCGCCGAAGGGAAAGCCGAAGTGCGGCGCTCCGGGGTGCTGCTATCCGGCGATCGGCTGGTATACCGCCCGCCCGAGGATGAGGTCGAAGGAAGCGGCAACCTGCGCCTGCAACAGGGCGACGACGTAATCCACGGCGCGAAGATGCGCCTCAAACTGGCGGAACAGGTCGGTTTCGTCGAGCCGGCGGCTTATTCGGTCAAGCGGCAAGTCGGCCGGAACGCCGCCGACACTGACGCCGGTTCGGGCGACTTCGGCGAATCACCGGAGGAGGGCACCAGCAGCGGATTTGCCGCGCCGCGTTCGATGGAAATCAACCCCGCGTCGATGAAACGGCTGAAAAGATCGACGGGGAGTTTCGTCGAGGCGCGCGGCGAGGCCGAACGGATCGAGTTCCAGGGTGAGAATCAGTTGCAACTGAGTTCGGCGAGTTACACGACCTGCAAACCCGGCAACGACGACTGGTATTTGCGGATCGACGATCTGCATCTTGATTACGACAGTAACGTCGGTACCGGCAAGAACGCGTCGATCAAGTTCCTCGGCGTACCCATCCTCTACTCGCCATGGTTGTCGTTCCCGCTGAACAATCAACGCAAATCGGGCGTTCTGGCGCCGACTTACGGATCGACCAGTGACAGCGGCTTCGAATTTACCCTGCCTTATTACTGGAACATCGCCCCGAACATGGACGCAACGATCTCGCCGCGGATCCTCAGCAAGCGCGGCGTGCAACTGGGCACCGATTACCGCTATCTCGGCGAATTTTACGACGGGTTGTATACCGGCAAGATGCACGTCGAATATCTTGCCAACGACCGCCAAAGCCATCTCGACCGTTGGGGGGTGTCGCTGACCCATTCACAGACGCTGCCCCAGGGCTTTACGGCGGCGATCAATTACAACCGCGTCTCGGATGACCACTATTACACCGACCTGTCGAGCCAGATCTCGACCACCGCCAAAGCGCAGTTGCTGCAACAAGGGCTGATCAACTACCAGGGCGGCGGCTGGTGGAACGCCAAGGTGAACTTCCAGTCGTTTCAAACCTTACAGCCGGATGCGCAGAATCTGATCATTGCGCCGTATCGCATGTTGCCGCAAGTGACGCTCAACGCCCGGCAGCCCGACATCTACGCTACCGACAGCTCGCTTTTCGGGCAATACACTCGTTTCGTCTCGCCGACCAACAATCAGGTCGAGGGCCAGCGGCTGGTCGTGCAACCGCAAATCTCGCTGCCATATGTCACGCCGGGCTGGTACCTGGTGCCACGCGTCGGGGTCAATGTCAGCCGTTACGCCTTGTCGTATCCTGGCGCCACGCCGACTGGCGAGACGTCGATCAGCCGCACGGTGCCGATATTCAGTATTGACTCGGGATTGGTCTTCGAGCGCGACACCCGCCTGTTCGATCGCGATTACACCCAGACGCTCGAACCGCGGCTGTATTACCTGAACATGCCCTATCGCGATCAGAGCCGGATTCCCGTTTTCGATACCGCGCTGGCCGATTTCAATTTCGCGCAGATTTTCGCCGACAACAAATTTTCAGGCTGGGACCGGATCAGTAACGCCAATCAACTGACCACGGCGCTCACCTCGCGCTTGATCGACCCGGCGAATGGCCGCGAAATCATGCGCGGCATGCTCGGACAGCGTTTGTATTTTGCCGACGATCAGGTCACCCTGCCGGGATTGCGCAACCGCCAGGGGAACAAATCGGATCTTCTCGCTGCCTTCACCGGGCAGTTGCTGCCCAAGCTGTACGCCGATCTGGCGTTGCAATACAACCCCAACGATCAGAGTTTTCAACGCTATTCGCTAGGCACACGCTATTTGCCGGCGGCCGGCAAGGTGCTCAACGCCAGCTACAATTACAACGCCGACACGGCCATTCCGATCAAACAATTCGATTTGTCCGGTCAGTGGCCGATCAACGCGCAGTGGCAAGTGGTCGGCCGGTACAACTACTCGTTCCTGCAACACCAACCGATCGAAATCATCGCCGGTGCCGAATACAATGCCGGCTGCTGGGCTTTGCGACTGGTCGGGCACCGGGTTCAGACCAGCGAGGCGAACGCCAGCACGCAGTTTTTCGTGCAACTGGAGTTCAATGATTTTTCGCGTATCGGCTCCAACCCGCTGAATCTTCTCCAGCGCCGTATCCCGGGCTACAGTTTGGCCAACCCGACGGTAGCCGACACCTTGTCCATGGACAAATAGGCCCGACCATGTCCCGTTACCTCCGTCTGCTGTTTCTGCTGTTCGTTTGTGCCGGACCGACCGTTGGTCAGTCGGCGCCATCGCCACGGCAACCCTTGCCGGGCGACCGGATCGTCGCGGTGATCAACGATGAAGTGATCACCGCGAACGAGTTGCGGTTGCGTCTCAACGCCACCTTGAGCCAGTTGCAGCGACAAGGTACCGTTCTGCCACCGCGTGAAGTGCTCGAGCGACAGATGCTTGAACGGATGATCATGGACAAGGTCCAGTTGCAATATGCTCGCGAAGCCGGCATGCGGGTAGACGATGCGCAACTCGATCAGGCAATGCAGCGCATCGCCACCGGCAACAAACTGACACCGGCGCAGTTACGCGCCGCGCTCGAGAAAGATGGCATTCCTTTCGCCAGCTTCCGTGAAGAAATCCGCGCCGAAATGGCCATCGCCCGCATCCGCGAACGCGAGGTCGACGCCAAGCTATTCGTTTCCGAAGGTGAAATCGACAATTATCTGAGCGGGTCGGCGGCGAAAGGCGGCGGTGAAGAATACCAACTGGCGCATATCCTGCTGCGCTCGCCCGAGTCGGCCACTCCCGAGCAGATTCAGAAACTCAAGGCGAAGGCCGAACAGGTGCTCGAGCGTTCAACCAAGGGCGAAGACTTCGCGCAACTCGCCGCCGCGTATTCCGACGCTCCCGACGCCCTGAAAGGTGGCGATCTCGGCTGGCGCTCGATCGACCGCCTGCCGCGGATTTTTGCCGAGACGGCCGAGCGGCTGCGTGTCGGTGAAGTCTCGGGCGTCCTGCGCAGTTCGAACGGCTTTCATCTGGTGAAACTGGTCGGCAAACGCGGCAGCGGCGCGCTGCCGGCGATGCAGCAGACGCACGCGCGCCATATCCTGATCAAGGTCAACGAGCTCGTTTCCGGACCCGAAGCCCGACACAAGATCGAAGGGCTGATCGAACGGATCCGCAACGGCGAAAGCTTCGCCACCTTGGCCAAGAGCTTTTCACAAGACGGCTCGGCCACCAGAGGGGGCGATTTGGGCTGGATCTATCCCGGCGACACGGTTCCCGAATTCGAACAGGCGATGAACGCCTTGGCCCCCGGGCAAATCAGCGCGCCGGTGCAAACACCGTTCGGATTCCACCTGATCGAAGTGCTCGAGCGGCGGGTACAGGATGTTTCCGGCGATCGACAACGCGCCGTCGCCCGCCAGGTGCTGCGCGACCGCAAGCGTGACGAGGCGTATCAAGACTGGTTGCGACAAGCGCGCGACCGGGCCTACGTCGAAATCCGCCTGGACGAACCTTGAGCCGGAACGACAACATACCGCTGATCGCCGTCACTACCGGCGAGCCGGCCGGTGTCGGTCCGGAAATCTGCCTCCGGCTGGCCGAGCGCGATCCGGCAACCGCCGCGGCGCGCTGGGTGCTGCTCGCCGATCGCCGCCTGCTGGCCGAGCGGGCGCGCGATCTGCAATGGCGCATCGGCTTGCGCGACTGGCAACCGGGCAACTCCGCGGAGAAAGACACTCTCGACGTTCTGCACCTGCCGCTGGTCGCGCCGTCGGTCGCCGGACGACTCGATCCGGCCAATTCGCCGTATGTGCTCGCCTTGCTCGACCGGGCGCTGGCTGGTTGCCGTCGCGGCGAATTCGCGGCGATGGTCACCGCGCCGGTCCATAAAGGGGTCATCAACGACGCCGGCATCGCCTTCTCAGGTCACACCGAATATCTCGCCGAGCATACCGCCACGCCGCGTGTGGTGATGATGCTCGCTGGCGGCGGACTTCGCGTGGCGCTGGTCACCACGCATCTGCCGCTCAAGTCGGTGCCGGCGGCGATCACCGCCACGGCGCTCGAAGAAACGCTGCGCATCCTGCACAGCGAATTGCAGCGCAAATACGGCATCGACCGACCACGGATCCTGGTCGCCGGTCTCAACCCGCACGCCGGCGAAGGCGGCTATCTGGGGCGGGAAGAAATCGAGGTCATCTGCCCGGTACTCGATCGGCTGCGCGCCACCGGGATGACCCTGATCGGCCCCTTGCCCGCCGACACCATGTTCTCGGCGCCGGTGCTCGCTCGCGGCGACTGCGTTCTGGCGATGTACCACGACCAGGGATTGCCCGTGCTCAAATACGCCAGTTTCGGCCATGGCATCAACGTTACCCTGGGCTTGCCGATCATCCGCACTTCGGTCGATCACGGAACGGCGCTGGAACTGGCCGGCAGCGGTCGCGCCGATCCCGGCAGTCTGTACGCCGCCGTCGACCAGGCGGTGATGATGGCCGAACGCGCCGCCCGCGGGTCGCGAGACCAGACCGGCTGAGCGGATGCACGATCATCCGGCACGCAAGCGTTTCGGCCAGCATTTCCTGATCGATCCATCGATCATCGAGCGTATCGTCGCCTGCCTCGGCCTGCAGGCCAACGATCAAGTCGTCGAAATCGGTCCTGGACTGGGAGCGCTGACCGCCCCGTTGCTACGTCACCTCGATCGATTGCAGGTGGTCGAAATCGATCGCGACCTGGTCGACAGACTTCGGCGGAAATATCCGACCGAGCGGTTGACGATCCACGCCGCCGACGCCCTGACGGTCGATTTCGGCGCCTTGGCCGGTGACGGCAAACTCCGTCTAATCGGCAATCTGCCATACAACATCTCGACGCCGCTGCTCTTTCATCTGGCGCGTTTCGCCGACGTGGTCAGCGACATGCATTTCATGCTGCAGAAGGAGGTTGTCGACCGGATGATCGCCGCGCCCGCCAGTCACGCTTACGGGCGATTGTCGGTGATGCTGCAATACCGTTTCGTCATCGACGGGCTGTTCGACGTCCCGCCAACCGCCTTCAAGCCGCCACCGAAAGTGCTCTCGGCGATCGTCCGCCTGCGACCGCGGCCAGCGGCGGAATGCTCCGCCACCGATGAACAACGCTTTTCGACGCTGGTCGCCGCCGCCTTCGCGCAACGCCGAAAAATGTTGCGCAACAGCTTGCACGGACTGGTCGATGCCGCGCAACTCGGCGAATGGGCGATCGCTCCGACGGCGCGAGCGGAAGAACTGTCACTGGCCGACTATATCCGTCTGGCCAACCTCCTGAAATGAAAACGGCGTACCGCTTCGGTACGCCGTGATCACGCGGCGCCGGCGAGTCAGCCGTTTTTACTGATCGGACAGGTGTTCATGCCCAGCAGCGAGTAAAGCGGGCAAAAGCTGAACAGGCCGGTCAGCAGAGGAACCACACCGATCCAGCCCCAGGCGCCGATGACGCCCATGGCCGCCATGGCGATCAGCGCGATGCCGACGACGATGCGCAGAATCTTGTCAATACCACCTACATTGAGTTTCATGATTTTCTCCGTTTGATTGAACGACGGCGCCGATCATACGGCAGCGTCGCCGGGCGGTCTGTAACCGCGGTCACATGGCGGGGGCCATCGTCTGGATTTCATCCAAAACCGAGGAGTTGAGTCCCTGGTGCTCATAATTTGTCGCGCTGAGGTTTGAGCGGTGATCTGACGGACCGAGTCGGCACGATTACGCAGATTGGCAAACGGTGTCTGAAATCTCGTTGCTACACGTGGCGGGATCGGTCCGCCGAACTCACCGCCAGCGACGCGTCCGTGGCGAACACTGGAATATTCGCTTGAAGACCGCCATTGAAGCGGTCCGGCTTAAAATAGGCACCGGGCATTGCGAAGCGCATGTTCTCGCGACCGTTTGGCGCTGATTGGGAACACCGACTGGACACGGTCGGTGGCATATGGGGTGTAAGACTTTCTATCGGCCGCAGGGTTGGGCGTCATCGGCGCCCGGCTGCACAGGGGAGGCTTCTTTTCATGAAAACCGCCACAAGCGTTCTCTTTCGCATCGTCTGCACGATGATTTTCGTCTGGCCTGGCCTTTCGTTCACGCAGGAGCAGACTATTGCTCGTTTGCAAACGGAACTGGTTTCCCCATGGTTGGTGACAGTGCAAGGACAAGACAGAACACGAACGCTCAGGATTAAGGAAGTAAGGGAAGACCCCGGCGGTAAATTGGTCCTTGACGCCGCCTTTGGGTGGACCGATGGGAATCAGGTCTCGGTCCCGACGGCTTCCGTAATTCAATCCGGCCAAGAGACCAGGCTGATGTTCGTCACACAAGCCGGCACTCAGGTCGCGGCCGTACTGATGTCGAGCGGTCTATTCGAGGGCACCTTCACAACTAATAATGGGGTTGCGAAGACAGTGAGGATCCAAAAGCTCACGGAGGATGAACTACGGGCGAAGATAGCGGCCACCAAGGCCGCCCGGGCGGCGAAAGTCCTGGTCAAACCCTCTGCGGACGTCCCCGAATCGTGCGCGGCCTTCAGCGGTCAGTGGGTTGGGCGTTGGAGTGAAGGGAATATTGGACAGAGCTGGCTGTGGATCGCCGAAATCGACGTCAATTGCATGGCCAAGGTGTCTATCGAGCGGAGTGACAGTCCCCCTGACAACTTCATTACTGTGGAAATCAAGGACGGCGAGTTGTCCTTTTTGTGCAATTCATCTACCGACGGCACCTGTGTTTTCAAACGCAAGGGGGATGACCTTTGGGCAAGCTATACTAACCCTTCGGGCGGCAGAAATAGCGCCGTGTTCGAAAGGGTCAGATGAGCAGATAGCGTCGTCAGGAGTGCCGTAGCCATCCTGTTACTTCACTGCATGACAACTCTCACTCCAAGCCCTTTGCCTGCGCATCGGCGCCACGACATTTTTCTGGCTCACAAGGTGGACCTTGGGATCCAGGAACATACCTGAAAACCAATACGTCACCGGCGGCGAGGTTAGCGCTCAAAAGGACCGCGCCGGGATCGGCAGTCTTTGCCGATTCATTGATCGCCGGCGGCTAGGCGGTGCCGGTCGGCGACATTTTCGTCCCGGGGTTGACCGCTTGCCGATCGACACCGCGGATGAGGTCGTCGAACTCGACAAGAACGCGCTCATCCGTCTTGCGCACGGGACCCGGATGTCCGCGGCCGAGGCCGAGGCCTGGACGGCCCATCTCTGGGACTACGAGGTGACGCCGCTCTTTCCACAGCTCAATCGTCCTGCGCCGCCCTTC
>JAEUOJ010000062.1 GCA_016789495.1 Accumulibacter sp. | reverse complement strand
GGTGGCGCGCTTGATCGAGCCCGCCTCCAAGCTGGCCACGCACCGCATGCTGCACGACGACACGGCCACGTCTTCGCTGGGGCATGTGCTGGGCGTGGGGCCGTGCAGCGCCGATGACTGGTACCGGGCGCTGGACTGGCTGCACGACGCTCAGGCCGGCATCGAACGGCGCCTGGCGCGCCAGCACCTGGTGGGCAGTACGCTGGTGCTGTACGACCTGACGTCAACATGGATGACGGGGCGCTGCTGCGAGTTGGCCGCACGCGGCCACTCGCGCGACGGCAAGCGCGACGATCCGCAGATCGTCTTCGGCCTGATCTGCACGGCTGAAGGCTGCCCGATCTCGGTGGAGGTGTTCAAGGGCAACACGGCCGACCCGGCCACGGTGGCCTCGCAAGTGACCCAGCTCAAGGAGCGCTTTGGCATTGAGCGCGTGGCCTGGGCGGGCGACCGCGGCATGCTGACCTCGGCGCGCATCGAGGAGGTGCTCAAGCCCCAGGGCATGGACTGGGTCAGCCGTCTGCGCGCGCCGCAGATCGCGCAGTTGGCCAGCGAGCATGGCCCCTTCCAGCCCTCGTTGTTCGACGAGCGCAATCTGCTGGAGCTCACGAGCACGCACTTCCCCGGCGAGCGGCTGGTGGTGTGCCGCAACCCCTTGCTGGCCCAGGAGCGTGCGCGCAAGCGGCTGGAACGGCGGGCGGCCACCGAGGCCGAGTTGGCCAAGATCGCGGCAGCCACGCAGCGCGCGCGCAGGCCGCTGCGCGGCCAGCAGGCCATCACCTTGCGCGTGGGCCGCGTGATCCAGCGCTTCCACATGGCCAAGCACCTGACCCTGACGATCACCGACTCCGGCGTGGCCTGGGTTCGCAAGGACGAAGGCATTGCCGCAGAGGCGGCGTTGGACGGCCTGTACGTCATCCGCACCAGCCTGTCACAGGACCAGCTCGATGCCAACGCCGCGGTGGCCGCCTACAAGAGCCTGGCCCACGTGGAGCGGGCCTTCCGCTCGATCAAGACAGTGGACCTGCAGGGGCGTCCGGTCTTCCACTACAGCGAGCAGCGCGTGCGTGCACACGTGTTCCTGTGCATGCTGGCGTACTACGTCGAATGGCAAATGCGCGCCCGCCTCAAGCCCATGTTGTTCGACGACGAACACCTGGACCAGGCCCAGGCCAGCCGCGCCTCAGCGGTGGCCAAAGCGGTTCGATCCGAACACGCCAAGGCCAAGGATGTGAGCAAGGTCGACGACGATGGCTTGCCCCTGCACAGCTTCAGAACGCTGCTCAAAGACCTGGCAACGCTCACCTACAACATCACCCACACGGCGCCGCACCCTGAGGTCAAGATCGCCCTCACAACCCGGCCCACCGCCGTCCAGGCCAAGGCCTTCAAACGGCTCGGACTGAACCCCGCCTGTACCCAGTAACCGCAACGCGCTGATCGACAAAGATCAATGCGGACGCGGTCTTACGTTCGGGGATGCCTCAAAGTTCGGGTTAGCCTGTACCTTGCGGCTACGCGGGCTTTTCCCCGTGTGGCCGTTTTCTGGCATCATTTCGTAGGCGTGCTGTCGGCCACGACCTGCCGCACACCGCTTCCACAAACCCGCCATCTCAACGACCGCTACACTTTGAGACCCGCCGTCAGCCCAACCTACACACCTCAGCCTAGTCAGTTGGCGTGGCCCCCGGTAACCAGATCAAGAGCGCAAGAAGTATCGGGCTAGAACATCACGTCCGACATGAAATCCCCGCACTTCCTATAATGGCATCCAGATATGCGCTAACATCGATTCGCGTTGACCGCCGACGCCTTCGACGAAGACCGCCAGCGCTACCTCGACGCTGGTATGAACGATCACATCGCCAAGCCGGTCGCCCCGGGCAAGCTGTATGAAACCTTGTTGGCGTGGTTGGAGAAACGCGGTAACTGATCGGCTGCTTGACCAGTGACAGATCTACCCAGTCTATTTTTGAGAGAGGGAGGTGTTGTATGTCTGGGGTAGAAGAGAACGCTGATGACCTCATGATCGTGCGAGCAATGGCCAAGGGTGGATTTGTTCGCGTCAACGCTTCGTTCAAGGCCAAGCTAGGTTTTGACGCCACTGAACTTGCCGAGAAGCCGTTCCTCGACTGGATCGACCCATGCGACCGCTCGATTGTCGAAGCTGCGCTTGAAAATGGTGAGATGTCGTTTTTCGCCCGTCACATAACGCGAGACGGCAGTACGCTTCGATTGGAAATACAGGTAGCAGAACACGCGGACGGCCTTTTTGTACTCGGTCGGCGCGCCCAGGCTTCAACTCAGTTCGAATTTCATGAGGCGAGGTCTGACGAGGCGACAGTTTCAGGCACGCTCGATGCCATCGCCCGGATCATTGAGGAGCAGAACACGGGCTACAAGTGCTCGATTTTATTGGTCGCTGAAGGCCGCTTTGTTTTCGGTGCCGGACCCAGCTTGCCAGATGAATACAACTCGGCTGTGAATGGCTATGCAGTCGGGCCGACGGTCGGCTCCTGCGGCACGGCCATCTTCTGGAACACGCCCGTCATCGTTGAGGATATACAAGCGGATCCGCTTTGGGCGCCGTTGGCCGCGCTCGCCAGGAAAGCGGGCGTAGCTGCTTGCTGGTCCCATCCTTTTGTCAGCAGCAGTGGCAAAGTGCTGGGCGCCTTGGCACTGTACTCCCCTGAGCCTCGCGCTCCGACGACCGAGCAATTGAGCCGGCTCAAGGTCGCTGCGCGCATAACCGGCCTGGCTGTTGAGCGCGGACGTGCCGAAGAGAGGCTGAAAAGCGCCGAAGAAGCCACCAAAGCGGCACGCAACCTGCTGCAGCAAATCATCGACACCGCGCCGGTTCGGGTTTTCTGGAAGGATCGCGATAGTCGCTACCTCGGGTGCAATCCCGCCTTTGCCCGGGATGCCGGCAAGCAATCTCCATCGGAAATGATCGGTCTCGATGATTACGCCATGAACTGGAAGGCACAAGCCGATCTCTATCGTGCCGATGACAGAAACGTAATGGACAGTGGCCAGCCCCACCTGGGTTACGAAGAGCCGCAAACCACACGGGACAACAAGCTGATCTGGCTGCGCACCTCCAAAGTACCCCTGCACAACCCGCAGGGGGAGGTGATGGGCGTACTCGGTATGTACGAAGACATTACCGGGCAGAAGCGGGAAGAACGTCGTCTCGCCCTGGCCATGGACGCTACCAAGATGTTGACGTGGGAAGTCGACTTCACCACCGGCAAGTTGGGCTACCACGGCAGCGGCCTGGCCAACCTGGGGCTGGATACGGCCGATGCCCCGGCAACGCTGGAAGGCTGGCTGGCGCGGGCGCACCCCGATGACCGTGCGCAATTCACGGCCTTGTTGGCGCAGGCGCTGCAACCGGACGACACGCACGGGTTCGACTACGAATACCGCTTCCAGGACCTCTCCGGTCACCACCACTGGCTGCAAACGGTGGGCCGGGTGGTGCATCGGGACGCAGCGGGAAGTCCCCTGCTGGCCGCGGGATATACGATCAACATCGATGAGCGCAAGAACGCGGAACAAGCGCTGAAGGCCAGTGAGGCAGCGCAACGCAGCCTTATTGCCGCCCTGCCCGACGTGATCATGCGCTTCGACGCGGAAGGACATCACCTGTTCGTTTCCGAAAACGTCCGGCAGGTAACCAGTCTTCCCGCCGCCGCCTTCATCGGCAAGACCCACCAGGAACTGGGGTTCCCCGAGCCGATGTGCGCCTTCTGGGAACACGCCATCCGGCAGCCGTTCCTCACCGGGCAGATGTACGAAACCGAATTTGAACTGGATGGCCCGTCCGGTCATATCGTCTTCAACTGGCGCCTGATCCCCGAGGTGAATGCGGACGGCCGGGCGGACACCGTCCTGGCCGTGGCCCGCGACATCACCGTCAGCCGACGTTCCGCCGAATTCGAACGGGCCAAGAACATCGCCGAGGCGGCGAGCAAGGCCAAGAGCACCTTCCTCGCCAACATGAGTCACGAACTGCGTACACCGATGAACGGCGTCCTGGGCATGGTTGACTTGGCGCTACATCGCGCCACCGATCCGCAACAGATCGACTGGCTGAACAAGAGCAAGAGTTCCGCGCAGCACCTGCTTGGCGTCATCAACGACATACTCGACATCTCCAAGATCGAAGCCGGGCGGCTCACCCTCGAACACGTCAGTTTCAGGTTCGGCGAAGTCCTGGAAAACCTCCTCAGCCTGCTCGGCCACAAGGCTGCGGACAAGCAGATCAAGCTGTTGATCGATCTGGACCCCGAAGTGTCCCGCATGGCATTCCTGGGCGATCCGCTGCACCTTGGCCAGATCCTGTTGAATCTTGCTGGCAATGCCCTCAAATTCACTGAACGCGGCTCGATCACCGTCCGTGCCCGTCGGTTGGATGACAACCCCGACGACGTCCTGCTGCGCATCGAAGTGGCTGACACCGGCATCGGCATTGCCCCGGAAGACCAGCAACGCCTCTTTACTGCCTTCGAGCAGGCCGATGGGTCGATGACCCGCAAGTACGGCGGCACCGGCCTCGGCCTCGCCATCACCAAACGTCTGGTGCAACTGATGGACGGCGAGATCGGCGTGGAGAGTAACCCCGGACAGGGCAGCACCTTCTGGTTCACCGTCCGGCTCGATAAATCCACCGATGCCGTCCTGCCAGCGCCGACTATTACCGGCAAGACCGCCGTTGAGCGTCTGCTCGATGAATATCGTGGCATCCGCATCCTGCTCGCCGAAGACGAACCGATCAACCAGGTCGTCTCACGAGAACTGCTGAAAAACGCTGGCCTGGTCGTTGATCTGGCTGAGGATGGCCAGCAGGCGCTTGAACTGGCCAAACAGAACACCTACGCCCTGATCCTGATGGACATGCAAATGCCGCACATGAACGGGATTGAAGCCACCATGGCGATCCGGGCACTACCCGCCTACGTAAGAACACCGATTCTTGCGATGACCGCGAATGCCTTCGACGAGGATCGTCAGGTCTGCCTTGATGCCGGCATGAACGATCACATCGCCAAGCCGGTCTATAGGGACAAACTGTATGAAACCTTGCTGGCGTGGTTGGAGAAGCGCGGTAACTGATCGGCAGTTTTCCTCGGTTACCTGCCGTCAGAATCTGAAAGAAGCCAAGGGCCGGATTGGGTCGGGAGTTCGCGTTCGCCAATCAGGAAAGCTGACCTTCGCCGCCGCGTTGGCATGAATGTCCGTGACCGCAGAACACTTGTCGCTCATCTGGCGAGGGCCGTACGGCAGATCAGGCCGATTATGAATAGTCGGCCTGATGTAAAGCTTTCCATAAGGCCGATCTCCAGAAGTAGATCATCTGACAGGTTTCGGAGTCGAGCAGCCACTTGAATGCCCACTGCCGAGTGCAGGAAACAGCCAAGGCCAGTTCCCACATAAGATGATTTGGCGAGATTTCATGCTTCGGTCGTCGGAGGTAATGTCTTGTCAAGTCATTTGAACGTCTGTTTTGCGTTCGGTTGACAGTGCACAGTTGAGGTCGCGAAGAACGAATGAAATTATTTCTATTTTTTTTGTATATTTATCAATGCCATAGCGTGTGTGTGCACGAATTTTGCGCGCACATGCGATTGCGCACTTTTTTGAGTGATTAACTGTGCACAGTAGCGTAGGTATTCAATTGAGTGTCTGGAGGAAGTCTGTCGGTCTCAAGCAAGAAGATGCCGCTGCGCTACTTGGTCTTTCTTCAAGCACGTATCAGAACTACGAGCGCGGAACGCGTCGCCCTGATACTGATGGATGGCAAAAATTTGCACGCGCCGGCATCAATACCAACTGGCTGTTGACCGGCGAAGGTCCGATGCTTCTTGCTGATCATCAAGCTGTATCTGAAATAAAGAAAGCATCACCGTCTGTAATCTATGCGCTTGAAAAAGAAAAGAAAACTTTGGTAATTAACCAGGATCAAGCCGCATACGATGGCGTTCGAGACATTCTCGAGGCAGTTCTTCGGGTAGGGGAATACAAGATTGCCAATGATCAGGTGACTCGTGCCGTGATCGAATTTGGCCTTTCTGGAGCGCCGCATTGGCTCGAGGCAGCTCGTAACTATCCGGACTTGGAATT
>JAEUOJ010000035.1 GCA_016789495.1 Accumulibacter sp. | reverse complement strand
CTGTAGCGCCATGGATGTTTGCGATAGTAATCCTGGTGATACTCCTCGGCAGGGTAGAACACCGACGCCGGGACGATTTCGGTTTCGATGCGCGGTACTTTGCCGCTGGCCAACAACGCGTCGCGGCTTCTTTCCGCTGCTTGCCGCTGTTCGGTGGTCTGCCAGAAAATGACGCTCCGGTATTCGGGACCGACATCGCAGAACTGACGATTCTTCACCGTCGGATCAATGTGCCGCCAGAAATAATCGAGCAACTGAGGGTAGCTGATCTGCCGCGCGTCGTATAACACGCGGACCGCCTCGGTATGACCGGTGAGGCCGGTGCTGACCTGTTCATAGGTCGGATTGACCGTGAAGCCGCCGGTATAGCCCGATTCCGCGTTGATCACTCCGGGCAATTGCTCGAAATCCGCTTCGACGCACCAGAAGCAGCCGCCGGCGAAAATCGCCGTACGCAGGTCGGCGGCCGACAGCGAGCCGCTGATCGCCAGGAGCAGGGCGACCGCGGCCCAGCGGCCGGGTTTAAACGAGCGAGCAATCATCCTCGCAGCTCGGGTAAAGTTTCGCCGCGCACCACGAAGCGTAAGGCGAGGCCATTGTTGCAATAGCGCTTGCCGGTCGGTTGCGGTCCGTCGTTGAACACATGCCCCTGATGGCCGCCACAGCGGCTGCAATGGTATTCGGTTCGCGGCAGGATCAACTTGAAGTCGGTGCGCGTCGCCACCGCCTCGGGCAGCGCTTGCCAGAAGCTTGGCCAGCCGGTGCCACTTTCGTACTTGGTGGCACTATCGAACAATGGCAGATAGCAGGCGGCGCAGACGAAGGTGCCGTCGCGCTTCTCATGATTGAGCGGGCTGCTGCCGGCCCGTTCGGTGTCCTCCTCGAAAAGAATGCGGTAAGCCGCCGGCGGCAGCAATTCGCGCCATTCCTTTTTCGATTTTTCCAGTCTGCCGTTGGTGCCGGCCAGACTCGGGCCACTGGCGACTACTGGCAGAATCCAGGCCGACAGGCCGCCTAGCCATTTCAATGATTGACGACGATCCATGAAATTCTCCTTGAACTATTGATGGGCCATTGATACTTGACGGTTAGACTACAGGCACGCCCGCTTGCTGTGTTGGTCGTATCGGAGCGCTGAACCTTACGCCAGCCGCCTGGAAATAATCGTCAACGCTTCCTGGTCGCGGCAGGGGAGTCGTCGGTTTGACCGGCGTACCGGCGCCATAGTTTTATCACCGCCGGCACAAGATGATCAAAGATGGCGATTGGCCTATGATCACAGATACGGAAAAACGATAGGCAAAGGGAAAAGGTGGATTTGTTCGAAGATCAATGGCAGGGTGTGCCGCTCGCCGAGCAATTGCGGCCTACGACCATCGATCAGGTCATCGGTCAACAGCACCTGATCGGCGCCGGCAAGCCTTTGGCGATGATCGTTCAATCCCGGCAGGCGCACAGCTTCATTCTGTGGGGGCCACCCGGGGTCGGTAAAACGACGCTGGCCCGGATCATCGCCGCCGCCGTCGGGGCGGAGTTTATCCAGATCGCCGCCGTGATGGCCGGAGTCAAGGATATCCGTGAGTCGGTGCATCGAGCGGAACAGAGTCGTCAGTTCGGCAAACAGACGATCGTCTTCATCGATGAAATTCACCGTTTCAACAAGGCGCAACAGGATGCTTTTCTACCGCATGTCGAAAGCGGACTACTGACTTTCATCGGCGCGACGACCGAAAATCCGTCATTCGAAGTCAATTCGGCGTTGCTGTCGCGGGCGTCGGTCTATGTGCTGCAGCCGCTATCGAACGACGAAATGAGTCAGTTGTTCGAACGCGCGAGCCGGCAGGCTTTGCCGGGATTGACCTTCGATGATGAGGCGCGCGTTCGGCTGATCGGTTACGCCGACGGCGATGCCCGCCGATTGCTCAATCAGCTCGAACAATTGCGCACCGCCGCTGTGACGGGTGGCGTCGGGCACATCGACGGTGATTTCATTGCCCGCACCTTGGCGCAGAATCTGCGGCGATTCGACAAGGGCGGTGACGCGTTCTACGATCAGATTTCGGCGTTGCACAAATCGGTGCGCGGCTCGTCGCCTGATGCGGCGTTGTACTGGTTTTGCCGGATGCTCGACGGCGGAGCCGACCCCCGTTACTTGGCGCGGCGCCTGCTGCGCATGGCCTGGGAAGACATCGGTCTGGCCGACCCGCGGGCGGCGAGAATCGCGCTCGACGCCGCCGAGACCTACGAGCGGATGGGGTCACCGGAGGGTGAACTGGCTTTGGCTGACGCGGTGATCTACCTGGCGATGGCCGCCAAGTCGAACGCGGCCTACGTCGCGTATAATGCCGCCCGCGGTTTCGTCGCCGGCGATGGCTCCCGACCGGTGCCGATGCATTTACGCAACGCGCCGACGCGGTTGATGAGTGATCTGGGCTACGGCCGCGATTACCGGTACGCGCATGACGAAGACGAGGGTTATGCCGCCGATGAAAACTATTTTCCGGTTGGGATGCCGTCGGTCGAATGGTATCGACCCGTCGATCGAGGCCTCGAAATCCGGATTGGCGAAAAACTGGCGCAATTGCGCGCGGCCGACCGCCGGGCCCGGCTGAAAAAAAGCTGAGTTTCTTCCCATGGCCGGTCGTCTTGCGGCCGCCGTTTTTAGGACTGATCATGCTCGACATTCAACTCCTGCGCAATCAGCTCGACGCAGTCGCCGATCGCTTGGCCACGCGCGGTTTCAAGCTCGACCGGGCGGCATTTCAACGCCTCGAAAACGAGCGCAAGCATTTGCAAACTGAAACGCAGGACTTGCAGGCCAACCGCAACAGTTTGTCGAAGCAGGTCGGTATGTTGAAAGGCCAGGGACAGGATGCCGCGGCGGTGCTGGCGCAGGTGGCGTCGCTGAAGGATCAACTGGCGAGCAACGAATTGCGTCTGGCCGAACTGCTCAAGGAATTTGACGTTTTTCTTGCTGGTTTGCCCAACTTGCCGCAGGACGATGTGCCGGTCGGCGCGTCCGACGCCGACAACGTCGAGATCAAACGCTGGGGAACGCCGAAGGTGGTCGATTTCGCGGTCAAGGATCATGTCGATGTCGGCGAGGCGCTTGGCCTGCTCGATTTCGCGACCGCCGTGAAAATCGCCGGCGCACGTTTCGCCTTGCTGAAAGGGGGCCTCGCCCGCTTGCACCGGGCGCTGGCGCAGTTCATGCTCGACACGCATACCATCGAGCACGGTTATACCGAGGTGTATTCGCCGTATCTGGTCAATGCCGCTAGTTTGTTCGGTACCGGACAATTGCCGAAGTTCGAGGAGGATTTGTTCAAAATTCCTCGACCGGACGCCGAACCGCTTTATCTGATCCCGACCGCGGAAGTGCCGGTGACCAATATCGTACGCAACGAGATCCTGCCGGTCGACGCGCTACCGCTCAAACTGGTCTGTCATACGCCGTGTTTCCGCTCCGAAGCCGGGTCTTACGGTCGCGACACGCGCGGAATGATCCGCCAGCACCAGTTCGATAAAGTCGAACTAGTGCAGATTGTCACCGCCGAGCAGTCGGTGGCCGCGCACGAATCGCTTACCGCCGACGCCGAGCGAATTCTCGAACTGCTGAATCTGCCGTATCGCCGCGTTGTGCTCAGTACCGGCGACATGGGGTTCTCGTCGGCCAAAACGTATGATCTCGAAGTGTGGCTGCCGTCACAACGAGCATATCGCGAGATTTCGTCTTGTTCGAATTTCGAGGCCTTCCAGGCGCGGCGTCTCCAGGCGCGTTGCCGCCGTGAACGCAATCGTATCGAGTGGGTGCACACCCTCAATGGTTCCGGGCTGGCCGTTGGCCGCACCTTGGTGGCGATCATCGAGAATTTTCAGAACGCCGACGGTTCGATTGGCGTGCCCACCGTTTTGCAACCGTATTTGGGCGGGTTGCAGAAAATCAGCGGCGACTGACAGACCATTGAGGCGGGTGCCTGGCAACCCGCCGCCGGTCGTCGGAATGAGGGAACGGAGCGACCGATCAGGGTTTGACCGGTGGTGTGACGATCAGATCGCCGCTTCGTCGAGTTCGCCCGTGCGAATACGCACCACTTGCTCGATACTGCTGACAAAGATTTTGCCGTCACCGATCTTGCCGGTGCGCGCCGCCTTGATGATCGCCTCGATCGCCTCGTCGAGACCGCTGTCGCTGACAACGATTTCGAGCTTGACCTTGGGCAGAAAGTCGACCACGTATTCGGCGCCGCGATAAAGCTCGGTGTGTCCTTTCTGACGGCCAAACCCTTTGACCTCGGTGACCGTCAAGCCGGTGACGCCGATTTCCGACAAGGCTTCACGCACTTCATCGAGCTTGAATGGTTTGATGATGGCTACAATTTTTTTCATAGACGGGCTCCGGAGGAAATCGTTGGCAAATCGTATCAGAAATCTGGCCGAAGTAATGAATCAGGCGCTTTCGCGATAGCGGTTGGTGATCGGATATCGCCAATCCTTGCCGAAACCTCGCTGAGTGACGCGAATGCCTACCGGCGCCTGTCGCCGCTTGTATTCGCTGATTTTCAGCAGATGCACGACGCGCCGCACGTCGTTTTCGGCGTAGCCCTGGTCGATGATCTGTCGAACGCTGAGATCGCGCTCCATGTAGGCTTCGACGATGGCATCGAGAATTTCGTAAGGCGGCAGACTGTCCTGGTCGGTCTGATTCGGCTTCAATTCGGCTGAGGGTGGACGGGTGATGATTTTTTCGGGGATCACACGGGAGACGCTGTTGCGCCAGTGGGCCAGCCGATAAACCAACGTCTTGACGATGTCCTTGATCACCGCGAAGCCGCCGGCCATGTCGCCGTAGAGCGTGCAGTAGCCGACGGCCATTTCCGACTTGTTGCCGGTG
>JAEUOJ010000028.1 GCA_016789495.1 Accumulibacter sp. | reverse complement strand
GAAAACGACCGCTGTGACTGTCCGGCCGCGCGGCGATGTCTTCCGGCGTGCCCTCGGCGAGGATTTGGCCGCCGCCGCCGCCGCCTTCGGGACCGAGGTCGATCAACCAGTCGGCGGTTTTGATCACATCCAGGTTATGTTCGATGACGATCACCGTGTTGCCGTGATCGACTAGGCGATGCAATACCTTGAGCAGCAGCTCGATATCCTGGAAGTGCAGTCCGGTGGTTGGCTCGTCGAGGATGTACAGCGTGCGGCCGGTATCGCGTTTGGAAAGTTCGAGCGCCAGTTTGACGCGTTGCGCTTCGCCGCCGGATAACGTCGTCGCCGCCTGGCCGAGGGTGATGTAACTCAAGCCGACATCGACCAGGGTCTGCAATTTGCGCGCCACCACCGGTACGGCATCGAAAAACTCGCGTGCCGACTCGACGGTCAGTTGCAAAATCTGGTGGATGGTTTTGCCCTTGTATTGAATCTCCAGCGTCTCACGGTTGTAGCGTTTGCCGTGGCAGACGTCGCAGGCAACGTAAATGTCGGGCAGAAAGTGCATTTCGACCTTGATCACTCCGTCGCCCTGGCACGCTTCGCAGCGCCCTCCCTTGACGTTGAACGAAAAACGACCCGGACCGTAGCCTCGAACCCTCGCTTCCGGGACGCCGGCAAACAGTTCACGGATCGGCGTCAGCACTCCGGTATAGGTTGCCGGGTTCGAGCGCGGCGTGCGACCGATCGGACTCTGGTCGACGTTGATCACCTTGTCGAACAGTTCCAGACCTTCGAGAGTATCGTGTTCGGCCGGTTCGCCGATCGAGCCGTAGAGATGTTTGGCCGCCGCTAGGTACAGTGTGTCGTTGATCAAGGTCGATTTGCCGGAGCCGGAAACGCCGGTGATGCCGATGAACAGGCCGACCGGCAAGTCGACGGTGACATTTTTGAGGTTGTTGCCACGAGCGCCGACGATGCGCAGTCGGCGTTCGGCGTTTGGCGGGCGCCGCTGCTCGCGCATCGCGATCCGTCGCCGACCCGCCAGGTAATCGCCAGTCAGCGACGCCGGATTGGCGACGATCGCCGTCGGCGGCCCTTCGGCGACGACCCGGCCGCCATGGACGCCAGCGCCCGGACCGATGTCGACCACATGATCGGCGCTGCGGATCGCCTCCTCATCATGTTCGACGACGATCACCGTGTTGCCGATATCACGCAGGTGACGCAAGGTTTTCAGCAGGCGCTCGTTGTCGCGCTGATGCAGACCGATCGACGGTTCGTCGAGCACGTACATCACGCCGGTCAACCCCGAACCAATCTGCGACGCCAAGCGAATACGCTGCGCCTCGCCACCGGAAAGCGTTTCCGCCGACCGGTCGAGCGACAGGTAATCGAGTCCGACATCGATCAGGAACTGCAGACGACTGACGATCTCCTTGAGCACCTTTTCGGCGACTTTGGCCTTGTTGCCCGGCAGTTCCAAGGCGAGAAAATAGTCGCGCGCCGGCCCGAGCGGCTGACGATTAATGTCGTGCAGGGTGCGCGCTTGCTGATGCTTGCCGATGCGCACGTTGCGTGCCTCCTCGCGCAAACGGCTGCCCTGGCACGATGGACAGCATCGGTTGCTGATCAAACGGGACAATTCCTCGCGCACCGCCTGTGAATCGGTTTCCTTGTAACGGCGTTCGAGATTGACCACGATGCCTTCGAACGGGTGTTCACGACGGAACAAACGCCCGCGTTCGTTGAGATAGTCGAACGGAATGGCGGTCGATCCGGAGCCATACAGGATGACCTGCCGGACGGGTTCCGGAAGGACGTCGAACGGCGTGTCCAAGTCGAAGCCATAATGCGCGGCCAACGAACTGAGCAGCTGAAAATAAAAAGGATTGCGCCGATCCCAGCCGCGGATCGCCCCGGCCGCCAACGACAGTTCCGGACGCGCAACGACGCGTTTCGGGTCGAAAAACTGGATCACGCCCAGGCCGTCGCACTTCGGACACGCGCCGAGCGGGCTGTTGAACGAAAAAATCCGCGGTTCCAGTTCGGGGAGCGAATACGAGCACACCGGACAAGCGAATTTCGCCGAAAAGAAATGTTCGCGTCCGCCGTCCATTTCACAGGCGATCGCCCGACCGTCGGCATGGCGCAAGGCCGTTTCGAACGATTCGGCAAGTCGCTGCCGGGAATCCTGCCGCACTTTCAGGCGATCGACGACGATGTCGACCGAATGTTTCTGGGTTTTGGCCAGCTTCGGCAGGGTGTCGATTTCGTGAATCTCACCGTCAATGCGCAGTCGGGCAAAACCTTGCGCGCGCAATTCGGCAAACAATTCAAGCTGTTCGCCCTTGCGATTGGCGACCACCGGCGCCAGGATCATCAGACGGGTTTCGTCGGGCAAGGCCAGAATATGATCGACCATTTGCGAGACGGTCTGCGCGGTCAACGGCCGCTGATGGTCGGCGCAGTACGGCGTACCGACACGCGCGAACAGCAGCCGCAGATAGTCGTGGATTTCGGTGACCGTGCCGACCGTCGACCGTGGATTGTGACTGGTAGCCTTCTGTTCGATCGAAATCGCCGGCGAGAGCCCTTCGAGCAGATCGACGTCCGGTTTTTCCATCCGTTGCAGGAACTGCCGCGCGTAGGCCGACAACGATTCCACATAACGGCGCTGCCCTTCGGCGTAGAGGGTGTCGAAAGCCAGCGAAGACTTACCTGAGCCGGACAAGCCGGTGATGACGATCAGCCGGTTGCGAGGCAGGTCGAGATTGATGTCCTTGAGGTTGTGCGTGCGCGCACCGCGCAGGCGAATGTGGCTGATCTCGCGGCCGTCGCTGCTCTGTTCCATGGCGGGGGAGCCCCCGAGAGGGCTTGGGCAAACCTGTTAATATACGGAACTTCGCTGTCTGGCAGCAAATTCCCATGACCACCACTCCGCCCTCTCTCCACATGAGTTCCGACGAAAAGCGCGCTGGCGTCAGCCTGGCGGCGGTTTTCGCCTTGCGGATGCTCGGTCTGTTCCTGATTCTGCCGGTGTTCGCGATCTATGCCAAGACGCTGCCTTCCGGTCACGACATCTCACTGGTCGGGATGGCGCTCGGTGCCTATGGTTTGACGCAGGCCGCGCTGCAAATCGCTTACGGCGCGGCGTCGGATCGTTTCGGACGCAAGCCAGTGATCGTGTTCGGTTTGCTGCTCTTCGCCATCGGCAGCTTCGTCGCCGCCAGCGCCAACGACATACACGGCGTGATCGCCGGACGCATCCTGCAGGGCGCCGGAGCGATCTCGGCGGCGGTAACCGCGCTGGCCGCGGACCTGACCCGTGAACAACACTTGACCAAAGTAATGGCGATGATCGGCTCGTCGATCGGCCTGGTTTTCGCGTTGTCGATGGTCGGCGGGCCACTGCTGTACACTTTGGTCGGCATGACCGGCATTTTCCTGCTCACCGGCGGGTTGGCGCTGGTCGCCATCGGCGTGGTGCTGAAAGCGGTGCCGGCGGCCCCGGCCCTTCCTCGACAACCAGCCTGGCCAAGCTTTGTCGAAGTGCTCACCAATCACCAGTTGCTGCGACTGAATTTCGGCGTTTTCGCGCTGCATCTGATGCTTACCGCGATGTGGGTGCTGATCCCCGCCGAACTGATCGCCACCGGTGACTTGCCGGTCGCCGAACACTGGAAAGTCTATCTTTCAGCCCTGCTGCTTTCTTTCGCGATCATGGTTCCGGCGATCATCGCCGCCGAACGCCGCGGACGGATGAAATGGGTGTTCAACACCGCGATCATCGTGCTGCTGATCACCCAGGTCGGCTTTGGCCTACTGGCGCACGGGTTGTATGCCCTGGTATTCTGGTTGACGCTCTTTTTCATCGCTTTCAACATCCTGGAAGCGACGCAACCGTCGCTGATCTCGAAAATCGCGCCGCCGCACGCCAAAGGCGCGGCGCTAGGCGTATACAACACCACACAGTCGCTGGGCCTGTTTCTCGGTGGGGTGGTTGGCGGCACCCTGGCCAAATACTCCGGTCCCGGCGCCGTCTGGCTGACTGGCGCGGTATTGGCCGTCATCTGGTTGACCCTGGGCTTGACGATGAACATGCACGCCACTCGTTGAAGAGGGCCTGAAGCACCGGGACTGCAAGCAAGAAACCGCCGAGGATCAATCAGTTGAGCGTCGGCGGACCCGATCGATCACCAGGAGCTAAAGAGAGAAAAGCCGTCTTGCATTCCTACGGGCTCGTGACGATTGCTCGAGTTCGACCGCGGCTTGTCAAATCTTCAGCAGCTTATGGAGCGTCACCGGGCGAACGTTTTGTTTCCGTTGCCGCGCGCATCAGCGCCACCGCTTGTGTGAACGCAGCTTCCAGACGCTGCATTTCCTCGGCCGCCGTTGCCAGAGTGGCCGACTTGCCCATACTTTCCAGGGCCTGAGCGATTTTGGAAAACGCGGTCAATCCGAGGTTGCTGCTACCCGATTTGAGGTAATGCGCTCCTGCAGCCAGTTTGCCAGCGTCGCCGGCGGACAGGGCGGCTTGCATGTCAGCGATTTTTCGCGGAGTCTGCTCGATGAATATATCGATGATCCGGGTGACCAGAGCATCGCCGCCGGCTTGACGCAGGGTCTCGAGAGCCGACGGATCGAAGTCGCTCGACTGTTGACTGGCCGATGCCGGAGATGCTTTCAGAGGGATGGTTTCGACGAAGCGCAAGTCAGTAGGTTTCCATCGTTCGAGAACTTGATAAAGAGCACCACGATTGAAAGGTTTTGCCAGATAGTCGTCCATCCCGGCGGCGAGACAGGTTTCCCGGTCACCGCGCATGGCGTTGGCGGTCAGGGCGATAACCGGCAGCCGGCGAGGCGGTTGGCCGATTGGCGCCTGCCGCGCTTCCCAGTCCCGAAACAGGCGGGTGGCCTGAAAGCCGTCCATTTCCGGCATCTGGCAATCCATCAAGATGATATCGTAGCGGTTAGTCATCGCGGCGTCGAGCCCTTCACGACCGCTGCTGGCGACCACCACCTGGCAGCCCAGACGGCGCAGACTGACGCAAGCCACTTCCTGGTTAACCGGGTTGTCTTCGACCAGCAATACCTTGAGGCCCAGCAGTGCGTCGGCTCCCGAGACCGTTATCGGAACGTCAACTCCCGATTCTTCGATCAGCCCCAGGGCCAGACGCAGGCTGCTGTACAACTGGGCTTTGCGTGCCGGTTTGACCACGTATCGATCGACGCCGGCATCGATGGCGGTCAGTGAAGCAGCCGTGCGGATCATCGAGGTGAGCATGACGATCCGGGTCGTCTGGATTTCGGGTGTCACTCGCAAACGCCTGGTCACTTCGATGCCGTCGATGTCGGCCATCAGCATATCGAGCACGACGATATCGTATGGACGACCTTGCCGCGCTGCCTCGAGCAATTGATCCAGCGCCTGCTGGCCACTGGCCGCCGAATCGGCCGACATGCCCCAGCCGGCGAGGTGATGCAGCAGCACGGTGCGATTGGTGGCATGGTCATCGACCACCAACGCCCGGCGACCGCGTAAACCATCACCATCCTGTTCCCATTCGCCCGGCGCGGCCGCATTCGCCAGTTCAAAAACGGCGGTAAACCAGAAGGTACTACCGCTGTTAAGTTGACTGTCTACGCCAACATCGCCACCCATCAATTGACAAAGCCGTCGGACAATCGCCAGCCCCAGACCGGTTCCACCAAAACGGCGGGCGGTGCCGGCATCCCCCTGGTCGAACTCTTCAAAAACCGATGCCAGTTTGTCCGCTGGAATCCCGCAACCGCTGTCGCTGACTTCAAAGCGCAACAACGCGCGTCCCTGGCGATATTCGAGTACCTGCGCACGGATATTGATTTCGCCTCGTTCGGTGAACTTGATCGCGTTGCTCAGCAGATTGGAAAGGATTTGCCGCAGACGTCCGGCATCGCCACGAACCCACAGCGGCATTTCGTCGGAGAGAATGGCATTGAGTTCCAGTCCCTTACCTTGCGCACGCTCGGCAAATAAACCGGCCACATCTTCGACCGTGTCGCGCAGTTGGAAATCGACCGGATCAAGTTCGAGTTTGCCGGCTTCGATCTTCGAGAAATCGAGTATATCGTTGATCACACCGAGTAGCGCCTGCCCGGAACGCAGAGCGGTATTGGCAAATTCCCGCTGTTCGTCATCGAGGGGTGAATCGAGCAACAATTCGGTCATCCCCAACATGCCATTCATCGGTGTGCGAATTTCGTGGCTCATGTTGGCCAGGAACATCGACTTGGCGCGATTGGCCTGTTCGGCGCTCGATTTGGCCTGGTTGGCTTCATCGACCGCGCTTTGCAGGTCGGCATTGCTGCGGGCGAGTTGTTGACCTCGCTCGGCCAGATCGCGGTCACGTTTCTCGATCTGGGCCAGCATGTTGTTGAACCCGTCGGTCAATTGCCCGATTTCGTCCCGGTCGCCGCCGGCGACGCGTAAACTGAAATTCTGGTGCTCACTCACCTGACGCATCGAATCGGCCAAGCGGAAGATGGGCTCGACGATCCGCTGCTGCAAGCGTTCCGCCGACAATAAAGCGAGCCAGGCGGAAAGGATCGTCACTCCGAGAATCAACAACACGCCACCGGCAAACTGGGTGTAAAAGCGCTCGGGACTGGCTTGGAGATGAATGTAGCCGATGGTTTCCTGATGCAGGGTGATCGGTGCCAAATAATCGATGGCCTTGATGGTGAACCGGTGTTTCGACCGCCCCTGGTCCATGCCGTTTTGCAACCATGGGTCGCTCACGTGACCCACCGATCGACTGTCGGCCGTCCCGTCTGCCGGTTGGCCATAGCCGGCGAAAAACTCGCGATCAGCCGAATAGACCGCCACCGAGACAATATCCTTTTCGACCTGCAGCGAAGCCAGTAATTTATTGGCCTGTCGTGCGTCGCTGAATTCCAGAGCGGCGGTACTGTTCGCGCCGACCACCTGGGCGACCACCGACAATCTTTCGATCATCGTCTGGCTGAAAGTCCAGATTTGGAAAACCATCATTGCCAACGCAACCACCGTCAAGGCCGTGCTCAACGGCAGGCCGACCAGCCGTCGCAATTTGTCCCGAAGCGAGGGCGTTGCACGTGTCTGCAAATCAGTAGCCATTTGGTATTACTCGATGATCACCGCTAGCTCGAGCAGCGGCGCACCCGGTTCGATTCCGCTTTCACGGGCCGATCGCAAATTGATTTCGCATGACAATTTGTTTTCGTTCTGCACCAGTCCGATCATCCCGCCGCGACGGGCAAAATCCGACGCGTCGCTGACGGTCAAGACGCCGCGTCCTCGCAGGTGTCCAGGCAAGCCGTTGCCGATTTCCCGCGCATTGGCAGGAATGTACAACACGTGACACCCTTTGATCTCATTCACCGTCAGTCCGGCGATTTTGCGGAATTGGGCCAGCCGGTCACGTGCCGGTTTGCCATCGACGGCGGAGAGCGCTTCGCCGACACGCGATTCACCAAGCGCGCAGATCTGAATCGGCTCGCGACCCGACATCGCCGCTGCCGGCCAGTTGACGAATTTGACCAATTTGAAGACCAGTGCCGCTTTGATCCGCTCCTCGCGCTGCAAGGACGATTCCGACCACGCCAGTTCCGGCAAGCCGGCCAGCGCAATCGACAAGGCGATCGGCGGCAGACGCGATAGCTTGATACCGCCAGCGGGACGCCAACTCATCGGCGCACTCAGAATTTCAAGTTGACTTGCGCAAAAAACGAGCGCTCGATCATCATCATCGGCATGTCGGACAGCTCGGAAACAAATTCCTGATGTTTGCGATGCAGCAGATTACGCCCAACCAAGGCCAGCTCGACTTGCTTGTCCGGCCGCCATGCCAATCGCAAATCGAGTTCGTTGTAGCCCGGCACCGAATGACCACCAGCGTTCTCAGTCAACTCTCCGACTCGCCGCAGCCAGAAATCAACGTCGGTATCCGGGCGTGGATTCCACGACATGCGTAGCGAACCTTGCCAGTCAGGAAAGCTGCCGGCCCGCTCCATGCCCTGGGCGCCCGACTTTCCGCGCAGGCGCATCGAGAAATGACCCAATGAGGCCCGGAAAAACAGCGTCGGCTGAGGACGCCAGTCGGAGGTCAGTTCGAACCCTACGCTGTTGCCTTCGACATCGTTACCCGCCTCGACGACTTGCAGAATGTGGCTCGACGGAGAAAGATAACACGCGGCGGGCGGCAGGGTTGCCGGTTGGCAAAGCGGGGGGCGGAAGGTGACCGAGCGAAGACTGTGATAATCGTGGTAAAAGAACGCCAGATCAAAACTCAGAGCTGGAGAGAGACGCTGCTTCCAGCCCGCTTCATAGGCCAACACCGATTCGGAAGCCGCGATCGAACCGCCTGTTCGAATCAGTACCGGCCAGGGCAGATTGTTTCGCGGCGAAGAGGGGGCAAGCACGTCCTGATTGACCATCCCGTCGTGATCGACCCGGCTTGGTGTGCGCACAGCCCGGGCGACCGAGGTCCACAGCGTCGTCTCCTGCCGCGGCGTCCACAACAGTCGTGCATTGGGTTGAGTTTCCAGACCAGTGTAATCGTTGTGTTCGAGCTTGATTCCCAGAGTCAGAATCAACTCTGGTGACAAGACGATGTCGTCCTGGGCGAAGAGGCTGTACAGCTCCTGCCGATTCGCTGTCGGTGAGAACGTGGCGTATGGCAAAACGCTGCTCGGGATACCGCTATACGAGGCGTTCAGGATGTCGCGACTGCTACGATAGCCGGCGCCCAGAACCAGATCGTGCCCTGGGAATCGACGTGTCCGATACTGAAAATCAAGGTCGAAGGTGTCGCGTTTTTCCTCAAGATGCGCCGGCCAGTCGCGCCGGTAGTGATCGACGTATGTTTGCCACGTAAATGAATCGCTTGCCGACAGTTCGTGTTGCCAACGGGCGAGCAGATTGCCACCGGAAACGTCCTGCTCGGCACCGAGCAGGACGTTGTGCGGCGTGCCAAGAAAGTTGAGCCGGCTCGTTTCGCCACTACGTCCTCGGTAGATATCCCCTTGCACGGTCAGCGAGTCGCCGCTGCCAGGTGCCAGATCAGTCCGGAATCCCAGCCGTTGCTGCCGCCAATCGTCATTGCCGGCGCGGCCAGTGTCGCCAATCGACGTGCCGTCGCGTTCGAAGCCTTTGGCGTGGATTCGCCAGTACCCGAGATCGCCGAAACGCCCACCATAGCGCACCGCCGCCGTGCCACGCTCCTCATTGCCGACGGCCGCCGTCAACAATCCCCCTTGCGTTGCCGCGGCGGACTTGGTGATGATGTTGATCACCCCATCGACCGCGTTCGCTCCCCACAGCGATGCGCCCGGACCGCGAATGATTTCGATGCGCTCGATGTCGGCCAGCACCGTATCCTGCACGTCCCAATACACTCCCGAAAAGTCGGCGTATATACACTGCGGCCATCGATCAAGACCAGCAGTTTGTTGGTGAAGCGCCCGCTTGGGCCGCGCGAACTGACCGCCCAACTGTTGGCGCTGATCTGCCCGACCTGTATTCCTGGCGCCATGCGCAACAGATCTGGAATCGTCATCGCTCCAGAGCGACGGATGTCGTCGGCAGTGATTACGAATACCGCCGCTGCCGCGCGCGAAACCGTTTGCGGTTTCTTTGACACCGAGGTGACCTCCAAGTCGAGAACTTCGTGGAGGTCGAGATCGAAAAATGGGTCGTCGGCCGCCGCCAGCACGGCTGGCGTGATTAGCGTCACGGTCCAACCGACAATGGTTTGCCGTATCCAGTCAAAGCACCGCGCAGACTTGCCCATCATGCCCCTCCTAAGTTGAATGCTTATTGCAGCTTAGTTCAAGCTTTGCTGGTCCGAGTGGCAAGGTAAGCCTGTTCGCGCTTCAAGAGGTTGAATTTATTGAATTGATGCTGGGCGATCCGTCTATCGTCAGCCGATCCAGGGACGCTCCTGTCGCCGCGATGATTTTCAATCCTCTGGAAAGCGCTTTTTCTTTCAAGAACTTAGTCGTCGAGGCGCGCAAACGGTCGCCTCTGTTCGGCCCACGCTGACCTTGCAACGGCGGCTAAGGCAGCTCCTTCTTCGACACGAAACACGACCGGTCTCCTGCCAAGCCCACAAAAAGAGCAGCGAAGAGACCAGCAACCCATTTGACGAGGCCAGCCGCGCGTCTGGAAAGACCTACACCGCATTGCCCTTTCACGGAAAACCGCCCGGGTTTCAGATTGCCCCGCTTGTCAACGCCGCCCGTCGTCAGCGCGTTATCGAGTCATCGGCAATTGCTTGGCGTTGTCAGGCATGAGACCTTTTCAAGGTGGCGAAACTGAAATATGATCGTTGCGTTTTATCCCCTACCAGAACGGAGTAAGAGCATGAAAGCAATCTATGTGTGCTTGCTGGCGGTTGCCGGAGCGATGTCCGCGACAGCAGTGCAAGCTGATGAAGCCTTGGCCAAGTCCAAGAACTGCATGTCGTGCCACGCGATCGACAAGAAAGTCGTCGGTCCGGCATACAAGGATGTTGCCAAGAAGTACACCGCCAAGGATGAAGCCAAACTGGTCGAGAAAGTTCTCAAAGGCGGTAAAGGCGCCTGGGGAGAAATTCCGATGCCGCCAAACGCTTCGGTCAAGCCTGAAGAAGCGACCAAGCTGGTCAAGTGGATCCTCAGCCTCAAGTAATCCCGTTCGACCCGTACGAAAAAACCGGCGCGAGGCCGGTTTTTTCGTTTATTGGCCGGCATATTGAGCTCCAATCTCCCACCAAATGACAAGAAAGTTGACAAGCTGCTGATGTGCTTGGACAATCCCGCGTTCGCTTGCTCATATGAACACCATATCGGAGACCAAACCTATGAACCATGTACGTATTCCTGGTGTGCTCGTCGTTCTGGCCGCTTCCGTGGCCGTGATCGGTTGTGGCAAGAAGGAAGAACCGAAAGCTGCCGCCCCCGCTCCCGCCGCAGCGCCAGCGCCCGCGGCGAAGCCGGAACTCGTGGTCAAGATTGGCCATGTCGCTCCGCTAACCGGTCCGATTGCTCACCTCGGTAAAGACAATGAAAATGGCGCCCGCCTGGCCGTCGAGGACGCCAACGCCAAGAAAATCGAAATCGACGGCAAAGTGATCAAATTCGAATTGCTGGGCGAAGACGACCAGGCCGACCCGAAAACCGGCACCGTCGTTGCTCAGAAACTGGTCGATGCCAAGGTCGCCGGAGTCGTTGGCCACTTGAACTCCGGAACCACCATTCCGGCATCGGCGATTTACAATCAGGGCGGTCTGCCACAAATCTCGCCGTCGGCGACCAATCCGAAGTACACCCAGCAAGGCTTCAACACCACTTTCCGGGTGATGGCCAACGACATTCAGCAAGGGTCGGTGATCGGTACCTACGCCATCAAGGACCTGGGCGCCAAGAAAGTGGCGATCATCGACGACCGTACCGCTTATGGTCAGGGTCTGGCCGATGAAGTCGAGAAAGCCGCCAAGGCCGCCGGTGCCGATGTCGTCGCTCGCGAATTCACCAACGACAAGGCCACCGACTTCAAGGCGATCCTGACCAAGATCAAAGCCAAGAACCCCGATGTGATCTTCCTCGGTGGGATGGATGCCATCGGTGGCCCGATGCTCAAACAGATCAAGGAATTGGGAATCAAGGCCAAATTCACGACGGGTGATGGCGGCTGCTCACCGGAATTGATCAAGCTGGCTGGCGAGGCTTCCGAAGGCGTGGTCTGCTCGCAGGCCGGTTTGCCGGTGGACAAATTGCCGAACGGTCAGAAATTCGTCGAGGATTTCACCAAGAAATACGGGCAAATCCAGATTTATTCGCCTTACAGCTACGACGCGGTGATGGTGTTGATCGATGCGATGAAGCGCGCCAATTCCGTCGAGCCCGGCAAATATCTGCCTCAAGTCGGCAAGACTTCGTATAACGGCGTCACCGGCAAGATCGAATTCGACGAAAAAGGCGACATCAAGAATGGCGCGATCACCGTTTTCGAAATCAAGGGTGGCAAACTGGTGGCCTTGAAGTCCGAAGGTGGCACAGCGGCTGCCCCGGCAGCGGCTCCAGCTCCGACGCCGGCCCCTGCTGCACCGGCGCCCGCCGCGCCGGCTCCGGACGCCAAAAAATAAGCGTTCTGATCTCGGGGGAATGGTCAGACCATTCCCCCGTTTTTTTGCCTCCGCGTTCGCTTTGCCTTGACCGGGCCCGCCACCCGGTTTGACATGGGACGACTGAACGGTTCGGGGTCGTCATGAGCACCCTGCTACCGAAAGCTTGCACATGGACACCCTCCTCCAGCAACTGATTAACGGCATCACCCTTGGTGCGGTCTACGCTTTGGTCGCCCTGGGCTACACGATGGTCTATGGGATCATCGGTCTGATCAACTTCGCCCATGGCGAAGTGGTGATGATCGGCACCATGGTCGCCTTCACGGTCATCGTTTACCTTGCCGCCGCCGGCGTGCCGCCGATTGCCGCGTTGACCATCGCCTTGCTGGTCTCGGTGGTGGTGTGCATGATCCTCGGTTGGGCTCTCGAGCGCGTCGCTTATCGCCCACTGCGCCATGCGCCGCGGCTAACCCCGCTGATCACCGCTATCGGCATGTCGATCGTTCTGCAAAACGTGTCGATGATCATCTGGGGCCGCAATTACATCACTTTCCCGCCGATGATCGACAAGCGGATCTACGAGATCGGCGGCGCGACGTTTACCAATGTCCAGGTTGCCATCGTGACCATGGCGGCGCTGATGATGGTCGGCCTGATCTTTCTGGTGCATCGAACCAAGATCGGCATGGCCATGCGCGCCACGGCGCAGAATCCGCATGTCGCTTCGTTGATGGGAGTCAATATCGATCAGGTGATCGCCATGGCCTTCATCATCGGTTCGGCGTTGGGAGCGGTTGCCGGCGGGATGGTCGGCTCCTACTACGAGATTGCTCACTATCAGATGGGTTTCATGCTCGGTTTGAAAGCGTTTACCGCCGCCGTTCTCGGCGGCATCGGCAATCTGGCCGGCGCGATGGCCGGTGGCATCCTGCTCGGAGTGATCGAAGCGCTGGGTGCCGGCTATATCGGCGACCTGACCGGCAATTTTCTCGGCAGCCATTACCAGGACATTTTTGCCTTCATCGTGCTGATCATCGTGCTAATGTTCCGTCCGTCCGGTCTGTTTGGTGAACGCACCGGAGACCGGGCATGAATCTACGCTTCGGAAAATCCATGCCCTGGCTGGGCGTGGTGCTGGTCGCGGTGGTGTTGCTGGCCGTGCCGTTCGTCGCCGCGCTGGGAGGTCAGGCCTGGGTACGCATCGCCAACTTCGCGATTCTCTACATCTTTCTGGCGCTGGGTTTGAACATCGTTGTCGGTTATGCCGGGCTGCTCGACCTGGGATACGTTGCTTTTTACGCCGTCGGCGCCTACACCTATGCCTTGCTGGCCTCGCCACATTTCGGCATCCACTTGCCTTTCTGGATGATTTTACCGATCGGCGCGGCGCTGGCCTGTTTCTTCGGCGTGATCCTCGGGGCGCCGACCCTCAAGCTGCGCGGCGACTATCTGGCGATCGTCACTCTCGGTTTCGGTGAAATCATCCGGATTTTCATGAACAACCTCAACGCGCCGATCAACGTCACCAACGGCGCGCAAGGTATCACGCTAATCGATCCGATCCGCTTCGGTGATTTCTCCTTCGCTCAGACCGGCCATCTTTTCGGCTTCACCATCTCCGGACCGCAGAAATATTATTTTCTGCTGGTCGCCCTGGCGATCGTGGTCATCGTCATCAACATCCGGCTGCAGGATTCCCGGGTCGGACGGGCCTGGCAGGCGATTCGCGAGGACGAGGTGGCGGCCAAGGCCTGCGGGATCAATACTCGCAACGTCAAATTGTTGGCTTTCGCCATGGGCGCCTCCTTCGGCGGGATCGCCGGCGGCGTCTTCGCGGCGATGCAGGGTTTCGTCAGCCCGGAAAGCTTTTCGTTGATGGAATCGATCACCATCCTGGCGATGGTCGTCCTCGGTGGCATGGGACACATTCCGGGAGTGATCCTTGGCGCCGTTCTGCTGACCGCCTTGCCCGAAGCGCTGCGCTATGGCATCGAGCCGCTGCAGCGAATGATTTTCGGGCGGATGTTTCTCGACCCGGAAAGCCTGCGGATGCTCGTTTTCGGGCTGGCGCTGGTACTGGTGATGCGTTTCCGGCCCGCTGGACTGTGGCCGTCGTCACAGCGTCGCCGTGAACTGGCCGAACCGGCGGACTGACCATGAGCGATCCGAACGTTCTTCTCGAAGCCCACGCGGTAGCCAAGCATTTCGGCGGCGTCAAGGCCTTGCACGACGTGTCGTTGACCATTCGCCGTGGCGACATTTATGGCCTGATCGGCCCCAATGGCGCGGGCAAAACGACCTTTTTCAATTGCCTGACCGGCTTGTATCGCAATGAAAGCGGCCATTTTGTTTTTGACGGTGCCCGGCTGGCGGCGGATGCGCCACACAAGGCGGCGGCGGTTGGCATCGCCCGCACTTTCCAGAACATTCGTTTATTCGGCAACATGACCGCGATCGAAAACGTCATGGTCGGTCGCCACTTGCGTACCCGAGCCAACGTTTTCGGCGCGATCTTCCGCAACCGGGCGACCCGCAACGAAGAGGCGGCGATCCTGCGTCGCGCCGAAGAGTTGCTGCACTATGTCGGCATCCACGAGCGGGCGCACGACTACGCCAAACATCTTTCCTATGGCGACCAGCGGCGTCTGGAAATCGCCCGCGCCCTGGCTACCGAACCGAAATTGCTGGCGCTCGATGAGCCGGCCGCCGGCATGAACGGCACCGAAACCGAAGCCCTGCGGCTACTGGTCGAAGGAATCAGCCGTGACGGCGTGACCGTGTTGCTGATCGAGCATGACGTCAAACTGGTCATGGGCCTGTGCACTCGGGTGGCGGTTCTTGATTACGGAGAAAAAATCTGCGAGGACGTGCCGGCGATGGTACAACGCGACCCGCGGGTCATCGAAGCGTACCTCGGCGGATCGGTGGCTTGAACGAACGGAAAGAACATGCTCGAAGTTAATGGATTGCGGGTCGCTTATGGTGGCATTCAGGCGGTACGCGGCATCACTTTTCATGTGCGCGAGGGTGAGATGGTGGCGCTGATCGGCGCCAACGGCGCTGGCAAATCCAGCACCTTGCGGGCGCTCGCCCGTTTGCTCGACCCGGCTGGCGGCAACGTCCGTTACCGTGGTCAAGAGATCCAGACCCTGCCAGCGCATCGTCTGGTCGAACAAGGCATCGCATTGGTCCCCGAAGGCCGCGGCGTCTTTCCCAGGATGAGCTGTCTCGAAAACCTGCGCATGGGGGCGTACAGTCGTAACGACCGTCGCGAGGTCGACAACGATCTCGACCATGTGCTCGGCCACTTTCCGCGACTGAAGGAACGTGCGCAGCAACTGGCCGGCACCCTCTCCGGCGGCGAACAGCAGATGCTGGCCATCGGCCGGGCGCTGATGAGCCGGCCGAAGCTGCTGCTGCTTGACGAACCGTCGATGGGATTGGCGCCAATCATGGTGCAAAAGATATTCCAGGTGATCCGTGACATCGCCGCCGAAGGCATGACCATCTTGCTGGTCGAACAGAACGCCAAACTGGCGCTGGAAGTCAGCCAGCGTGGCTACGTGATGGAAAGCGGACAGATCACCGTCAGCGACGAATCCAGCCGATTGCTCGCCGACCCGAAAGTTCGCGCCGCGTATCTTGGTGAGTAGTCGGCCGGCGCGGCGCCGCCAGTCAGCGTCCCGATCCGACGCAGTCGATCTTCAACGAGCGGGATTGCCAGTGCGTAGGACGTAGAGCGACCCAGCCTTGTTACAATGCCGCACCAGACCTCATTTCCCGGGCCTCTCGATCATGAAACGCAGCCGATTTTCTTCCCGTAAGCGCATTTCCGCCGACGCCAGTGAACTTGGCCGCCTAGCAATCGGCCTGGCCGAATCCGGTAGCAAACTGGAAGATTTTTTCTGGCAAGGCCGGTTGGCGGAAATCGTCGACAAACTGTTTCATGAGGGCTCGGAAGATGACCTGTCCTCGGCACTCGACCGACTGTTCGACACACATCCGATGGCGCATGACGATCTGGCCGATATCATCGAATCGCACGCCGAATCCTGCGTGATGCTCGACCGACAGCGCGAATTCGACGTCTTGCTGTTCGCCGCGCCACTGCTGGCCTGGTCCCGCTTCTCGATTCCAACGGCGACGATCCCGAAAGCCACGCTGCAGAACCTGAAAGTACAACTCGGCGCACACCTCTTCGCCCATGATGCCCACATCGCCTTGGCTGACTACCTGTACAGCCCGGATCAATTGCCGCACAGCTTTGTCGACACCTGGCAACTGATGCGTCATCTCGGCAGATGCGCGCTGGCCGGCGAAAATCTGTGCATCGACGCCTCGGTGATGCCGGAAACCAACCGTTTTCTGTCGGATACCCGCTACTTGGTCGGCGCTCTGACCGTCAGCCGCGGCCAACCGTTGTTCCGCTGGAACGAACCGGACCGCAGCACCCGGGAAAGCGTCCTGAAGGAATGGGTTCGCCAAGGGGGGCCGGTACTCGAACCGCTGCTCACCGGCTGCGCCTACCAACCCTTGCTCGCCGACGCTTATCATGCCGCCTGTCGGGCCGCCGACAGCGCCTCTCGGCCTTATTCACTGAACGCCTCGGTGTCGTTCCTGCAATCGACGCTCGGCCAACCGGCCGAAGAGTTGCGTGCGGTGATCGGCGCGTTTCACGACAAGCGGCTCGAGGAATACCGGGTCAGTTTTTGTCCGCAAAGTGGCGACGGGGTCTACCACGGTGTCGTCTGGCCACTACTCGGCATCGAAGACGAAAGCAGCGATGTCGCCAGCGAAATTGAGACCGTGCTGCGCAAGGCGGGAGTCACCGAAATCGTCGCTCTCGATCAGCAGTTTCCCTACGAATTTTGTGACGATTGCGGTGCGCCGCTGTACCCCAACGTCGAAGGTGACACGGTGCACGCCGAAATGCCTGAGCCGGCCACTGTTTCGTCGCAATCGCTGCATTGAAGCGGACCGCCCCGATGTCCGGCAACGACGACCTGCTGGCGCGCAGTCTGGCTGCCGTCTGGCATCCCTGCACGCAAATGAAGCATCATACGGCGGCGGTCGAAGCCCTGCCGCTGATCCCGATCGCCCGCGGACAGGGCGTCTGGCTGTACGATGCCGAGGGCCGGCGTTATCTCGACGGGATCAGTTCGTGGTGGGTCAATCTGTTCGGCCACTGCAACCCGCGGATCAACGCCGCGCTGCGCCAGCAACTCGACGAGCTTGAGCATGTGATACTCGCCGGCTGTACGCATCGGCCGGTGGTCGAGTTGTCGGAACGGTTGTCGAAACTGACGCAAGGCCGGCTCGGCCACTGTTTTTACGCCTCCGACGGCGCATCGGCGACCGAAATCGCCCTCAAGATGGCTTTCCACGCCTGGCGAAATCGCGGCCGCCCCGAAAAGCAGGATTTCCTCTGTCTGGCCGGCAGTTATCATGGCGAAACCATTGGCGCGCTGGCGGTAACCGACGTCGCCATTTTCAAGGATGCCTACTCGCCGCTGATCCGCCAGGCGCACATCGTCCCCACGCCAGATGCCCGCCGCGCCGAATACGGCGAAAATCCGATCGAAGTGGCTTTTCGCGCCGCCAGTGCGCTCGAAGCCTACCTCGACGCGCATCATGCGCGGATCGCCGCGCTGATCGTCGAACCGCTGATCCAGTGCGCCAGCGGCATGGCGATGCATGACCCGGAGTATCTGCGGCTGGCGCGCCATCTTTGCGACCGCTACGAGGTGTTGTTGATTTGCGATGAAATCGCCGTCGGTTGCGGTCGAACCGGCACCTTCTTCGCTCATCAGCAAGCGGCGATCCGCCCGGATTTTCTCTGTTTGTCGAAAGGGATTTCCGGTGGCTATCTGCCACTGTCGATCGTGATGACCACCGACGACATCTATGCGGCGTTCTACGACGACGCCACCAGCCGTGGCTTCCTGCATTCGCACTCCTACACCGGCAATGCCCTGGCTTGCCGGGCGGCTTTGGCGACCCTTGACATTTTCGTCGAGGATCGGGTGATCGACGCCAATCGCCGCCTGGCCAAAATCATGGCCGGGTACCTGGCGCCGCTGGGCTCGCATCCGGCGGTCCGTCATCTGCGGCAGCGCGGAATGATCGCCGCCTTCGACGTAGACACCGAAGATGTCGCTTTCCCACGCCGTTTCTACCGGGAAGCGCTGGCCCGCGGTCTGTTGTTGCGACCAATCGGCAATACCGTCTATTTCATGCCCCCGTACGTGATCAGCGCCGAGGAATGCGAATTGCTGATCCACGGCGCCGCCGCCGCGCTCGACGCCGCCTTGCAACCATGATCGCCGACGAACTGCGGCAGGCGCTGACGGCACTGCGCGACGACGGCCTGTATCGCCAGCGCCGGACACTGGCTACGCCCTGCGGGCCGGTGGTCGAGGTCGACGGCCGCTCGCTGATCAGCTTTTGCAGCAACGACTACCTCGGTCTGGCCAACGATCCAGCGCTGATCGAAGCCGCTTGCGCCGGCGCGCAACGCTGGGGCGTTGGCAGCGGCGCTTCGCATCTGGTCAGCGGTCATCTCGCGCCACACGCCGCGCTGGAGGATCGGCTTGCCGCATTCACCGGCTTTGCGCAAGCGCTGCTGTTTTCGACCGGCTATCTGGCCAACCTGGCCGTCGTTCCGGCACTGGTCGGTCGCGGCGACGCGGTGTTCGCTGACCGGCTGAATCACGCGTCGCTGATCGACGCGGTACAACTGTCCCGCGCCGAGAGCCGGCGCTACCCGCACGGCGATCTGGCGGCGCTCGAACGGTTGCTCGCCGACAGTTCGGCTAAACGCAAGCTGATCCTCAGCGATGCGGTGTTCAGCATGGACGGCGACCTGGCGCCGCTGCCAGCCTTGTTGGCGCTCGCCGAACGTTTCGACGCCTGGCTGGTGGTCGACGATGCGCATGGTTTTGGCGTGCTTGGCCGACAAGGTCGTGGCAGCGTCGATCACTTCCACCTGCCACCCAGCCCGCGACTGCTGTACATGGGAACCCTAGGCAAGGCGGCCGGTGTCGCCGGCGCATTCGTCGCCGGTGAGGCGACGGTCATCGACTGGCTGACTCAGCGGGCGCGCTCGTACATCTTCACCACCGCCGGCAGCCCGATGGTCGCCTGCGCGTTGGCCGCCAGCCTGCAACTGATCGCCGACGGCGAGCAACGTCGGCAACGATTGTGGCAGTTGACCGGCCAATTGCGCGACGGACTCGCCGGCAGCGGTTGGCGCTTGCTGCCTTCACCAACAGCGATCCAGCCGGTGATCGTCGGCGACAACCATCGGACGCTGCAACTGGCCGAGGCGCTGTATCAACGCGGGCTGTGGGTCCCGGCGATCCGGCCACCGACCGTGCCGGTCGGGACGGCCCGCCTGCGCATCTCGCTGAGCGCCGCGCATCAACCGGCGCAGGTGGCCCGTCTGGTCGACGCCTTACGCGAGTTGGCATGACCGGAAACAACGGTGCGGGACGGCAGGTGTGGTTGATTCACGGCTGGGGGTTGACCGGCGCGGTCTGGCAGCCACTGACCGATCGCCTGGCGGCGCGTTGCCGGGTGACGACCATCGACCTGCCCGGTTACGGCGATTCCCCGGACGACGGGCGCGATTTTCAGCAAACCGCCCAGGCCCTGGCCGATGCGCTGCCGAACGACTGCGTTCTCGGCGGCTGGTCGCTCGGCGCGCTGCTGGCGCTGCAGGCCGCGCGGCTGGCCGCCGGCCGCGTGGCCGGGCTGATGCTGATCGGCGCCACCCCCTGCTTCATGCAACGCGCCGATTGGCCCGCCGGACAGCCGTCGGCGTTGCTCGACGCCTTCGCCGCGCGACTGGCCGCCGAACCGACGGCGACGCTGCGCCGCTTCATTGCCCTGTTCAATCAGGGAGACGATCACGCGCGGCCGATCACGCGCCAGATGAGCGCATCGCTCAGCGCTCGTTCCCCGGCCCTGGCCGCCCTGCGTCGCGGTCTGCAATGGCTGCGCGAGGTCGATCTGCGCCAGCGACTGACCGATCTCGACGTGCCGACACTGCTGGTGCACGGCGAACACGACCCGCTCAATCCGCTCGCCGCCGCCCACCATTTATCGCTGGCCTTGCCGCAGGCCCGTCTGGCGGTGATCGCTGGCGCGGCGCACGCGCCATTCTGGTCGAATCCCGTGCTTTGCAGCCAATGGATGGCCGATTTCTGTGACCGCCCCGCTCACCATTAAACAACGCGTACGCGATTCCTTCGATCGTGCCGCCGCTTCGTATGACTCCGCCGCGTCGCTGCAGCGCTGGGTTTGTGAAGATCTGCTGTCCGGGTTCCAGCCTGCCGTTGCCCCGGAACAACTGCTCGACGCCGGCTGCGGCACCGGCCACGGACTGCGGCTGTTGCGTCGGCGCTGGCCGCGGACACGGCTGATCGCTGTCGACTTCGCGCCGGCGATGCTGCAACTGGCGCGCGCCGACGCCGATGGGCTGATTGTCGCCGATATCGAAGCATTGCCCTGCGCCGCGGCCTGTTTCGACGCCTGGTTGTCCAGCCTGACCATTCAATGGTGCGACGCGGCGCAGTCTTTTCGCGAAGCGGCACGTGTCCTTCGTCCCGGCGGTCACCTGGCCGTGAGCACCCTCGGGCCTCACACTTTCGGCGAGTTGCGCGACGCGTTCAGCGTCATCGACGACTATCGCCATACCTGGTCGTTCAACGAACCCGAAACCATCGTCAGCGCCTTGCGCGACGCCGGGTTCGTTGGCATCGATCTCCAGCGGCAAACGCGCAGCGTTCATTACCCCGACCTGAAAGCGCTGCTGAACGCCATCAAGGCAATCGGCGCCAATTCGGTCGGCGAAGGCGCGCGTAACAGCTTGTTCGGCAAACGCGCCTGGCGCGAAGTACAGAACGCCTACGAACGCTTCCGCACACCGCAGGGTCTGCCGGCGCGCTACGATGTACTGCTCGCCTACGCCAGGAAAAATCGATGAGCCCACGTCACGCCTGGTTCGTCACCGGCACCGACACCGAAATCGGCAAGACCCATGTCGCCTGCGCGCTACTGCACGCGTTACGCCATGCCGGCCAGCGCGTGGTGGCGATGAAGCCGATCGCCGCCGGCACCGACGCCAATGGATTGAACGACGACATCGAGCGCCTGCTCGCCGCCTCGTCTTTGCATCCGCCGCGCGAACTGGTCAATCCGTACTCCTTCGCCGCCGCGATCGCTCCGCACATCGCCGCGGCCGAAGAAGGTCGAATCATCGAGCTGGCGCCGATCATGGCCGCTTTCCGCCGCCTGCAAGCACTGGCCGACGCGGTGATCGTCGAAGGGGTCGGCGGTTTCTGCGTGCCGCTGGGGGAAAATCTCGACACGGCCGACCTGGCCACGGCGCTGCAGTTGCCGGTGATCCTGGTCGTCGGCATGCGCCTGGGCTGCATCAACCATGCGCAGCTCACCGCCCAGGCGATCGCCGCCCGCGGCCTGCCGTTCGCCGGCTGGGTGGCCAACCGCATTGACCCGACGATGTCGCGTTTCGCCGAAAATCTCGCCGCGCTGCAAAGCCGCCTGTCCGCGCCGCTGCTCGGCGTCATCGCGCATGGCGAATCGCCCGTCAGCGCCGCCCGGCACTTGCAATTTGCAACGGCATAGGGAAGCGCTGAACAAACAGCCGCCAAGCGGCTGTTGAAGATCAAAAAACTTGGCTCTGTCGATCATTTCGGCTGAAGTTCTCCTACCTTCTGCCAGAATTCTCTTGCCCGATTGACCTGAAGTTCTTTCAACACTGATCAGAATTCCATTGCTCCATCAACCCCGGGCAATGAATGTCTGACTACGGCCGGATGACCTGGATGCGTGCGAGGGCGCGCTGTTGTTGCGCGGTCGCGGTGGTGGCGCGCGTTATGCACGAGGCTGGCAAGCTCGGCTATCGGGGTGGCGAAGCTATGCGCGCTTTGCGCATCGTCGAGCCGCTTGCACCTGACGTTGTGCCAGGGCCGAGCGCGTGGCTGGCGTCAGCGGGTCATGCCTGGCCTGCGCTGTCTGAATCGGTGTCGGCGAGCATCAGCTCGCGCCAGGCTTTGCGCCTGTGCCGCTCAACGCAGGGCGCGAGCATGCGCGGCAAGATGTGCGAACGCACGTGATCCGTCAGCCCGCGGGGAATAGGCGGCACCTTCAGGCATCGGCGTCGCACGCCGCTAACCGGCGCGGGCCGCTTCCAGCGCCTCCCAGCGTTCGAGCAGGATCATCAATTCGTCATCGATCTCATTCAGGCGCGACGAGATCTGGGCCACGGCCGTTGACGACGATTGATACAACGCGGGATCGGCAAGGCGCTCGCCGAGCACTTTCTGCTCGGACTCCAAGTCGGCAATGCGTTGTGGCAGCGCCTCGAGTTCGCGCTCTTCCTTCCAGGACAGCTTGCCAGCCGCTGCTTTTGGGCGCGCCGCTTTCCCGGCGTCGACCGGCCGTGGCTCGCGGTTCCTGCTCGCGGAGACGACATCCTCCTTGCGCCGGCTCGCCTGGTAATCGGCCCAGTCGCGGTAGCCGCCGGCGTACTCGCGCCAATGACCGTCGCCTTCCGGGGCCAGGGTCTGGGTGACCACGTTGTCGATGAACGCCCGGTCGTGACTGACCAGGAATAGGGTTCCCGAATAGTCCTGCAGCAATTCTTCGAGCAGTTCCAAGGTCTCGATATCCAGATCGTTGGTCGGTTCATCGAGCACCAGCACGTTCGCTGGTCGGGCAAACAGTCGTGCCAGCAGCAGCCGGTTGCGCTCGCCGCCGGACAATGAACTGACCAGCGAACGCGCGCGCTGCGGCGCGAACAGAAAATCGCCGAGATAACTGATCACGTGTTTCCGTTGTTGGCCGATTTCGACGAAATCGGAGCCTGGAGAAATCACAGCGCTCAACGTCGCGTTTTCGTCGAGTTGACTGCGAAACTGGTCGAAATAGGCGGCTTCGATACGGGTGCCCCGGTGCACTTTGCCGGAATCGGGCGCCAATTCACCGAGGATCAGCCGCAGCAAGGTCGTCTTGCCGGCGCCGTTCGGACCGATGATGCCGATCTTGTCGCCGCGTTGGATGCGGCAGGAAAAATCGCGCACCACCACCGTGTCGCCATAACGCTTGCCGACGTTTTCCAGCGCCACTACCAGCTTGCCGCTGCGCATGCCGGCGTCAAGCGCCATGTCCACTTTCCCCTGCCGTTCGCGTCGGGCGGCACGTTCGCGACGCAAATGCTCCAATCGCAGAACCCGCCCTTCGTTGCGCGTCCGCCGCGCCTTGATTCCTTGGCGAATCCAGACTTCCTCTTGCGCCAGGAACTTGTCGAAACGCGCATGGTTCAGCGCCTCGTTGTGCAGCATCGCCTCCTTGCGTGTTTGGTAGTCCTGGAAATTGCCGGCAAACGATTGCAGACGGCCACGATCGAGTTCGACGATTCGTGTCGCCACCCGCTCGAGAAAGCGCCGATCGTGGGTGATGAAGATCAGCGCCATGCTCGAAGCGACCAGCAGGTCCTCGAGCCACTCGATGGCGGCGATGTCGAGATGATTGGTCGGTTCGTCGAGCAGCAGCACCTCCGGGGTCAACGCCAGGGCCTGCGCCAACGCCAGCCGCTTTTTCTGGCCACCGGAGAGCGAGCCGACCAGTGCGTCGGCATCAAGCGAAAAGCGCTGGATCGCCCGTTCGGCCGCGGATTCGAAGGACCAGGCTTGACGCGCGTCGAGCTCGCCTTGCAATTGCTGGATCCGTGACAGCAACGCCTCCTGATCGGCGCCGGCCTCGGCCAGCGCGTGCGACACGGAGTGATATTCGGCCAACAACGCCGAGACTTCACCCATGCCGGCCACCACCGCCGCGAAAACCGTCAATTCAGGATCGAAGGGCGGTTCCTGCGGCACGTAGCCGATCCGCAGCCCCGGTTCCTGCCACACCTGACCATCATCCAACCCCCCCTGACCGGCCAGCGCGGCGAGCAGCGACGATTTGCCGGTACCGTTACGCCCGATCAGCGCCACCCGTTCGCCACGGTCGAGCTGAAAATCGGCATGATCAAGAAGCGGCACATGGCCGAAAGCAAGCGAGGCGTCGGAGAGGGACAAACAGGGCATGATCGCAGGCAGGTCGATTGAGAGAACGATGGGCCACCGCAGGATTCGGCATGTCAATCGGCGTGGATACCGACTCATGCGGCCAAGGGTTGGCAAGCGACGATTCTACCGTGCCACCGCTCACCGTTGCCGGGAATCCTGTCCTAAGCCCCAGGCGGCGGCGTACAATACGCGCCCTTGCTCCTCGTAGCACAATGGATAGTGCACACGCCTCCTAAGCGTGGGATACAGGTTCGATTCCTGTCGAGGGGACAGGATGACCGTCCGGTTGATTTCGAGAACAACCCAGGTACCGCGAGATCGACGCTGGTATCCGGCCACCGGCGGTATGCGAGACCCTGTTCTGACTGGTGGAATCGGGCGCAGTGGGCTAAAATCCGCCGCCTATGGACTCCCTATCCCTGATTCGCGAATTTTTGCACGACCGTCTGGGCGTCGGCGCCGAGGCGATCGTTTCCGAAGCGGTGCTCGAAGAGCTCGGTGTCGATTCGCTGATGATCCTCGAGCTGATGTTCGAGTTCGAAGAGCGTTTCGGCATCACCTTGAGCAAAGGAATGACGCCGCCACGGACCGTCGGCGAAATGGTCACCTTGATGGACGACTTGCGTAGCGCGCAAGCGAACTGAGCCGAATGAGCGCTCAACGGGTCGCGGTTACCGGCTTGGGTCTGGTCAGCCCGTTCGGCGGCGGCATTGACGACTTTTTCCGGCGCTTGCTGGCCGGCGAATCAGCGGTCCGTTTTTTGCATACCGACGATGTGCCGCGGCCGATCGCCATTCCCTTTGCCAGTTTGCCGGCTTTCGATCCCCAGACGCTGTTCGGCAAAGCCTTGCTGACGACGATGGACCGCTTCGCCCAGTTCGGTTTGGCGGCAGCGCTCGACGCCTGGCGCGACGCCGGTTTGTCGATGCGGCCGACCGCCGACGAGAACCGCGAGCAATGGGGCGTTGCCTGGGGCACCGCCTTGGGCGGCGTACTGGCCATGGACAGAGGGTACCGCGACCTTTGGCTGAACGGACGCCCGCGGCTGTCGCCGTTGTCCGTGGTTCAGGGAATGACCAACGCGGCCAATGCCCATATCTCGATCCAGCTTGGTTTGGGCGGGCCGAGCGCCTGCCATGCGGTGGCCTGCGCCTCCTCGGCGATGGCCCTGGGTGATGCGTTCTGGCGGGTGCGTAGCGGCGAGGCGACGGTGATGGTCGCCGGCGGTTCGGAGGCGCCGCAGGCTTATAGCATACTCCGCGCCTGGGAAGCGTTGCGGGTGTTGGCGCACGCCGACGAACAGACCGCGGCCACGGCGTGTCGGCCGTTCAGCGCCGATCGCGGCGGTCTGGTCCTTGGCGAAGGCGGCGCGGCGCTGGTCCTGGAGAACTGGCAACATGCCCTCGACCGCGGCGCGCGCATCCACGCGGAACTGGTCGGTTACGGCAGCAGTTGCGACCGCGATCACCTGGTGCGACCGAACAAGGACGGCCAGGTGCGTGCGCTGCGTCTGGCGCTGGCCGATGCGGGCCTGTCTCCAGCCGAGATCGATTATGTCAACGCGCATGGCACGGCGACCGCCGAAGGCGACCCGGTCGAGTGTCAGGCTTTGCTGACGGTTTTTGGCGAGTCAGCCGCCCGCTTGCCGGTCAGCGGCACCAAAGGCGCGCATGGTCATTTGCTTGGCGCCGCCGGGGCACTCGAGGCGCTGATCACCGTCCTGGCGCTGCGTGAACAGGCGATTCCGCCGACCGCCCATTTGCGTGATCTGGATGCGGAGTGTGTCGGCGTCGACCATGTCAGGCAGGCGCGTACGGGCCAGCCGCTGCGTGCCGCGTTATCGAGTTCCTTCGCTTTCGGCGGCAGCAATGCCGTCCTTGCTTTCCGCGCCTGTGCGCGATGAATATTTTGTCGGATTCCACGTCATGACCCAAGAAATCGCTCCGCAAGCCGACGACGCCTTGCTCCAGGAAGTTGCTCAACTGATGGTGTCGGCGCTCAATCTCGATCTCGACCCCGCCGAAATCGCCCCCGATGCGCCGCTGTTCGGCGACGGACTGGGGTTGGATTCGATCGATATCCTCGAAGTCGCGCTAGTGGTCTCGAAACGGTATGGTTTTCAGTTACGTTCCGACAATGACGACAATGTGCGCATTTTTACTTCGCTACGCAGTCTGGCGACGCATATCGCCAGCAATCGGACGACCTGAGTGTCGACCCTGGCCAACGTGTTGCGCCTGTGTGGCGTGGCCGTAGGGATCGTTGGCTGGGCGGCACTGGCTCATCAGGCGAGTTCGCGAGGTGGTGGATCGGATCTGGCGGTCGCTGTCGCCGTCGTTCCGGCGCTGGCGGTGTTGCCTTTGCTCTGGCGCTTTCTCCGGCCGGCGTGGGCGCTGGCGGTCGTCGTCGTCGTCGGTGGATTGCTCGCCCACTTCTGGCCGGTGCTGCGCAACAACGTCGCGTTGCTGTACTACTGGCAACATCTGGGCATGCACCTGGCCTTGGGGGTGTTGTTCGGACGCTCCCTGCTCGGGAACGACGATTCGCTGGTGACACACATGGCGCGTTTGGCGCACTATGGCGTGTTGTCGGCCGAACAATTGCGTTACACCCGGCAAGTGACCCTGGCCTGGACGGCATATTTTTTCATCATCGCCGCGGTATCCACGCTGCTCTATTTATTGGCCTCGGCGGAAAGCTGGTCGTTTTTTGCCAACGTGCTGGGTATCCCGCTGGTTTTTCTGATGTGCGCCGCCGAACTTGCAGTACGCCAGTTTGCCTTGCCGCCCGCCGACCGAACCAGTATTGCCGACACTGTCCGCGCCTATCGCACGGCGATTCGTGACGGACGGGTGTTCGCCGCCCGCCGATGAAGCACGCGCCGTTGCTCGGGCACGCCAGCCTCGATGAGGTGTTTGCCTATACCCCCGCCGGACCGGTAGACGTGCGCTCATTTCTGACCGATGTCGGCGAATTGGCCGCCTGTTTGCCAGCTGGCAACCATTTTCTCAATTTGTGCCAGGATCGCTACCGCTTCACCGTCGGCCTTGCCGCCGGCCTGCTCACCGGGCGCGTCAGTCTGCAGCCCTCCTCCCAGTCGGTGGAAACGCTGCGTCAGATCCAGCGTGATTACGCCGACGTGTTCTGCCTCTGCGACTGTGAATTTGCCACCGCTAATCTGCCGCGCTTCGATTTCCCGCAACGGTCGGTGGGCGCTCGGTCGGGGCGGGGGGAGCCGCCAACCGCGATCCCGTCGATTCCTGCCGGGCAGCTGGCGATCCTGGTGTTCACCTCCGGGTCGACCGGGCGGCCGCTGCCGCATGGCAAGTCGTGGGGTTCGCTGGTGATCAACGGGCGTGCCGAGGCCAGCCGACTCGGACTGTTCGACGGACCGCGTCACGCCATCGTCGGCACCGTGCCGCCGCAGCACATGTATGGCTTCGAGTCTACCGTGCTGCTGGCGATGCACGGCAACGCGCCGTTCTGGTCCGGCAAGCCGTTTTATCCGCTGGATATCGTCGCCGCATTGAATCGATTGCCGCGACCGCGCTTGTTGGTCAGCACACCGTTTCATCTGCGCACCCTGCTGGCGGCGGGAATCGAGCTGCCGGCCATTGATCGCGTGCTTTCGGCGACCGCACCGTTACCCCGCGAACTGGCGGCAGAGGCGGAACGGCAACTGGCGGCACCGTTGTACGAGATTTACGGTTGTACCGAGAGTGGCCAACTGGCTTCGCGCCAGCCGACGGTCGACCCGGTGTGGTTGCCGTTCGACGGGGTTCATCTGACGGCAGATGGGGATCGGGTGCTCGCCTCGGGCGGACACGTGCCGGGGCAGGTGGCGCTCAGCGACGAAGTTTCAATCTTGCCGGATGGCCGTTTTCTGCTCGGCGACCGGCACACCGACCAGATCGGCATCGCCGGCAAACGCAGTTCCTTGGCTTACCTCAACCAACGGCTGCTGGCCATTCCAGGTGTGGTTGATGGCACGTTTTTCCAGCCGACGGCGAGCGACGAGGCCATTGTCCGCCTATGCGCCTTCGTCGTCGCACCGGGAATCGACGAACGGCAGTTGCTGGCCGCCTTGCGCGAGCAGATCGACGCCGTTTTCCTGCCGCGGCCGTTGTTCAAGGTCGACGCGCTGCCGCGCAGCGCCAGTAGCAAGCTGCCGCGTGAATCGCTGCAGGCGCTGTACGACACCTTGCGCAACCGCCGCGACGGTAATGGCTGAGTTTGTCTGGCGGTTCGCCGCCGATGAGCCGGTTTTCGCCGGTCATTTCCCCGGCCGACCGATCGTTCCCGGGGTGTTGCTGCTCGATCGGGCGATCCGCTTTGCCGAGCAGTGTCACGGCGCCGCCGGCCTGCGCTGGCAGATCGCTCAGGCCAAGTTCTTTCGCCCGGTCGGTCCGGGGTACACCTTGCATTACCATTTGGTGGCGACCCCTGCGGCGGGCTGGGCTTTCAGCATCCTGGACGACGACGGAGTGGAGGTGGCCAGTGGCCGCCTGCAGCCCGTCCCATGAACCGCGACCAGCGGTCTACCGCCGACTGGATGGCTCGGCAGGAGCGCAGCAACCGGTCGATTCTGCGGCTGATGGTCTGGATTTCGCTGCACCTCGGACGGCGGGTCGGCCGCCTGGTGCTCTATGGCATCGCGCTTTATTTCACCTTGTTCTCGCCCGACGCGCGCCGCGCCGGCCGGAATTACCTGCGGCGCGCGCTCGGTCGCGAACCGACCTGGAACGACGGTTACCGCCACGTGCTGTCGTTCGCCAGCACCATCCACGACCGGGTGTACCTGCTCAATGATCGTTTCGACCTGTTCGACATTACCATCGAAGGCGCCGACGCGGTGCACGCCGCGCTCGCCGAACCCGGCGGCGCACTGTTGATCGGCGGGCACCTCGGCAGTTTCGAAGTCATGCGCGCGATCGGTCGCGGTCTGGCCGGTCTGAAAGTGGCGATGCTGATGTACGAGGAAAATGCCCGTAAACTCAACGCTACGCTCGAAGCGATCAATCCGGCGGCGCGTCAGGACATCATCGGCCTGGGACGGCTGGACTCGATGCTCATCGTCCAGGAGAAGCTTTCACAGGGCTACCTGGTCGGCATTCTCGCCGACCGCGGGCTGAACAACGAAGCAACGGTGCCGTTGCCTTTTCTCGGTGAGCCGGCGCCGTTTCCGAGCGGGCCTTTCCGGCTGGCGGCGATGTTGCGCCGGCCAGTGCTATTCATGACCGGACTGTATCTCGGTGGCAACCGTTACCGGGTGCACTTCGAGCCGCTGGTTGATTTCTCGACCATCGGCCCCGGAGGACGCCAGCAGGCGATGCGCGAGGCGCAAGCCCGCTACGTGGCCCTTCTGGAGCATCATTGCCGGCAGGCGCCCTATAATTGGTTCAATTTTTTCGATTTTTGGCATCCGGAGAAATGAGACGCTTGCTTGTCGGACTGTGGGCCCTGTGGTCATTGTCGCTGCCGGTGTTGGCGGCCTGGGATGTGTCGCAGTTGATGGACACCTTGGCACGCACCAGGAGCGGCCGGGCGCGCTTCGTCGAAACCCGCTATCTGGCCGTGCTCGACAAACCGCTGGTCGCCAGCGGCGAGATGAGTTTCGTGGCCCCCGACCGCCTCGAAAAGCGGACGCTCTCGCCGCGTCCGGAAACCTTGCGCCTGGACAAGGACCGGCTGACCATCGAGCGTGGCGACCGGCAGTCGACCATCGATCTCGCCGGACAGCCGTTGGCGCAGGCCTTCGTCGCCAGCGCGCGCGCCGCCTTGACCGGCGACCGGACAACGCTCGAAAAGCATTATGGGCTGCATCTGGCCGGTGACCGCGAACAATGGACCTTGACCTTGCTGCCCAGCGACCAGGCGATCGCCAATCTGGTGCAGCGGATCATCATCAAGGGCCAGCGCAACCGCGTGCTGAGCATCGACTATCTGCAGGCCGACGGCGACCGCTCGCTGCTGGCCATCCAGCCGCTGCCCGACAAGTGAGTCCGGCGGCCTGGCGCACCCTGCTGTTGTGGTTGCTGGCGATGCTCGCTGGCCTGGGTGTCGTCTGGCACAGCCGTTTCATCACTGACATGTCGTTTTTCTTGCCGACACAACCAAGCGCCGAACAACGGGTGCTGGTCGATCAACTCAGGGACGGTGCGTTGAACCGCCTGCTGATGGTCGCCGTCGGCGGCGGTGACGCCACGCAGCGGGCCGCGCTGTCCCGAGACCTGCGACGCCGGCTCGACGACAGCGGCCGTTTCGTCGCCGTCCGCAACGGCGAGGCGCAAGGCTTGGATGCCGACCGTGAGTTTCTCTTTCGCCACCGATATCTGCTCAGTCCGACGGTGACACCGGAACGTTTTGCGGTGGACGGATTGCGCACGGCGATCGCTGAAAGCATCGACCTGCTCGCCTCGCCGGTTGGCCTGTTGGTCAAGCCATTGTTGACCCGCGACCCGACCGGCGAACTGATCGGTCTGTTGAGCGGATTCGATGCCAGCCGACAGCCAAACAGTCGCGATGGTGTGTGGGTGTCGCGTGACGGAGAACGTGCGGTGTTGCTGGTGCAAACCGTCGCCTCGGGGACCGACACCGACGGACAGGCGGCGGCCCTGGCGACCATCGAACAGGCTTTCGAACGATCGCGGGCGGCCAGCGGCGCGGGCGAGGCGCGGCTGCAGGTCGCCGGCCCCGGTGTTTTCGCGGTGCATGCCCGCGACACGATCAAAGCCGAGGTGACACGGCTGTCGTCGATCAGCACGCTGACCATTTTCTGCCTGCTGTTGTTCGTCTACCGCTCGTTCAAACTGACGGTGATCGGCATGCTGCCGGTGGCCAGCGGCGCGCTGGCGGGCATCGTCGCCGTCAGCCTGGTGCATGGCGGCGTTTTCGGGATCACCGTCGGCTTCGGTTCGGCGTTGATCGGCGAAGCGGTCGATTATTCGATCTATTACTTTGTGCAGGCCGACCGTAGCAGCGCCGCTGATTGGCGACGCGATTTCTGGCCGACGATCCGTCTGGGCGTGATGACTTCTGTGTGCGGCTTCGCGGTGCTGCTTTTTTCGGGCTTTCCCGGGCTGGCGCAGCTCGGGCTGTATTCACTGAGCGGGCTGCTGGTTGCCGCGCTGGTCACCCGCTTCGCGCTGCCGCAATTGTTGCCCGAGGCGCCGCCCCGCGATCTGCGCGGGCTAGGCGCGGCGTGCGCGCGCGTGCTGCGGCGCCTGCCGATCTGGCGTTGGCCGGTGCTGCTGATCGCCTTCGCCGCGGCAATGCTGTTGATCGCCGACCGCGGCGCGTTGTGGAGTAATGAACTGTCCGCATTGAGCACCGCCCGCGCCGAGGATGTCGCCGTAGACGGACTGTTGCGCGCCGATCTCGACGCCGGAGGCAGCCGCTGGCTGGTGGTGGTCAGCGGCAGCGATCGCGAACAGGCGCTGCGAGGCGCCGAGCGCCTCGGGGCCTCGCTGGATCGTCTGCGTCACGCCGGCGTGATCGGCGGCTACGACAACCCGGCGCGTTTCTTGCCCAGCGAAGCGACTCAGCGCGCCCGCCAGGCCAGCTTGCCGTCGAGCGAGCAACTGCGGGCGCGGCTGCCGTTGGCTTTGCGCGATGCCCCCCTGTCGGCGGACAAGCTCGATCCATTTCTGCGCGAAATCGATGCCGCTCGCGCCGCGCCGCTGATCGGTCCGCAATCACTGGCCGGCACCAGTCTGGCCTTGATGGTCGACAGCCTGCTGCTGCGCCGCGACGGCGGCTGGAGCGTACTGTTGCCCCTGCGTCCGCCGGCGGGCGCCGACAGCGAGATCGACGGCGCGGCGCTGCGCGCCGGACTGGCTGGCTCGGCCGCTCTGCTGGTGGACATGAAAGCGGAAGTGGATCAAATCTACCGCAGCTATCTTCACGAAGCCCTGGGGCTGTCGTTGGCCGGGCTGGTGGCGATCGTCGGCCTGTTGGCGGTGACTTTGCGTTCGCCGCGCCGACTGCTCGAGGTGTTGGCGCCACTGTTGCTGGCGGTTCTGATCGTCGTCGCCGGCCTGCATCTGGCCGGGGTGCGCTTGCAGTTGCTGCATCTGGTCGGCTTGTTGCTGATCGTCGCCGTCGGCTCGAACTACGCGCTGTTTTTCGATCGTCTGCGCGGTCGGCTGGCGTTTGAACCGCGGACCATCGCCTCGATGGTCATCGCCTGCGTATGTACGACCATCGGCTTCGGCACTCTCGGTCTGTCGCAGGTGCCGGTGCTGCGCGCGCTCGGCGTCACCGTCGGCCCCGGCGCGATGTTGGCGCTGCTTTTTGCCGCCGTTTTTGCCAGTGGGGGAGCGCGACGATGACCGTCCAGCCGAAGGGGACGGCGACGACCTTGATCGTTCTGTTGCCTGGCGCCTACATCGCGGCGGCCGATTTCGCCGCCAACGGCTTTCAGGACTTGGCGGCGGCGTCTCGACCGTCGCTGGAACTGTTTGCCGCCGACTTCGATCTGGCCAGCATCGCCAATGCCGACGCCCTAGCGGTGTTGCGCAACCAGATCCTGGTGCCCGCGCGCCAGCGGGGCATCGGCAGAATCTGGCTGGCCGGCATTTCCTTGGGCGGATTGTTGGCGCTGTGTCACTGCGCCGACACTCCCGGCGAGATCGACGGCTTGTGTCTGCTGTCGCCTTATCCTGGCAGCCGATTGACCGCCAGGGCCATTGCCGATGCGGGCGGGCTGGCCGGTTGGCGACCGTCGGCCGAGCAGATGCGCGACCCCGAATTCCGCGTCTGGCATTGGTTACGCCAACCGCCGGCGGATTTGCCGGTGTTCATCGGTTATGGCCGCGCCGACCGTTTCGCCGACGGCATGGCGCGTCTCGCCGACTGTTTTCCCGCCGCCGACCGGCAAGTGGTCGACGGGGGGCACGATTGGGCGGTCTGGCGCCGGTCGTGGCACAATTTCCTCGCCAGTCCGGTTTTTACCGCCTGAGGCCGATGTCTTTCACCTGGAATTCCCGTTATACCGTTCATCTCTCGGTGGCCACGCACGCCGTCGCCGCCATCGGCGCCTGGGCGGTGCCGGCGGAATGGCCGTTGGCCCTCAGCGCCGTCGGCGCCAACCACCTGCTGCTCGGCGCCGCGGGGATGCTGCCACGCAGCACGCTGCTCGGCCCCAACCTCAACCGCTTGCCGCTGGCTGCTCGACAACGCCGCGAAGTGGCGCTGACCATCGACGACGGTCCCGATCCTGAAGTGACGCCGCGGGTTCTGGATCTGCTCGACGCCGCCGCTGCCCGCGCCACATTTTTCTGTATCGGCCGGCGGGCGCGACAGGCGCCGGCGCTGTGCCGTGAAATCGTTGCCCGTGGACACCGCGTCGAGAATCACGGCGATTCGCATTCCTGGGCCTTCGCCACCTTCGGTCCGCGGCGGATCCACGCCGACCTCGCCGCCGCGCAAGCGACGCTCGCCGACATCACCGGCCAGACCCCGCAGTTTTTTCGGCCGACCGCCGGTCTGCGCAACCCGCTGCTCGATCCGGTGTTGCGCAAGCTCGGCTTGCGACTGGCCTCCTGGACCCATCGCTCGCTCGACAGCCTGCAAGGCGACCCACAGCGGGTTTACCAACGCCTGCGTCGCAATCTGGCGCCCGGCGCTATTCTGTTGATGCACGACGGCCACGCCGCGCGCACCCCGCGCGGCGTGGCGGTGATCGTCGAAGTGTTGCCGTGGCTGCTGCAAACGTTGCGCGACGAGAACTTGCGGCCGGTGACGCTGGCGGCCGCGCTGACATGAGCGCCGCTTTCCTCGCCCGTTTGCTCGATGAGGCCAGCCAGCCATTTCGCGCCGCCGGTCGTTTCCCGTATCACTACGCGCGCGGCAAACTCGGCAGTGATTGTTTGTTCCGCGAGGTGCTCAAACGCGGCATTTTCCCCGCCGAAGGCCGGTTTCTCGATCTCGGTTGCGGACAGGGCAGTCTGTTCGCCTGGTTGCTGGCGGCGCGGCGGCTTTACGAAAACGGCCAGTGGCCGGGCGACTGGCCCGCGCCGCCGAAAGCGTCGAGTCTGCGCGGTTACGAATTGATGCCGCGCGATGTCGAGCGGGCGGCGCGCGCTTTCGCCACGCAGCCGCAGGTCGAGGTCCGTGTGGGCGACATGCGCGCGGTCGATTTCGGTCAGGTCGAAGTGGTCACCATTCTCGATGCCTTGCATTACATCGACATCCAGCAGCAGAACGAGGTTTTGCATCGCATTCGTCAGGCGCTGCCGCCGGGTGGCCTGTTCCTGACCCGCGTCGGGGACGCCGACGCGGGACTGCCTTATCACCTGTGCATCGCCATCGATCAGGCGGTGATCTTTGCTCGCGGTCACCGTCTGCCGCGGCTTTACGGGCGTCCGCTCCGTGGGTGGCTCAGCCAACTCGAGTCGCTGGGATTTCAGGTCACTCCGACGCCGATGAGCGAAGGCAAGCCGTTCGCCAACGTGATGCTGGTCTGCCGGGTGCCAGCGCCATGACTTCCGTTTTAATATGTGCCGTCGTTGATCCCTTGGAGACCCATCCGTGACGCCCTTGCTCGTTTCCAGCTTTACGCTGAGCACGTCGCTCGGCCGCGGTCTGGCGCCGACTCTCGCCGGCCTGCGCGCCGGGGATAGCGGTCTGCGTCGCTGCACCTTCGAAAGTGTCGTCATCGACACCTGGGCCGGCGAAGTCGCCGACGTTGACCGGCAGACGATGCCGGACGGCCTGGCGGATTACGATTGTCGCAACAACCGCCTGGCGTTACTGGCGCTTGAAGCCGACGATTTCGCCGGCCGGGTTCGCCAGGCCAGCGATCGGTATGGGGCCCGTCGGATCGGCGTCTTCCTGGGGACCAGCACCTCGGGAATCCTGCAGACCGAACTGGCGTATCGCCGGCGAGACCCACAAACCGGCGCCCTGCCCGACGATTTCAACTATCGCACGACTCATAACGGCTTTTCGCTCGGCGAGTTCGTCCGTCGGCGTTGCGCCCTCGAAGGACCGGCGATGGTGGTGTCCACCGCCTGTTCGTCGGCGGCCAAAACGTTTGCCGCCGCCGCCCGGCTGATCGCCTGCGACGTCATCGACGCAGCGCTGGTTGGTGGCGTCGATAGCCTCTGCCTGACGACACTTTACGGTTTCGCCTCGCTCGAGCTGACCTCGCGCGATCCTTGCCGACCGTACGACTCGGCGCGCAATGGCCTGTCGGTCGCCGAAGGCGCCGCTTTCGCGCTGCTCGAAAGGACGCCGGTGTCGCCACCCGCTGGCAGCCTGCTGTTCCTGGGCTACGGCGAAAGCAGCGACGCGCATCACATGTCGTCGCCGCATCCCGAAGGCCTGGGCGCGCAGTTGGCGATGGCGGCGGCATTGCGTTCGGCCGGCGTGTCGGCGGCGGAGATCGACTATATCAATCTGCACGGCACGGCGACGCCGGCCAACGATGCCACCGAAGGACTCGCCGTGGCGGCGCTGTTCGGCGACCAAGTGCCGTGCAGTTCGACCAAGGGCGCCACCGGGCACACTCTCGGTGCCGCGGGTGGGGTCGAAGCGTTGATCTGCCTGCTGGCACTGGCCAACGGCTTAATTCCGGGTAGCCCGCACACTGGCAGTCGCGACCCGACGATCCCGATCAATTACCAGTTGACCAGTCGTCAGGCCGAGCTGCGCCGCGTGCTGAGCAATTCCTTCGGTTTTGGCGGCAGCAATTGCAGCCTAGTTTTTGGAGTCGCCTCATGAACTCGTCCGTGCTCACTGCCTGGATCGATGGCGTCGGTCTGCTCGCTCCCGGAATGAGCGATTGGCCGACCGCCGTGTCGATCTTGCGCGGCGATCAATCCTATGTCACCGCGCCTTCGCAGCTGCCGGTGCCGTCGCTGCTGCCGGCGGCCGAACGCCGGCGGGCGAGTCCCATCGTCAAGCTGGTGCTGGCTCTCGGTCTCGAAGCCTGCGGCCAGAGTGACGCCGATCCGGGTACGCTGGCCACGGTCTTCAGCTCGTCGGGTGCCGACGGTCAAAATTGTCACGCCTTGTGCGAACAACTGGCCACCGACGACCGGCGGATTTCGCCGACCCGCTTCCACAATTCGGTGCATAACGCCGCCGCTGGTTATTGGAGCATCGCCGTCAAGGCAATGACCCCCTGCCAGGTGCTCAGCGCTTACGACGCCAGTTTCGGCGCCGGACTGCTCGACGCGCTGGCGCAACTGCGGGTCGACGGTCAGCCGGTCCTGCTCGTCGCTTACGACAGCCAATACCCCGAACCGCTGTTCCACAAACGGCCGATTCCCGATTGCGGCGGCGTGGCAATGTTGCTCTCGCCGATCCCCGGCCCCCGATCGTTGGCGCGAATGACGGTGCGACTCAGCGACCAGCCAGCCGCCCGGCTGGCTGACGACAACCTGGAAAAGCTGCGGCTGAGCATTCCGGCCATGCGTAGCCTGCCGCTGATGCAAGCCTTGGCCGAGCGGCGAGTGACAGCGACGGTCATCGACTACCTGCCCCCCCTGCAGCTGGCGATCGACTGCGAACCATGCTAGACCGCGACTGGATCGCCGCGCATATCCCGCATCAGGGAACGATGTGCCTGCTCGATTCCGTCGTCGATTGGTCGCCGACAACCATTCGTTGTGTCGCCCGCAGCCATGTGGCGGCCGATAATCCCTTGCGCGCCGACGGCCGTCTCGGTGCCGCTTGTGGCATCGAATACGCCGCGCAGGCGATGGCGGTGCATGGCGCGCTGCTGGCCGGTCATGACGATCCGCCGCGGCAGGGCTATCTGACCAGCGTCCGCGCGGTCACCCTGCATGTGGCTCGCCTCGACGATCTCCCCGGCGAGTTGGTGATCACCGCCGAGTGCCTGGGGGGCGATCGCAGCATTCTTTACCGCTTTGCGGTCCACCATGGCGTCGACGGCCTGCTCGAGGGCCGCGCGGCGGTAATCCTCGACGCGCAGGCCTTCGGCGCTTGAATCCAGCGCGCGCCGACCGCGGTCGGCGGGAAGGCGGCGATCACTTGCCGCGCAACAGGGCCATCACCTTGCCAGCATCGAGTCCGCTGGCGGCCTGCTGGATTTGCGGCAGGTAGCGGCTCTGCATTTCCTTGGCCGGGGCGAGCAATTCCGCGAACGATTGGCGGAGCACGGTGGTGTCCATCTGTCTGCCGCCGGCATAGTAGCGTCTGGCGACCTGGCCGAGCGCATAAGTGGTGGCGAAGGAGAACGCCATGCCGGTTGCCGCCTGGCCAACCGTTCCGGCCAGCTTGCCGCCCACCTTGCCGAGTACCCCGCCCAACAGCTTGCGGCCGAACTGTTCGAGGTACTGCGAGGTCAACCCGACGCCGATGGTGGCGATGAACTCCTTGATGTGTCCCTGATCGAGTTCGACGCCGTAGGCCTGGCCGATCCGATACACCAATTTGATCTGCAGCGGAATGATCGCCAGCGAGGCCCACGATTGCGGCAACAGCTCGAGCGCGCCGTTGATGATCGCGCTGTTGACGATCTGCTGATCAAGTTCTTCTTCAGGAATCTTGGTCGTGATCGCGACCACCGGACCACCGGCCGTCGTCGGCGATGAGGAGTGGCGCTCTGGCTCGGCTGACGGAGTCGTGTCGATGTCTACGATCGCTTCGGCCTGACTGCCCAGTGTCCGGGCCTGTTCGTCATCCAGACCGAGCAGGCGTTGCAACTCTTGGAGAAACTGCCGTTCCGCCGGGGTCTGCCGACCATCGGCATCGCAAACGCAGACCGCCATTTCGTAGGCCAGCTGGCGAAGTTCGGGGTGGTCGAGAGCCGAGGTCGCGCTGGCCAAGGTCACACGTTTGAGCAACACGTTGCGATAGATGCCGGGTAGATCGAGTGCTTTGACGTCTTCATCGAGCGAATCGGCCAACTGACGTAGACGCTCGGTTTCCTGATCGTCCTTGACACCATCGGCAAGCGCGGCAAAGAAGGCGATGGAGAGCAAGACTTGCTTTTGTTCGGAAGTCATCATTGGTCCTTCAATAAGAGGTGATCAATAAAAGGTTGGTTAGATCGAGCCGCAGATTCGGGAGGCTCGACCGAGGCGGCGGCCGTCGTTTCGGGTAGCCTTCATGTGTCGATCGGCTCAGGATCGCGAGCCGCTGGGGGTGCCGCCGGCTTGCTGAGCACCAGGCTGGCGATCACCGACAGACCGATCACCGTGCCCACGATGGTCAGCGACCAGTGGATCGGCATGTGGAACCAGGGCGTGGCCAGCATCTTGCCGCCGATGAACACCAACACCAGTGCCAGACCGTATTTGAGCAAGTGAAAACGGTCGGCCAGATCGGCCAGCAGGAAGTAAAGCGCCCGCAAGCCCATGATGGCGAAGATGTTCGAAGTCATGACGATGAACGGGTCGGTGGTGACGGCGAAAATCGCCGGAATGCTGTCGACAGCGAAGACCACGTCGCTGGCTTCGATCAACACCAACACCAGGAACATCGGCGTCACCCAGAGCACGCCGTTCTGGCGAACGAAGAACGCTTCGCCATGAAAGCCGGGGGTGATCCGCAGATGGCGACGCAGCCAGCGCAGCAACGGGTTCTTTTCGAGGTCCGGCGTCTGGTTGGCGAAGACGATCATCTTGATGCCGGTGACGACCAGAAAGGCGCCAAAGACGTACAGCAGCCAGGCAAACTGGCTGACCAGCCAGACACCGCCAAGAATCATGCCGATGCGCATCACGATCGCGCCAAGCACGCCGTACAGCAGCACCCGGCGCTGCAACTCCGGCGGCACGGCGAAGTAGCTGAAAATCATCACGAAGACGAACATGTTGTCCATCGACAGCGATTGCTCGATCAAGTAGCCGGCGAGAAATTCCATGGTCTTGCGGTTGGCGATCTCGCGGCCCATGCCCGGCGCGCCGTCGAGATACCACCAGATCAGGCCGGCGAAGCTCAATGCCAGCATGGCCCAGACGATCACCCAGGTCAGCGCTTCCCGGACCGGCACACGATGCGCCTTTCTGCCGCCGAAAACGAACAGGTCGAGCGCCAGCATGGCCAGGACGAAGGCAATGAAGCCCGCCCACATTGGGGGGGTGGCAAAGGAGTCGATAGAAGCGTTCATCGCAATGAGTCGTTTTCAGAGATGGAGGAGTCAATCCGTCGGCCGATGCTCGGCTGCTGGACCGCTAGGCACTGAGGAGTCCGTGCAGTGGTCCATCGGTCCGACGGGAAGGCTGGGTCAGGTGGTCGAGGCATCACGACGCAGCGCGTCGATTCGTTGCTCGATCGGCGGATGGCTGGAGAACAGTTCCAGCCAGCCCGGACGGCCGTTGATCCCGGCGGTGGCCACGGTCTTCGGCAATTCGCCCGCTTCGACGCCACCGAGCCGGCGCAACGCCGCCATCATCGGTTCCGGCGAACCCATCAGTCGCGCGGCGCCGGCATCGGCGCGGAATTCACGCTGACGCGAAAAGTACATCACGATGATGCTGGCCAGGATGCCGAAGGCTATGTCACAGACCACCACCGTCACCGTGTAGCCGATGCCGGTTTCCTCGCGGTTCTTGAGCAACACGCGATCGACAAAATAGCCGACCACCCGCGAAATGAAGGTCACAAAAGTGTTGACCACCCCCTGGATCAGCGTCAGCGTCACCATGTCGCCATTGGCGATATGCGCCACTTCGTGCGCCAGGACAGCTTCGGCTTCTTCGCGGGTCATGTTCTGCAGCAGTCCGGTCGACACCGCCACCAGCGAGTTGTTGCGCGTCGGGCCTGTGGCGAATGCGTTTGGCTCTCCTTCATAGATCGCCACTTCCGGCATCGGCAAACCGGATTTGTCGGCAAAGCGTCGCACCGTTTCCAACAGCCAGAATTCGGTCGAATTGGTCGGTGTCTCGATCACTTGCGCGCCAGTGGTCCACTTGGCGATCATTTTCGACATCCCCAAGGAAATGAACGCGCCGCCAAAGCCCATGATCAAGGCGAAGCCGAGCAGTTTTCCGAGATCGAGTCCGCTGCCGGCAAAGTAACGATTGGCGCCGGTGAGCGTGGTGATCAGACCGAGCACCAGCATGATCGCCAAGTTGGTGCCGATGAACAACAATATCCGTTTCATAGCTATATCCTCGAAAATGCACCGCCGGGGCGGTCGTGAAGCGAATGTTTGCTCGGGTCGAGCGGTCGGTAACGACGAATGTCAGCCGTCATCGCTGGTTGTGGCCTGGCGAGGTGAGTCCGCCACGCCGTCAGGTCGGTCGGTGATCCGTTCGCGGTCGCGGAGCCGCTGACGTTGACGCGCCATCCGGCGAGCGAGAGTGCGTCCGGCACGGTCGGCGGCACGATCGATGGCGACGAACATATCGACTTGAGTGTCTTCAATGACGATATCGTTTGCGCCGGGGATGGCGACACGTATCTGGCAGCACTTGTCTTCGCCGCCACGCGGACCGTTGACATCGACCAGGTGGACGGACAGGGTGCTTATATGGTGATTCGCCCAATCAACGGCAAAGCGGAGGCGTCGCTCGATATAGTCGCGCAGGCTGGGGGTAAGCAACAATCCGCGGGCGTGAATGACGATCTGCATGGTATGACTCCGGTCGCGAAAAAGGTCCGCCTAGTCTAGAAAAAACAAAATCATCTAACAATTCGAATATACAATGTGGAATATTAGTTTTTTTCGATCAATATAAGTTGGATTGACATGCCTGCACTGAACTTCAAACATCTCCGATATTTCTGGGTGGTCGCCAAATCGGGATCGATCGCCCGTGCCAGCCAGCAGTTGTATCTGACCCCGCAATCGATCAGCGGCCAGCTCGGCGAACTCGAAGAGAGTCTGGGCGTCGAGCTGTTCCGTCGTGTCGGACGCGGTCTGGAACTCACCGTCACCGGCCAGCGAATCTTGAGTTACGCAGAAGAAATCTTTACCCTGGGCGACGAATTGCTCGACGTTGTCCGCGATCAATCTGCGGTGCGCAGCCTGCCGTTTACCATCGGCATTGCCGATGTGGTCCCGAAATCAGTCGCTTACCTGCTGGTGGAACCCGCCCTCCGTTTGTCTGAACCCGTGCGTCTCATCTGCCGCGAAGGGCGGTTGACGGCTTTGCTCGCCGACTTGGCCGTCCACCGGCTCGACATGGTGATTGCCGACCGGCCGATGCCGGCGAACCTGAATGTACGCGGCTACAGCCATCTGCTCGGCGAGAGCGATTTGACGGTTTTCGGGACCGACAGCCTATTGAAAACCTTGTCCGGCGACTTTCCCGCCTTGCTCGACGACGCGCCTTTCCTTCTGCCAGGCGAGGATGCCGCCATCCGCTCCCGCCTCGAACACTGGTTGGCCGCCCAGCGACTGCATCCGCGGGTGATTGGTGAATTCGACGACAGCGCACTGGTCAAGGCTTTCGGTCAGGCGGGCGCCGGGTTATTCGTCGCGCCGACCGCTCTGGCGACACACATCTGCGAGCAGCATCGCGTCGTCACCGCGGGTCGTATCGATTCGATCAGCGAGCAACTGTTCGCGATCACCACCGAGCGACGCCTGACGCATCCGGCGATCATCGCCATCAGCCAAGTCGCGCGCAATGAAGTCTTTGGCAACGCAGGACTGGCAAGCGACCGCGACGACCGCCAACCGACGAAATCGCTGCGTAAAACGCGTGTTCGCGCGGCGTCGGGAGGGAGTAAAACAGTGAGCGAATAGGGGGTCGATTGATGGGTACAGCCGTCCTGCTGGCGCAAGTAGTTCGAGAGAAACGGCGACCATAGGCTCCGGAGAAACCAAGCCAAGGGGACGTTTTGGCAGTCTCAGCGCTCAGACGACCTGCTGGAGACCCCCTCCAGGAACGCGCACGACCAGAATCCGCTCGCTATGGGCGGGAGCAGGAATCGATCAAACGTTGGCGACGGCCATCTTATGGGTATTGGGCTCGAGCGGGCGTTTTGCCGAGACGAGCCAGGAATTTGATCGGCCCTGGCCGCTGTTGAGCTCGCGGCGCCGTGTTAGCGGCATAGGCGCTTACTCATCAATATGGAAGACGCCGGGCATAAGCCAGAAAATTGCGCTGTGGCTTTGATAGGCAACGGGGCGTCTACTCGTGAAGCAACCGAATAACCGAGCTTGGAAAAGTAGGCTTCTGCGGTAGTCGTGAGCAAAAACAGCTGCTGCACACCCAGAGATGCCGCATGAGATTCGGCATGAGCCACCAGCGCCTTTCCAAGACAGCCGTTGCGATACTGGGGTAAAACAGCGAGCGAGCGCAGAAGAGCGGCAGAACCGGCGAGCTCAAGGCCAACAACCCCAACATTCTCGGCATAAGAACGACAACCGAAGAACAACAATGACTCGGACGATGCTATGTCAGAAACAGGCAACCCACAGGCCGATAGAAGCTGCTTGATTTCCCTGATTTGGGTAATGGGCTCAACAGGTAGAATTTTGCAATCCACAATTATCGGCGGCAATCTCGGCGGCCTTGCTCATATCCTGCACAATGCGCCTGGCGTTTCTCTTCCCGGAACTTGCGCTGCCCTGCGGGAGTACCAAGCTCGCCGCCCAGGAGATCATTGCAGTTCCCGGCGTCAAATTCCTTTTTGTATTCATGCGCAAGCTTCTGCGTCGCCTGATAGGCGGGTGGCAGCGAATCGCCTGCCTTGCTGCGCCCGAGTGCAAGGCTCACGCCCATGACAGCCCTGATGGGCGCTCCGCAGGTAACGCAGGTGCGCGCCATGCCGCAACAGAGTGCAGTGGTAACTTTCGGTAAACTTTTCTTTCAATACCTTGCGTCTTTGCGTGCGCAAGGTCCGGTGGAATGTTGGCTTGGACAAAACACTGTTTCATGACTTCAAATGCGATGGCATTGGCTGAGCCTTGGCAAAGGTAAAAGCTTCTGGAGTAGGCCCATGCTTTCTTATGTGCTCCAGTTTTTGCTTGGCTTCCTGGACACTTGGAATGTGGCCAGCGGGAACCCACCAAAGAGCTTGGTGAGCCTCCCCCATTTTGTTGAACCAACCTTCCCGGTCACGAATCAATTCCACGTGAAGGGATTTATAAACGTACTGTTTTAACGATTCCAAGTTTTTCCAGACACTCAGATTGACCAAAAGCAGCGGATCGTCAAATACACGGATGGAGGTTGCGCTGCCGCTATCCTCCTGGAGACGCCACACAAACCCCTCCGCACAATCGGCGAGAGCGTTGATTTCGTCAAGACGTGAAACGAACCCCTGCATTATCTCCGACTCCATATCGGCCTTTGCGCGGGCAACATTGACTTGTGCGATGTGAAAGATGCTCAATTTGACTCCAGAAGCAGTTCCCAATTTGAAAATTATCGGCCGGCAAAAGATACGCTTTTACCGGCGGCACGACGCCGTGCTTTCAAACCCAGCCAAGCAAAAGCAATTGAAAAACTGTTTTGCGTGAACCGAAAAAGCCGATCAATAGCGGTACCGCACCAAATACTAGGAACCCGAAGAAGCCATATGGATTAAAGGGTGAGACATAAAACAAGAACCACCCAGCAACACCCAGTAGTGACAGACCGATAACAACATGAAATACACGGGCGGCGATTTCGCCGGAGGTTTGCGGCTCAGTAGTGTCTTTCATCATGATACCCAATCGAGATGTGAAAAAGCCTCACGGCCCCTCCCTCCCACACCACCGTGCGGACGGAGCACGTACACGGCGGTTCGCCAGATTAAACTGACGAACTGAGCCCCAGCGCCGGAAACAGCGTTGGGGTCCCAATCCGCAAACCGAAGCCTCATCTTTGTCCGCTCCAAGCCCATGTTCCTCCGGTCGGATGCGGTCACAGTCTTCATTGGACAACGATTGCTCCGCTCTTTCAAGTCCCTCTCGGGACACCGTTCGGGCCTGCGGTTGGCTCTCTGGCTCCTCACCGTCGTCTACCGGGCCAGACATCCTCCGCGCCAAACTGGCCCGCACCATGAGCCACGCCGAATGGCGGCGCCGGGTGGGCGACCTCAGCGCGAAATGCTGAACCTCCCAGCACTTGGCGCCTCCTGCGCGCGAGTGTCGGCTTTGCGCTGATCACTGAGAACAGTGAAAGGCCGCATCGCTTCAGCAGCGTAAATTGAACGAGGCCCACTCGCTGGCCGATCGCCGGTTCCACGTCCGCGCCTCGGCCCGCGATTTTTCCTTGCCCGCCCTCGCTGCCGAATGACGTCCCAGAGGTTGTGAATAAATCTACTGCGCGACCGATCTGCTGCGTTGCTCAGTCGCTCACTCCTCGCCTATCCACTTGATATGTCTCGTCGTTTACTCCATCGCGCCTTGCATCTCGGCCTGCTCGCGACGATTTCTTCACAACCTCTCAGAACGCCGGCACACCGGGAAGCTGTCGCCGGGATGCCGTTGATGGCGGGAAGTCTAGTGCTGGCCTTGCCGCTCTGCGGTTCAGAAAGGCTGGCGATCAGCGAGGGTGCTGCCTCGCCCGCCCGTGGCGCGAAGCGTGCTTGGTGTGCCGCCTTCATGGCGTTGCCAGACCCGCCGGAAGTCGCGGGCCGAGGCGAAACCGGCCAGCTCGGCGACGCGCTCAACCGACAGTTGCCGCTCGGCGAGCAGTTCGCGCGCCCGCGCGAGGCGCAGCCGCTGCTGATAGCCGACGACACTGATCCCGGCGTGCTCGGCAAACAGGCGCGTCAGATGGCGGGCGCTGACATGCGCCTGCGCGGCCAGCTCGTCGACCGACCATGATCGCGCGGGGTCCTGGGCGATCGCGTCTTGCGCGCGATGGACAGCGGGGTGCAGGTGGTTGCGGTGGGCGAGCCACGGCGAGAGCTGCGGATCGTTGCCGGCACGGCGCTGGTAGACGACCAGGCGACGCGCGACGCGTGCCGCCAGTTCGGCGCCGGCGTGCCGTTCGATCAGGTACAGCGCGAGGTCGATGCCGGTCGTGATGCCGGCGCTGCTCAGCAGCGTGCCGTCGTCGACGAAGACGCGGTTCTCCTCGACCTTCGCCGTCGGCGCGGCAACGCGCAGGGCGTCGATCAGGCTGTGATGCGTTGTGCACCGCCGGCCGTCGAGCCGACCGGCGGCGGCGAGCAGCAGCGCGCCGGAACAGATGCTGGCAAGCCGCGCATCAGGCGGCACGACCGTGCGCAGCCAGGCGACGACGGCCTGCGCCTCGGGGCGCGCGTAATCCTCGGCTTCGCAGGCGTTGCCGGTGACGATCACCAGGCTGTCGGGCGTCAGACACGCCGGCAGCGCGGCGAGACCGGCGAGTTCGACGCCCAGCGAAGTGCGTAATTGCGCCACCGGCGCACAGCTGTAGACGGCCATGTCCGCCCCCATCTCGGCGGCCATGCGCAGCGCTTCGGCCGGCCCAGCGTAGTCGAGCATCAGCACGTTCGGCGTGAGAACGAACCAGACCGACAGCGTCATGGCCGCGCCCTCGCCCAGCCCAGCAGGCGGGTGGTGAACAGATTGACCGCCAGACCGAGCATCAGCAACGCGCCGCCGGCGAGATGCACCGGCCGCAGCACTTCGTCGAACACCAGCCAGCCGGTCGTCAGCCCGACCACCGGCACCAGCAGGCTGAACGGCGCCACCTGGTTGGCCGGGTAGCGTGACAGCAGGCGCGTCCACAAGCCGTAGCCGAGCAGCGTCGCCGCCCAGGCGAGGTA
>JAEUOJ010000199.1 GCA_016789495.1 Accumulibacter sp. | reverse complement strand
TCACGTCGAGCAGCGGCAGCAGACCGTGGTGCAGCCCTTCCTCACGCAATTGCGTGACACAGCGCACGGCGTGACCGGAAGTCAGCAGCTTGAGCATTTCGTCGAACAATCGCGAAGGCGGCACGTTCTCGATCAGTTCGGCCAGTTCCCGGATTGGCCGGCGCGCTTCCGGGTCGATCGCCAGCCCGAGCTTGGCCGCCAGCCGCACCGCGCGCAACATGCGCACCGGATCCTCGCGATAACGCATCGCCGGATTGCCGATCATGCGCAGCGTTTTCTGCCGCAGATCAGCGACGCCATGATGGTAGTCGATGATCGTTTCCGTACTGGGATCGTAATACAACGCGTTGACCGTGAAATCGCGTCTCGCGGCGTCTTCGGACTGGCTGCCGAAAACGTTGTCGCGCAAAACCCGACCCTGAGCGTCGGTATGCGCCTTGCTGCCGTCGTGCTCGCCGTGATGGCCACGGAAAGTGGTTACTTCGATCGTTTCGGCACCGATCGACACATGAACGATCTGGAAACGGCGACCAATGATCCGGGAACGCTTGAAACAGTGACGGACCTGTTCAGGCGTGGCGTTGGTCGCCACGTCGAAATCCTTAGGCGCCAGACCGGCCAGCAGGTCGCGAACCGCCCCGCCAACGACGAATGCCTGATAACCATGTTCCTGCAGCGTTTCGATGGTCCGGCGACAGCCACGGCTGATCGCTTCGCGGTGCAGGCCGTGTTGTGTCACGGCCAGCATCGCCGGCTTGTTCTTGTTGGTCGCGTCGCGCCCGAAAACACGCAGCATGAACTTGCGGAGCATCGCAGGAGTCGTCCGATTCAGAGTAAAAGTGCGAATTCGCCGGGCAGGCCGCCAAGCACGGTCCGGCACGCTGGCCAGCGGATGAGGCGACTCACGGCAACAGGCTGACGATCGGCCAGCCAGCGGCTTCGGCGTGCGCGCGCAACGATGAGTCGGGGTCCACGGCCACCGGATGGCTGACGATCGACAGCAATGGCAGATCGTTCAGGGAATCGCTGTAGAACCAAGTCCGCTCGAAACTCCCCCACCACCACCCGCCAGACTCCAGCCAGGCTTCGACACGAACGATCTTCCCTTCGCGAAATGACGGCAGACCACGCGGCGCGCCGCTGAACTGGCCACACTGCGCGCTTTGCTGCGCCGGAATGGTGGCGATCAAGTGGGCAATGCCGAACTCGCGGGCAATCGGCCCGGTAACGAAGCTGTTGGTGGCCGTGACGATCGCGCACAACGCGCCCCGGTCGAGATGTTCGCGGACCAACGTCCGCGCCTTGGCGTTGATCAGCGGCCGCAATTGCCGTTCAAGGAATTCTTGGCGCCAGACGTCGAGTTGCCGACGTGGGTGCCGCGACAGCGGCCGCAACTGAAAATCGAGGAAAACGTCGATATCCAGCGTACCAGCCTTGTACTGTTCGTAAAATTCGAGATTGCGCGCTTCGTAAATTTCGCGGTCGAGGATTCCCTTGCCGATCAGGAATTGCGCCCATTCAAAATCGCTGTCACCGGCAATCAGCGTATTGTCGAGGTCGAAAAGAGCCAGATCCATGATAAGCCACGCTTCCTATCGGTTCGCTCAGGGGTGGGACGCGGTCTGCAACACTTCGCGCAGCAGGGGCAAGGTGACCGGCCGCTTGTGTTCCAGCGAATAACGGTCGATCGCCGCCAGCAAGGCGCTCAGCGTCCGCATGTCGCGCGGCACGCGTCGGATCAGATATGGCAGGGCTTCGTTCGGCAACGCCAAGCCACGCTGGGCCGCCTGTTCTTCGAGGGCGGCGAGCTTCTCGGCGTCGCTGAGCGCGTGCAGCCGATGAACCAACCCGCTGGCCAACCGACTGCGCAGATCCTCGCGCAAAGCCAGTTGCCGCGGCGGCGCGCTGCTCGCGGTCAGCAGACGGCCGCCGCTGGCGCGCAACCGATTGATGGCGTTGAATAGGCGGATCTGCCCCTGCCCGTCTAGCGCTTCGAGATGATCGACCGCGCAAAAACCGTCGTCAGTCGGCAGATCGTCCAGCGAAGCATCGTCATGCGCGTCGTGGTAACTCGCCGCGCAAGCGCGCAGCAAATGCGACTTGCCGGCGCCGGTTTCACCCCACAAGCCGAACAAAGTTTCGCGATTGTCCGGCAAAAGCCACGCCACCAGCCCAGTCAACGCCTCGATGTTGCGGCCGGGAACGAAATTTTCGAAAGCGGGCGGCGATTCCGGCAAAAGATCGAGAATCAACTGACGCATCAAGATGAAATCAGGCTGGGCGTGAAAACAGGACGGGCGGCCAGGGTGGCGAGCAAGCGGTACGCGGCGACGGCATTTCGGATAGAATCCACCGTTCAGGCGATTGAAGCAGGCTATTCTATCACTGTGCCGCCTGAGCCAGCCGCGCTTGCGGGAGAAAACAGAAAGATCGGCAATGAGCAAGGAATCACTCTCGTACCGCGACGCCGGGGTTGACATCGATGCCGGCGACGAACTGGTCGAACGGATCAAGCCACTGGCCCGTAAAACGATGCGCGAAGGCGTGTTGCGCGGCATCGGCGGCTTTGGCGCACTGTTCGAAGTACCGCGACGTTATCGCGATCCGGTGCTGGTCACCGGTACCGACGGCGTCGGCACCAAGCTCAAACTGGCGTTCGAACTGCAGCGGCACGACACCATCGGTATCGACCTGGTAGCGATGAGCGTCAACGACATCCTGGTGCAAGGCGCCGAACCGCTATTTTTTCTTGATTACTTCGCCTGCGGCAAACTCGACCTCGACACCGCCACGGCGGTGATCGGCGGCGTCGCCAAAGGTTGCGAGCGGGCGGGCTGCGCGCTGATCGGCGGCGAAACCGCCGAAATGCCCGACATGTATCCGCCAGGCGAATACGACCTCGCCGGTTTCGCGGTCGGTGTGGTCGAAAAGGCGGCGATCATCGACGGCACGCGCATCATTCCCGGCGACGTTCTGCTCGGCCTGCCCTCTTCCGGCGCGCACTCGAACGGCTATTCGCTGATCCGCAAGATCATCGCTCGCGGCAACGTCGAACTGTCGATGAAGCTCCACGGCGACCTCAGCCTGGCCGAGGCGCTGCTCGAACCGACGCGCATCTACGTCAAACCGATGCTCGCCGTGCTGCGCGAACTACCGGTCAAAGGCATGGCGCACATCACCGGTGGCGGGCTGACCGGCAACGTGCCGCGCATCCTGCCGAACAATGTCCGCGCCGAAATCGCCCAATCCGCCTGGCGGCTGCCGGAACTATTCCAGTGGTTGCAAAATGAAGGGGCGGTCGCCGACAGCGAAATGCACAGGGTGTTCAACTGCGGTATCGGGATGGTCGTCGTCGTCGCCCGCGAAGACGCCAGCCGCGCGTTGCGGATTCTGCACGACGCGGGAGAACCGGCGCTAGTAATCGGCGCGATCAAACCTCGCGCCGAGGGCCAAGCAGCGACAATGATCGTCTGACTGTGAAAGTGAGTTCGTCGGCGAATCGTTGACAATCGTTGACGAATCGCGTTCATCTCTCTCGCTCCGGCTCATGCCTCGACCGACCGACGCACGAGCCGAATGGCCCACCAGTCTCCAACGTTCAACCCCCGTTGCAGAAGCCAGACTTCAGGCTTGGTTTTTTCTCGCCCGAATCGCCAACGTTGAAGCCGCTTCGCCGATATTGCGGCACCTGACTGTTTGCGGCAGCTTCCTCCCACCCTTCCGACCCGCCAAGCCGCTCCCTTCTCCATTCGCCCTGCGACCGATACCGCTGACGGATCGACCAATCAAGCCAGCAGCCTGGAACGGCGTTAGGAGCGGGCGAATCATTGGCCTCTCATGCGCCGCGACCAATCGCCCAGCGACCGAAGGCAATGCCGCAAGCAAGGGTGACAAAGCCGGCCGACCAGCCGAGTGGGCTGGCCCGGCCAAAGCCGTCGATGGCGACGCCGAAGGCAATGGGCCCGACGAAGCCTCCAGCGAAGCCGATCGACGAATAAAGCGCCAAGGCCGTGCCGCGAATTTCCGGTGCCGTTTCGGTCAGCACGCCAGCTGTCAATGCCGCCGAGTCGAGATTCATGCTGACCGCGTAGACCAGCAGCAAGAGCACCAGCCACTGGCTGGGCAGCTGGCCACCGAGTGCGACGAACAGCGCCAGCACGCAAGACAAAGGCATGACCGTTTTCAGCCAGCGCCGCCGCCCCCAGCGGTGGGCGCCTTCGTTGCCCAAAATGCTGGCCGGCACGGCGAGAAAAGTGGCGATGGCGGCGATCAACCCCGGCATCGACGTCCAGTCATCCGGCTGACGGAGATGGGACCAGGACAGGTAAGCCACCAGCCAGCTTCGGAAGCCGAACAGCTCCCAGTTGTGGCCGAAATACGCGCCGCAGAATGCCAGGATGCGACGGTCGCCGACGACATGCCGCCACGGCTTCGGCATCGTTGGCCGCGCTGCGGCTTGCGGCCGCGGGGCGACACCGAGCCAAACCAGCAGCACCGCCGTCGCCGCGGCGACGGCGGCGACGGCGAATTGCCCGACCCACGGCAGGACCTCCCGCAACAGTTCGCTCCACAGATACGACAATCCGGCGCCGACGCCGAAGGTCGCGGTGTAGAAAGCGGCACCACGTGATTGCACGGCAAGCGGCAGGCGATCGGTCAATGCCTTCAGGCCGGGCATGTAGGTGCCGGCGAGTCCCAGTCCGGCCAGCCACCACCAGCCGAGCGCGCTGAGCAAGCCGTCGGCGAAGATGGCAAACCCCGCCAGCGCCAGCGCGGTCAACGAGGCGCTGGCCAGATAGATCCGCCTCGCGTCGATTCGGTCGGTCAGGCTGACCAACACCGGGACGGCAAGAATGTAGCCGAGGAAAAAAATGCCGCTCAGCCAGCCACCTTCGGTGGCCGACAGCTGCCATTGCTGCGATAGCAGCGGCAATAACGACGGAACCAGGGCAAACCCGGCCATCGACGCCGTTTCCGCGCTGCAGAAAATGACGACCAGCGCTAGCGGTGAGCTCGGTTTGCCTGGCATCGGCCGTTGCCGTCCTGCGATCGCCCGCGGATGACGCCGCTGGCGATCGACGTCATTGCGTTCAACTGGCGCTCCGGTCGTCGCCCCAGCGTTGGAGCAGCGTATGCGGAACCCGCAGATGGTCGAGGATGCGGGCGACGACGAAATCGATGACCTCCGCGACCTGCCGGGGGCGGTGATAAAAGCCGGGATTCGGCGGCAGAATGACCACCCCGGCGCGTGCCAGACGCAGCATGTTTTCAAGATGGATCACCGACAGCGGCGTCTCGCGCGGAACCAGGATCAATGGACGTCCTTCCTTGATCACCACATCGGCGGCGCGTTCGATCAATTTGCTGGCCAGACCTTGCGCCACCGCCGCCAGCGTTCCCATCGAGCACGGACAGATCACCATCGCCTGTGGCGGATTGGAGCCGCTGGCTAGTGGCGCGAACCATTCCTCGCGACCATAAACCTCCAGCCGGCCGGGCGATTCCTTGAAGCGTTCGCGCAACAGAGATTGCGCGTCGTCGGCACGCGTCGGCAGTTCAAGATCCATTTCCTGCCTGGCGACGATCTGCGCCGTCTGCGAGTAGAGCAATTGCACCCGGCAGCCGGCAGCGAGCAGGGTTTCCAACAAGCGCATGCCATACGGCATGCCGGAGGCGCCGGTAAAAGCCAGGCAGATCGTATCAGCCATGCGCTTCTTCGACAGCTGCCGGCTCCGGGGAAGACAACTCTTGTAATAATCGGGCGGCGATCAGGCCGTTGATCGTGCCAAAGAGCAGCGCGGCCACGGCAAACAGCGGCAACAGCAAAAACAGCCCGTCGTGAGGAATCAGCCACAGTCGCGCCAACGCCAGTTGGCCACCAAGATGCGCCAATGCCGCCAGGATGCTCCAACTGACCGGGCCAAACCAGCGTCCAGGCAAACAAATCGCCAGTCGTAGAAACAGCAGGGCGCACAGCGCACCGCTCAGGCTCATGAAAAAAGCCGGCGAAAGAAAATGGCCAAGCAGGATGCTACCGGCGAAAACCCGCAAGCCGGTCACCCAGGCGGCGGCCGACCAGCCGTGCCGGGCCAGGACGAGCAGCGTGACGATGTTCGCCAAACCCGGTTTGACGCCAGGAACCGGCAGCGGGATGGCGGCGTCGATCAGTGACAAGCCGATGGCGGCGGTCGCCAGTTGCGCCAGGCGATGGTCCTCGGCAGTGGCCGACAAACGGACCGCCCGCGATCGACCGGTCGATTGGACGGGGTGGGCGCCGGACGGCGAATCGAGGTTGGTAACAGCCATGATGACGGCGTTCGGCGAAATATCAATGACGGTCTGGCGTACGGGGCCGGCGTGGGATGACGCCAGCGAGCAGTGTAATTCCATTTCTGAATCGTCAGGACTTTGTCGAAAAAGCGGGAGGGGCACGGATTGTGCGGCGGGTTGACCGAACGCTGACGATGGCCTGACGCCGGCGGCGGTGTTGTGGGCCGCCGCGGTGCTCATGGCTCCGAAATGGCTCGCCCGCGCGAAATGAAAGTCACCGAATAGCCGGCTTGAAAGCGCGAATGCAGGGCTTCGATGGTTGGTGGTGAAACCGCTGTCTGCGCGTCCCATTTGATCGCGTAATTGGCTCCCGAACCACCGGCGTTCTCTCGCATTTCGACGAAAATTTCCAGCGTGCCGAACGGCGGCACGATACGCGGCGTCTGAATCGAATTGCGGATCAGCGCACCGTCGGTGTTGTAATACGGCGCCGAAACGACCCGGATCGACGTTTTCGGGTCGGTGTTGCGGACGCTGACCAACACCGACAGCAGAATGCTGTCCACCTTCCCCGACGGACTGACGTTGCCATGACGGATCTCCGAGTAGATCGGCACATATACGGTCTGACCACGGGTTGGCGGCTCGATGCCTTCGGCAAAGGCCGCGGAGCACGCGCCAACCAGCGACAGCCCGATCGACGCCAGACAGGCGGCACGGCTGGCCGTCAATGTCGGACGACGAGCAGAAATAGGGATCATGATATGCTCCTTGCCAAAATGGAGTCCCATTATCCCGCACCGCGAGCCGCGCGGCGCGGTTACGCCGACCCAGCGTTCAGGGCGGCGGTCATGAAGAGTTCGCGGCTTGCCGCTATCGATCGTACCGTGTTCAGGTCAGCCCGGCGCTATGCGCCTGCAGATCGGCCCAGTAACTCGAGCGGACCATCGGACCGCAGGCCGCGCCGGTAAAACCCATGGCCAGCGCTTTTTGCTCGTACATCTTGAAAGTATCGGGATGTACGTAACGAACGACCGGCAAGTGATGATTCGATGGGGCGAGATATTGGCCGATGGTCAGCATTTCGACGTCGTGCACACGCAAATCGGCGAGAACGGCAAGGATTTCCTCGTCGTCTTCTCCCAGGCCGACCATCAGCCCGGATTTGGTCGGCACCTGCGGATAACGTGACTTGAAATTTTTCATGAACCGCAGGGAATGCCCGTAGTCGGCGCCGGGACGTGCCTGGCGATAGAGCCGCGGCACGGTTTCCAGGTTGTGGTTGAGTACATCCGGCAGAGCTTCACCGAGCACGTCGATGGCCAGTTCGAGACGCCCCCGGAAATCGGGGACCAGCGTTTCGATCACCGTCGCCGGCGAACTGGCGCGGATTGCTTTGACCACCTCGACGAAATGCCCCGCGCCGCCGTCGCGCAGGTCGTCGCGGTCGACACTGGTGATCACCACATAGCGCAGTTCGAGCCGGGCGACACTGTCGGCCAGCCGCGCCGGCTCTTGCGGGTCCGGTGGCAGCGGTTTGCCGTGGCCGACATCGCAGAACGGACAGCGCCGGGTGCAGATGTCGCCCAGAATCATGAACGTCGCCGTCCCACGACCAAAGCACTCGCCAATGTTCGGGCAGGCGGCCTCTTCGCACACCGTATGCAGCTTCTGCTCACGCAACATTTTCTTGATTTCGCCGAAGCGGCCCGCGTCATTGCCGGCTTTGACGCGGATCCAGTCGGGCTTGCGCTGCGGGGTTTGCGGAACGATCTTGATCGGAATACGAGCGGTCTTCATCTCGCCCTTTTCCTTCACTCCGGGTTGACGCATGATCTTCGCGGGATCGTTCATCGTTCGCGCTCCAATTGGTTTTTGAGATGCGCCGCCAAGGCAGTGGTCGCCTGTTCCAGATTCAGTGCGATGCCGAGTTGGCTCGTTTGCGTCACCGGCAACCCGGCGTAGCCACAGGGATTGATCGCCGCGAACGGCGACAAATCCATATCGACGTTCAGGCTGACGCCGTGATAACAACAGCCTTTACGGACGCGTAGGCCGAGCGCGGCGACCTTGGCCGGCCCGACATAGACCCCCGGCGCTCCGTCGCGCCGCTCCGCGGCGACGCCATGCCTGGCCAGCAGGTCGATCACCGCCTGTTCGATGCGTGTCACCAACTCGCGGACTTTCAGCCGCCGGCGGTTGAGATCGAGCAACAGGTAGATCACTCCCTGCCCCGGGCCGTGATAGGTGATTTGCCCGCCACGGTCGGTGCGCACCAGCGGAATGCCGAGGTCGGTCAGCAAGTGTTCCGGCCGCCCGGCCTGTCCGAGAGTGAATACCGGCGCGTGTTCGCAGCACCATAATTCATCGTTGGTTTCCTGATCGCGGCGGGCGGTGAACTCGACCATGTCCTGCCAGGTTCGCCGATAGTCGGTGCGTCCGAGTTGGCGAACCGAAATCGCTGGCAAACCTCCGCCGCCGAAACCGGCCACGGCACTCACAGCACGATCTTGACCAGCGGATGAGCGGTCAGTTCCCGGTACAACGCGTCGAGTTGCACCTGGCTGGTGGCATTGATGCTGCAAGTCAGACTCAGATATTTGCCGGTGGAT
>JAEUOJ010000177.1 GCA_016789495.1 Accumulibacter sp. | reverse complement strand
CATTCTTCTTGATGGTCGCGATGTCCCCGAAACCAGCGCACTGGATTACGTCAAGCCTTTCGAGGCTTTTCTCACCGAGTTGAGCACTGGCGGCTTCGACGCCCGCATCGCCTCGGGAGGCGGACGAATGAATATCACCATGGACCGCTACGAGGCGAACTGGGAAATGGTCGATAAAGGCTGGCGGACGCATGTGCTCGGCGAAGGTCCGCAGTTCACCAGCGCAACGGCGGCGGTCGAGTCCCTGCGCCAGCAATTCCCCGGCACCATCGACCAGGATCTGCCACCATTCGTCATCGCCAGTGACGGCCAGGCCGTAGGCACCATCGAAGACGGTGATTCGGTGGTCTTTTTCAATTTCCGAGGTGATCGCTCGATCGAAATCACCCGCGCTTTCGAGGAAGCCGACTTCAACATCTTCGATCGTCTGCGGGTGCCGAAAGTGACTTACGCCGGCATGTTGCAATACGACGGCGATCTGAAACTGCCCAAACGGTTTCTCGTCGATCCGCCGGCGATTCTCGACACCATGGGCGAATGGTTCGCCAAGGCCGGCATCCGCCAGTTCGCCTGCTCGGAAACACAAAAATTCGGGCATGTCACCTACTTCTGGAACGGCAACCGCTCGAATAAATTCGACGGCGAAACCTATCAGGAAGTACTGAGTGACGTCGTTCCCTTCGAGCAACGCCCGTGGATGAAAGCGGCCGAAATCGCCGATGCGATGATTGCGGCATTGAAAAGCGGCGAGTACCACACTCTGCGTTGCAATTTCGCCAACGGCGACATGGTTGGCCACACCGGCAGTTTCCGCGCGGCAACGATGGCCATCGAAGCGGTCGACCTGCAATTGGCGCGCATCCTGCCGGTGATCGACGCCTTGGGCGGCGTTGCGCTGATTACCGCCGACCATGGCAACGCCGATGAGATGTACGAAATCGACAAAAAGACCAAGCAACCGGCAAAAAATCCAGATGGCTCGTTCAAGGCCAAAACCTCACACACGCTCAACCCGGTACCGTTGATTCTTTACGACAATGTCAGTATCGGCAAACTGGGCTTGCGACAGACCGCCGAAGCCGGTTTGTCGAATATCGCCGCAACGATCGCCAACCTGCTGGGTTTCGAAAAACATCCCAAATGGGACGACAGCGTATTGACCGTCAACGTCGATTAACCATTTCCGCGCGCCTTCATTAGGATACGTTTGTAAATTGCCGAATTTTTCCTGGTTTCCTGGTTCCCAAAGACCTTGGGAACCAGGCAGACGTGGCTGCCGGCTGTCTGGCACCGTCTTTTCGCCGCCGGCAGACCGGCGGCTAGTTTTTCGCGCTCGGCGCCGTCCGTAAAAGCCGCAGCAGTTTCTGTCCGGCACGACCGTCCGCCGGCAGGCCAAGGCGCTTTTTCTCCGCCTCGATCGCTTGCCGCAAGTTGGCGCCGATCATGCCGTCGATCTCGCCGATCGGATGGCCGCGGGCGGCGAGCAGAGTCTGCAGTTCCCGACGCTCCTGCCGCGACAGTCCCGGATCGTCGGTCGGCCAGGCGGACAGCAGTCCCTTGCTTCCTTTCAAGCGATCGGCCAGCAAAGCGATGGCCAAGGCATAGCTTTCGGCGGCGTTGTAGCCATAAATGGCATCGAAATTGGCGAAGACCAGAAACGCCGGACCGTGCCGACCGGCCGGCAACAGCAATCCGGCACCGGCCTCGGTGGCGGCGAGCGGTTGCCCATCGGCACGCCGCAGGCCTTGCGAGACCCAGTACGCTAGCGGCCGTTTGTTACGTCGTCCATTCAGGCTGCTATCGAAGCTGGCGGGCAAAATCACCTCGTAGCCCCAGGGTTCGCCCTTGCGCCAACCGGCCCGGCGCAGGAAATGGGCCGTCGACGCCAGCGCGTCGGGAACGCTATCGATCAAGTCACGCTTGCCGTCACCGTCGCCATCGACCGCCAGACGCAGGAAAGTGGACGGCATGAACTGGGTATGCCCGAAAGCTCCCGCCCAGGAACCGACCAGCCGTTCGGGAGCGATGTCGCCGCTGGCCAGAATTTTGAGGGTGCTGAAAAACTCGCCGCGAAAATACGCTTGTCGACGGCCATAACAAGACAGCGTGCCCAGTGAGGTCAGCAACGGACGTTTGCCGAAATTGCGTCCGTAGTTGCTTTCGACACCCCAGATGGCGATGACTGTCTCCGGATCGACCTGATAGCGCTGCGCGGCATCGGTCAGCGCGCTGGCCCACTTCTCTCGCATGGCCAAACCGTCGGTCACCCGTTCCTCGTCAACCAAACTGGCCAGATAATCCCAGATCGGCGCACGGAATTCGGGCTGGTAATCCAGGAATTCAAGAACACTCAGATCGGGCGACAGACCACGGGTCAGATTGTCGAAAGTGCCCGCCGAGATCCCTTTGCCAGCCGCCTCGTTGCGTAGCGACGACAGACAGGCGCCGAAACGGGTGTCGTCGGTAGCCGCCTGCGCGGCGCCAGCGGCAGCGGCGAGCAGAAAAATGGCGGCACAAAAACGGCGGATGATCGGCATACGTCAGCCCGGGGATTGATGGAAAAGGCGCAAGAATAGCAGCGAAAGCGGAGGGCGGCAGATCAGTCGGTTCCGAAATTAGCTCCGTGCGGCTTGACGCGCGCTTGTGAGGATGGGTCGACGAGAGCGGGTCCCTGCTCATTCGCCGGTTGACGGACCGCTTCGCCATCGATGATCGTGCCGTGGCCGCGATCCTCTTGCCAGGCCGGGGCCGGCCAGTCCCCCGGCGAGTTCATCCGCTGTTGCAGTTGCCGACGCAAGTGGCGTGTCTTCCAGAGCAGCACGCCGAAAAGAATCACCCCGACGACCAGCAATACGGCCAAGGCCAGCATGGAAAACATCACGCCGACGGTGACCGCGACCGCGCCGAGCAGCAGTGCGAGCACCTTGGCCAGCCAGGCGGTCTTGGGAGAGGTCATGAAGCTTTCTGAACTATCGGGGACGGCATGTCGATCGGTATTCATCACAGTCCTTGCGTTCGAGACAGTATTCCGGGAAAGGCTGAATTATTCGCTTTGCGCACGGTTTTCAGATCGGAACTCAGTGATCATATTCAATCCAGAGGGCTGGCAAGATATATGAAGCAGTATGTTGCTGATCAATCCTACCCTCCTTCGCAGGCACGCTTTTCAGGCCGCTCCAAAAATAAAAACGGCCCGCGCAGGGGGCTGGGCGGGCCGGTGTTGCCGTCACCGCGATACTCCGGAGGGGAGGGGGAGGAAAGGAGCACCTCGGCGACAGGTGAATACTACCGCACCCGATCGCACCGGATCTGTGAATTCTCTGTGGATTTCTGTGACGGCATGTAAGAAGCGAACGGCCTTGAGCGGCCGTCAGCAGCGGCTCCGCTCAGGCAAAGGGGTCCGCCGCGCTGGAAAAGAGCTGATTCAGCAGCCGCTGCTCCCGATATTCGATTGCCTCGAGGAACTCCTTGGCCGGCCCCATGTGGCGAAAGGCGAGAAAACCTCGTTCAAGGAATTCCTGCAAGTCACCGAGCCCGGCGGCTTGCGCGGGTTGCCGCATCAGCTTGAGCAGTTGGGTCAGCAACGGTTTCCCAGCCAGCCGTTCAAGAAAGCGGCCAATCTGGCCGATCAGTTCGATCTGGCGTAAACGCAGCTCACGAAGCCCGACGAAACGGTAGGCATCGGCGTAACGGGCTTCGTCGAGGTCATCGATCGCCGCATCCGCCGCCAGTGCCTGGACCATCGCCGCATCCAGCCGTTCGGTCAACGCGTCGAGCTCCACCGCCAGAGCGACGGTGTATAGTGCCGAAGCCGGCAGCATCTTGATCAGCAGCGGCAGGATTCGTTCCAGTTCCTCGTCACGTCGACTGAAATCCTTGGGACCGTACAGATCGGTCAGAAAAAATCGCGCCGCTTCGCCGAAACGCGCGCTACACAGCAGGTCGGCGTGGGTGCGTGCCAGCCGCCCGGCCTGCCAGGCGCGCAGGCGCATGTGATGATGGGCGGTCGTCGCATCGACCTTGGCTTGCCGGCGCAACGTTTTCGCCGAAAGCAGGTGTTGCCGCAGCGCCTCGGCGCTGGTTCGTCGGTCGTCCGGAGGGGATGGCTGATTCATCGGCTGAATTATCCATGGATCACACGCCACAAGTTTAGTCGCCGCAACCTAACCGATGGGCCGGCGGCGGATTACACTCTGCCGGTACTGTTGCGAGGATTTGACGATGCCCGTTGCCGATTCCCTGGCCAGCCGCTTCGCCCGTTTGCAGGCCGCCGCGCGAGACGATTCCAATCCACCGCCAGCGGTCCGGGAACGGCGGTTGAAGACCCTCGGGGCTCTGCTGAGTGATAACGAAGCGGCGTTGATCGATGCCGTACGCCGCGATTTCGGCCACCGTTCGCCGGCGGAAACCCGTTTGTTCGAACTTTTTCCCAGCCATCAGGCCTTGCGGCACGCGCTGCGCCATTTGCGACGGTGGATGCGACCGCAAAACCGATCGGTCGGCATGTGGTTTCAGCCGGCTCGCGCCGAAGTGCGTTATACCCCGATGGGTGCGGTCGGCGTGATGGTGCCGTGGAATTATCCGCTCTATCTGGCGGTCGCGCCGCTGGCCTCGGCGCTCGCCGCCGGCAATCGAGCCCTGGTCAAGATGTCCGAATTCACCCCAGCGACCGCGACACTGTTCGCCGAACTGCTGGCGCGGCATTTCGCCGACGACGAATTGTCAGTCGTCGAAGGCGATGTCGCCGTCGCCCAGGAATTCGCCCGGCTGCCGTTCGACCATTTGCTATTCACCGGTTCGACGACGGTCGGCCGGTCGATCATGCGTTCGGCGGCGGACAATCTGACGCCGGTGACGCTCGAACTCGGTGGCAAATCACCGGCGATCATCGGTCCGGCGCTGTCGGACCGACATTTCGCCCACGCCGTCGAGCGAATCATCATCGGCAAGTGCTTGAACGCCGGCCAGACCTGCATCGCACCCGACTACGTGCTGCTGCCGGCCGGCCAGGAGGAGGCGTTCGTCCACCAGGCGCGACGCGTCTTCGCCGCCTGCTATCCAGACATCACCCATTCGCCGGACTATTCGTCGGTGATCGACCAACGCCAGTATGCGCGACTGCTGGCTTTGCTCGACGAGGCACGCCGAGCTGGCACCCGCTTGGTCGAATTGGCGCCCGGCGTGGTCGCCGACCCGCTGCGCCGCTGCTTGCCGCCAGTCCTCTTGCTTAATCCGGACGACCAATTACGGGTGATGCGCGAAGAAATCTTCGGTCCGCTGCTACCGTTACGCGCTTACGGCAGTCTCGACGAGGCACTGCGCTACGTCAATCGCCAACCGCGACCGTTGGCGATGTATTACTTCGACCGACGGCCGGCGAATATCGAGCGCGTGCTCAACGGCTCGGTTTCCGGCGGGGTGACGGTCAATGACGTGATTCTGCATATCGCTCAAGACGAGTTGCCTTTTGGCGGCGTCGGACCGAGTGGCATGGGTCGTTACCATGGCTTTGCCGGGTTCAAGACCTTTTCGGTCGAACGGGCGGTCTTCCGACAGTCACGACTTTCGGGAATCGGCATGTTCAAACCGCCGTATGGCGCGCTGTTCGACCGTCTGACGCGGTTGATGATCCGATGAACAGCGGACGCAGGCAACTTCTGCGCACCGGACTGGCTGGTGCACTGCTGTTGTCGATCTCGGGCTGGCTCAACGCCGCCGGCGGCCGCCGATTGACTGGCGTCGAGCGCGACATGCTGACCGCGGTCGCCAATGCCCTGCTGGACGACCTCCTGCCGCAAGCGGCGGAAGAACGGCGGCAGCGGCTGGCCGTGACCGTCGATGGCATCGAGCAGGTGGCAAGCGGATTTTCGCTGGCGACGCAACGAGAACTCGGCGAACTGTTTGGACTGCTGGTCCTCGCTCCGGGTCGGCTGATGCTCGCCGGCGTCAGCCGGCCTTGGCGACAGACGACTGTCGATGAGGTCAGCGAGTTTCTGCAAACCTGGCGAGCCAGCCGCCTGAAATTGCTGCAAAGCGCTTACGCGGCGTTGCATGACCTGACCTTCGCTGCCTGGTACGGGCGTCCGGAAAGCTGGCAGGCCATCGCCTATCCCGGGCCACCCCGAGGATATTTCTGATGGTCGATCCGATCAAAGCCGGTCTGGCCAGCGGCTGGCGGCACATCGATGCCTCGACCCTGGGCAGGAATCACACCGTCGACTTCGATGTGGTCATCGTCGGCACCGGCGCTGGCGGCGGGGTGACCGCCGAACTGCTCAGCGCCGCCGGTCTGCGCGTCGCGATGGTCGAGGAAGGGCCGCTGCGTTCGTCCAGCGATTTCAAGATGCTCGAATCCGTCGCTTATCCCGAGCTGTATCAGGATTCCGCCGCCCGCAAAACAGCCGACAAAGCGATCAACATTCTGCAGGGACGCTGTGTCGGCGGCTCGACGACCGTCAATTGGACCAGCAGCTTCCGCACCCCGTCCGAAGTGCTCGACTATTGGCAGCGCCAGTTCGGACTACGCTCGTTGACCGTAGACGCCTTGATTCCATGGTTCGCGGTGATCGAACACAAACTGTCGATCCGGCCATGGGAGACGCCGCCAAACGCCAACAATCAGCTTCTGGCGGTCGGTGGCGAGAAACTGGCGATCCCGGTCGGCCAGATCAAACGCAACGTCAAAGGTTGCTGGAACCTGGGCTACTGCGGCATGGGCTGCCCGACCAACGCCAAACAGTCGATGCTGTTGACCAGCATTCCGGTCGCCCTGCAGCACGGTGCCACGCTGTACACCCGGCTGCGCGCCGAACGTCTGCGTTTCGCCGGCCATACCGTCTCCGCACTTGACTGCCTGGCCTTGCAGTCGGATGGCCTCCATCTCTCCGGCAAACGTTTGCAACTGCGCGCCCGCCATTTCGTCGTGGCCGCCGGGGCCATCGGCAGCCCGGCGCTGCTGCTGCGCAGCGGCGTCCCTGATCCCCAGCGACTGATCGGCAAGCGCACTTTTCTCCATCCAGTCGTCATTTCGGCGGCGCTGATGCCGAATCGGGTCGATGCCTACGCCGGCGCTCCGCAGACCATCTATACCGACCATTTTCTGCACCAAGCACCGATCGACGGCGCTCTCGGTTTCAAGATCGAAAGCGCGCCGCTGCATCCGGTGCTGTTTTCGACCACCTTGCCAGGCTTTGGCGCCGCGCATCAACGCGTGATGCGCGAATTCACCCACGCGCAGGTGCTACTGGCGTTGCTGCGCGACGGATTTCATCCGGAAAGCCGGGGCGGCCACGTGCGGCTGGCGAGCGACGGGACACCGATTCTCGACTATCCGCTCAACGAAACGATCTGGGAGGCCGCCCGACGGGCCTTGCTGGCGATGGCGGAAATCCAGTTCGCCGCCGGTGCGCGGTCGGTGACGCCGGTGCATGAACTCGCCAGCGGATATGCCAGTTGGGCGGAAGCGAAGGAGGCGATCGCCGCCCTGCCCTTGAAGCCTTTGGCCTGCCGGGTGGTCAGTGCACACGTCATGGGCGGGTGCGGGATGGCCGACAGTGCCCAGCGTGGCGTGGTCGATCATCGCGGCCGGCACTTCTGGCTGGACAATCTGACCGTGAATGATGGTTCATTGCTGCCAACCAGCCTGGGCGCCAATCCACAACTGACGATCTACGGTCTGGCCGCCCGCAATGCCAGCCTGCTGGCGGGCGAACTGACCAGCCGCACGCTGCCCGCCCTGCCCTGATCGTTCGTCATCGACGGCCAATGGCCGCCTTGCCAGCAGCGGCGGGCAACGACGGGTTATCGACTACTGCAATTCGCGCGGCAAGGCGAAAACGACGCTCTCGACCACACCGGCGAGTTCATCCACCGGCGCCTGTTGCTCGCCGGCCAGTTGACGGACGACCTCGTTGACCAGATTTTCCGGCGCCGAGGCACCGGCGGTGACGCCGATCTGTTCGGCGTCGTCCAACCACGCCGCCTCGATATCGGCCGCGCTGTCGATCAAGTACGCCCGGGCGCCGCGCAACTCGGCCACTTCGCGCAGGCGATTGGAATTGGAACTGGTCCGGCTGCCGACGACCAGCACCACGTCCGCGCTCTGCGCCAATTGCTTGACCGCGTCCTGCCGGTTCTGGGTGGCATAACAGATGTCATCCTTCTTCGGGCCGAGGATCTGCGGAAAGCGGGCGCGCAACGCATTGACCACTTGCGTCGCGTCATCGACCGACAAGGTGGTCTGGGTGACGTAGGCCAGACGCTGCGGCGTTTTCACCGTCAGTTGGCGTACGTCATCGACCGTTTCGACCAGATACATGCCGTCGCTGGCCTGACCCATCGTCCCTTCGACTTCCGGGTGGCCTTTGTGACCGATCATGACGATTTCGCAGCCTTCCTGTCGCATCCGGGCCACTTCGACGTGCACTTTGGTCACCAGTGGGCAGGTGGCGTCGAATACTTTCAGGCCGCGTTCCTCGGCCTCGCGGCGAACAGCCCTGGAAACGCCGTGAGCGCTGAAAATGACCGTATTCCCGGCCGGCACCTCGGCTAGATGGTCGATGAAAATGGCACCCTTGGCCCGCAGTTCGTTACAGACGAACTGGTTATGCACCACTTCATGGCGGACATAAATCGGTGCGCCGAATTTTTCGATGGCCCGCTCGACAATGGCAATCGCCCGGTCGACGCCAGCGCAGAAACCGCGCGGATTGGCAAGGATGATCTTCACGGCAGAGGCCTCAGAGAATGGCGATGATCTGAACTTCAAAACGCACCGGCCGGCCAGCAAGCGGGTGATTGAAATCGAACAGTGCGCTGGTATCGTCCAATTCGCGCAAAAATCCGGCGAATCGACTGGCGCCGTCCGGTGCAGCGAATTCGATCAAGGAGTTTTCCTTCAGTTCCACTTCCGGCGGCAAGGCGCTACGCGCGATCCGTTCGACCAGACGCGGGTTGTGTTCGCCGAAGGCATCCGCCGGCGCCAGTTCGAAAACGTGCCGTTCGCTGACCGGCAGACCGAGCAGACAGCGTTCCAGCGTGTCGGCCAGTTGGCCGCTGCCCATCTGCAGGGTGGCTGGCGAGAGATCGAACGTGCTGACGTATTCGCTGCCGTCGAGCGCGCTCAGACTGTAATGCAACGTCAGGTAACTGTCGGGACCGACCCGATCGACGGCCGGCCGGGGCTCATCATCGATCGCCGTCAAGATCCTTCTCCCCGTGTCGTGGGCCCGGCCGGTGCGTCGGCCGGCGCCGCCGGCTTGCTGACCAGTTGATCCCAGATCATCAGCACCGCGCCGATGCTGATGGCCGAATCGGCGACGTTGAACGCCGGCCAGTAGTAACCGCCGAGGTGCCATTGGATGAAATCGACCACCGCTCCGAAACGCAGACGGTCGATGACGTTGCCGATCGCACCGCCGAGGATCAGCGTCAGCGCCAGCGACAAACGGAAGTGACTGACGTGCCGCCGCAAGGTGCTGACGATCCATCCGGAAACGATCAGCGCCAAAAGAGTGAAAAACCAGCGTTGCCAACCGCCGGCATCCGAAAGAAAACTGAAAGCGGCACCTGGATTGTAGGTCAGCACCCAATTGAAGAAAGGCGCGACGTAGATCGAGTCGCCCGGCCGCAGCAAAGACAGCACCAGCCATTTGCTGAGCTGATCGAGCAGGACGATCATTCCCGCCAGCCACAGCCAGCGATCGATGTTACGCGTAGGCACGCCGCTCACCCTTTCCAAACAGATTGCTGAGGCAACGACCACACAAGCCGGGGTGTTCGGCGTCGCTGCCGACATCGTCGCGGACGTGCCAGCATCGTTCGCATTTGGCATGTGGCAAGGGCGCGCAGAGCAAGTGCTCGCCCGGGTCATCGACAGCGCGGGCGTGGGAACAGATCAACACGAAGCGCAGATCATCCCCCAACGATGACAACGCGGCGAATTTGTCGCCGTGGCAATGTACTTCGACAGAGGCCTGCAACGACGAACCGATTTTGCCTTCGATGCGCAATTCCTCCAGCGCCCGCAGCACTTCGGCCCGCAGCCCGCGGATCAGCCGCCATTTCTCGAGCAGAGCGCCCTCCTCCGCCGGTGCTGGCAACGGCTGCCAGGTTTCGAGCATCACCGATCTTGCAGGATCGCCAGTCTGCAGACGCCAGATTTCCTCGGCGGTGAAACTGAGCACCGGCGCCATCAGTTTGACCACCGTCTGCAAGATGTGCCACAGCGCATTCTGCGCCGAGCGGCGGGCGCGGGAGGTGGCGACGGTGGTGTATAGACGATCCTTCAGAATGTCGAGATAAAAACCACCGAGGTCTTCGGAACAGAAGGTTTGCAGCGATTGAACCACGCGATGGAATTCGAAGCGGGCGTAGTCCGCTTCGCACTGCGTCTGGAGTTGCCGAGTCATCGCCAGCGCGTAGCGGTCGATTTCCAGCCATTCATCGATCGCCAGGCGGTCGGCTACGGGATCGAAATCGACGGTATTGGCAAGCAGGAAACGAACCGTGTTGCGGATGCGCCGGTAGGCCTCGACTACCCGTTTGAGAATTTCATCGGAAATCGACAATTCGCCGGAATAATCGGTCGCCGCCACCCACAAGCGGAGAATTTCGGCACCCAGCGTGTCGGCGATTTTTTGCGGCGCGACGACATTGCCTTTCGATTTGGACATTTTCAGTCCCTTGCCGTCGACCACGAAGCCGTGCGTCAGCAAGGCGTCGTAAGGCGCGCGGCCATCGGTGGCGCAACCGATCAGCAACGAGCTCTGGAACCAGCCGCGATGCTGGTCCGAACCTTCGAGATACAAATCCGCCGGATACGCCAGATCGTCGCGATGCGAGCCGCGCAGCACGCTGGCGTGGGTGGCGCCGGAATCGAACCACACGTCGAGCGTGTCGCTCATCTTGCGATAATCGGCGGCCTCGTCGCCGAGCAACTCCGCCGCGTCGAGCGCGAACCAAGCTTCGATGCCGTCTTTTTCCACCCGCCGGGCCACCTCCTCGATCAACTCACTGGTCCGCGGATGCAAGGCGGCCGTCTCGCGGTGCAGGAAAAAAGGCAGGGGAACCCCCCAGTTGCGTTGCCTGGAAACGCACCAGTCGGGTCGGGTGCGCATCATCGCTTCAAGGCGGGCACGGCCCCAGCTTGGAAAGAATTTCGTTTCATCGACCGCTCGTTCGGCGCGCCAGCGCAAAGTCGGCGGTTGTTCGTCGGTGGTCGCTGCGTTCTCGCCCGGCGCGCGGTGGTCCATGCCGACGAACCATTGCGTCGTCGCCCGGAAAATGATCGGTGTCTTGTGCCGCCAGCAGTGCGGATAGCTGTGGCGGATGGTCTCGTTGTGCAGCAGATGGCCACTGACGGCCAGTTCCTCGACGACCAGCGGGTTGGCCTGCCAGACCGTTTTGCCAGCCAGTTCGCCGATCGACAGCGGCGGCACATCGGCGACGAAACAGCCGTCGTCGCCGACCGGGTTGGTGACCGGCAGCCCATAAACCTTGCCGATCAGGTAGTCGTCGGAGCCGTGCGCCGGCGCGGTGTGCACCAGGCCGGTGCCGGCCTCGAGAGTGACGTGCCGGCCGCATATGATCGCCACGTCCCGACTCTGGAACGGATGTCTGAGCAACACCTGCTCGAGCGCCGACCCTTTGGCCGAACCGAGCAGGGTACCGCTGAAGCCGTAGCGCTGCAGACAGGTCATCGCCAGTTCGCGAACCAGGATCAGGCTACCCTTCGGCGTATTGACCAGCACGTAGTCGAAATCGGGATGCGCGCAGACCGCCTCGTTGGCCGGCAAGGTCCACGGGGTGGTCGTCCAAATCACCGCGAAGGCCGGGCCGCGCAGATGCGCCAGCCCGAAAGCATGCGCCACCTTGTCCGCGTGGTTGGGATGCACCGCGAACGCGACGTCGATCGCCGCCGAGGTCTTGTCTTCATAGTCCACTTCGGCCTCGGCCAATGCGGAGTGGCAATCAAGACACCAGTTGACCGGTTTCAATCCCTGGTAGAGGTAACCCTTGTCGAGGATTCGCGCCAGGGTGCGGATCTCGTCGGCTTCGGTCTTGAAATCCATCGTCAGATAGGGCCGGTCCCAATCGCCGAGAACGCCGAGACGGATGAAATCCTTCTTCTGCCGTTCGACTTGTTCAGCCGCGAAAGCCCGGCATAGCTCGCGCACACGGTCGGCGGCCAGGTGCTTGCCGTGCTGCTTCTCGATCTGGTGCTCGATTGGCAGCCCGTGACAGTCCCAGCCGGGGATGTAGGGGGCGTCGAAACCGGCCAGCGTTTTCGAGCGGACGATGATGTCCTTGAGAATTTTGTTCACCGCATGACCGATATGGATGTCGCCATTGGCGTAGGGCGGGCCGTCGTGCAGCACGAAACGCGGACGTCCCCGCGAAACCTCGCGGATGCGCTGGTAGAGGCCCTGTTCACGCCACTCGGCGACCCATTGTGGTTCGCGTCTGGCGAGATCACCGCGCATCGGAAAGGGGGTGTCGGTCAGGTTGAGAGTTTTTTTGTAATCGGTCATGACGGTCTCACAACTGGAAAAACGCTTTCGCGGCGCCGACGTCGCGAGCGATCTGCGCCTTCAAGGCGGACAAATCGGCAAACTTGATTTCGTCGCGCAATTTGTGCAGGAAACGGACGCTGAGGTGCGCCCCATAGATGTCGGCGGAGAAATCGAACAGGTGCACTTCGAGCAACAAACGGTTGGTCAGACCTGCGCTGGGTCGATAGCCGAGGTTGGCCGCTCCGCGATGCGGACCACCCGGCAGGCCGTCGACTTCGACGGCGAAAACACCTTGCAACGGTGGCTTGGCATGCTTGATGCGAATATTGGCGGTGGCGAAGCCGAGTTGGCGACCGAGCTGTTCGCCGCGGACCACCCGGCCGTCAATGGAATACGGCCGCCCGAGCAATTGTCCGGCCTGTTCCAGGCGTCCATCCTGCAGGGCGTCGCGAACCGCCGAGCTGGAAACGCGTTCACCGTCGAAAACCACGCTCTCCATCGCTTCGACCCGGAAACCGGCGCGTTCGCCCACCGCCCGCAACAAAGCGAAATCACCCGTGCGGCGCGCACCGAAACGAAAATCGTCGCCAACCAGCAAGTGCCGCACACGCAAGGCGTCGACCAGCACGCGATCGATGAATTCATCGGCGGTCAAGGCCGCGAAACGAGTGTTGAAGTGACAGACATACGCCAGATCGACGCTGTCGGCCGCCAGCCGTTCAAGCTTTTCACGCAGCGTGGTCAACCGCGCCGGCGCCGAGTCGGCGGCAAAAAACTCGCGGGGATGCGGCTCGAAAGTGAGCACCGCCGACGGCAGGCCGACCGCTCCCGCCACCGCTTTCAAGCGGGCAAGCAGGGCGCGATGACCGCGATGAACGCCGTCAAAATTGCCGATGGTGAGAACGGTGGATTGGGGCGCGGTGCGGGCATAACCGCGATAGACGAGCATCGGGAACCGTGAAAGGCCAAAAAGCTTGTGATTATATCGGGTTTACACCGCCATTCGCCGGCAGAACGCGTGTCCAATTGCATCCATCCTGAACCAGACTCCGACTTGAGCGCGGAAGGTGTCGGTGACGAGGTAAGGGTCTGGAGGCCGCCTTCGCGTAGCACCGGGGCGGTGCGCAGGCGGTTGAGGACGGTCTAGCGCCAGACGGCGGGAGCGCGGGCGGCATGACCGCAGGTATGCGCATCCGCTCATCGACGAAAGCGACGCCCGGGCACTTCCTGCGCAAACCGCTGCCGACTCGCCCGAGCAGCGCACCTTTCGGCATCCAGGGACTGCCTCGACGACACCCTGGTCACCGCACCGTAACGCGCACATCGCCGACATCGTCACCCGGCCGTGCCCGACCTTTCTGACCGATCAACCAACCCCGCTCCCGGCCACCATGGAAAACTCCAATAAGGCTGAGAACTCCTTAATTCAGGCTGTGCACAGCCACTTGGCAGATCCTCGAGCCGAGGAGATCATTTTCGAAGGTCACACGGCAATGGCATGCGCACATTCGCCCTGGCTTGCTTGCCGAGGGTTCGGACACATGCGAATATTGCCGACATTACACACTTTCGCCACGATCGCTTCCGACCATCGGCCATGCCCGTTCATTCGTCCGCTATCAATATCGATGCTTTGCTGGCGCGCGTTCCGCTGTTCAACGAGCTGGAACCCGACGAAATTGCCCGGTTGGCGCGCGGCACCCGTGAGCTGACCGTCGCTCGAGGCGACGTCATTTTTCACAAAGGCGATACTCCCAAGGGTTTTTTTCTGTTGGTCTATGGGCAGGTGAAGCTGGCATTCACCTCGGCCAGTGGTGGTGAAAAGGTGGTCAAAATCCTCGATCAAGGACAAACTTTCGGCGAAGCGGTGATGTTCATGGATCGGCCGTTCATGGTCTTTGCCCAGGCGTTGAGCGACTCGCTGCTGTTGCACATCGCCAAATCAGCGATCATTGATGAACTCGACCGCGATCCCAAACTGGGACGCAAAATGATCGCCGGATTGTCGATGCGACTCCATCACCTGATCACCGATGTCGAATCATATTCCCTACATTCCGGTCGGCAGCGGATCGTCGGTTATCTGCTGCGCGATCAGCCCGACGAGACGACCGAAGAGCTGACGGTCACTTTGCAGACCAGCAAGGGGATCATCGCTTCGCGACTGAATCTGACCCAGGAACACTTCTCGCGTATCCTGCACGAGTTTTCCGAAAAAGGTCTGATCGTCGTCGAAGGGCGTCGCATCAAAATTCCGAGTGTCGAGGCTTTGCGAACCTACGACTGCTGAACTCGTCCTGGTCACCCCCAAGACTGTTGAAGGAGCACCGCGCTTATGGCATTGGAAACTGAGATCAAACTGGCGCTTTCGCCAGCGACCACCAAACGCTTGTCGGCACACCCGATGTTCGCCGACCAGCTCCCGCAGCAGCTGCAACTGAGCAACACCTATTACGACACGCCCGACTGGCGCTTGCAAAAAAAACGACTAGCCGTGCGCTTCCGCAAAAAGGGAGACGACTGGCTGTTGACGATCAAACGCGACGCGGCCTCTCCAGGTGGTCTGGCGCGACGCAGTGAGTGGGAAGCACCGGCACAGCCCGGCCAGTTCGACTTCTCGCATGTGGATAGTCCAAAAATCCGTCGCTTTTTGGAATCCTTGAGCAGCGAACTCGTTCCGCTGTTCACCACCGACTTCACCCGCGACCTCTGGCTGGTGACCCCAAGCGAAAACGTCCGGGTGGAAGTGGCTGTTGATAAGGGGAAAATCATTGCCGGCAAACGGCAGGAATCCATCTGCGAAGTTGAACTCGAACTTCTCGAGGGCGAGATCGGCGATCTTTTTCAGGTCGCGCTGACTTTGCAAAACAGCCTGCCGCTGCACCCGCAGATCAGCAGCAAGGCGGAACGCGGCTATCGTCTGGCTGCTGGCGGCGGACTGTCGCCGGTCAAGGCAACGGCGGTGGTCCTCGAACCAAGCGACACGGCTTTGGCCGCCTACCGTAAAACCGTTTTCGCCTGCCTCACTCAGCTACAGGGCAACGAACGCGGTCTACGCGAAACCGACGCCCCGGAATACGTTCACCAATCGCGCGTCGCCATTCGTCGCCTGCGCTCGGCGATCCGCGTCTGGCGACCCTTGTTGCCAGCCGAGTACGTGACCGATTTCGACCCCCGTTGGCGGCGAATCGCCGCCTCGCTTGGCGATACGCGTAATTGGGATGTCTTCATCGCCGAAATCCTGCCGCCGCTGGCAAAAGCCTTTCCGCAACACCCCGGGCCGTTGGCTCTCGATCAGCATGCCAACGAACGACTGGCCGTGGCCCGTAAAGCCGCCAAAGCATCGATCACCGGCCGGGCGTACTCGCATTTGTTGCTCGAATTCACCACCGCCACGCTGGCGCTGCCCGAGAGTCCCAAACCCTCGCTGCCGAAATTCGCGCCAAGCTGTCTGGAGAAGTGCGCCAAAAAGGTCGTCAACCTGGCCCGACTCACCCGCGATGTCGCCCCGGAAGCACGGCACGATCTGCGGGTGGCTTTGAAACGGTTGCGCTATGCGCTGGAGTTTTTCGCGTCTCTGCTGCCAGCGCAACGCCTCGAACGCTATCTCAGCCGCGTCACCCCCCTCCTCGACTTGCTCGGTCGCCTGAACGACCTCGCCGTCGCCGAACAGTTGATCGTCTCGACGAGCGACGATCCGCCTAGCGACCTGGTTCGTGGCTGGCTAGCCGGCCGAAGCGATCTGATGCTCGGCGAACTCGACGATCGGCTCGGCGGCTTTCTCGGTCATCCAACGCCTTGGCGGACGAACTAGGCGGCGATGTCGTCAAGACGGCGTTGCCTTCCTCGATTGGGGCTGGGCTGGATCGCCATGGGCACGCTGCAGATCACCCTGGCCGCGGCCGAAGCGCCGGCCCCGGTGAAATTGCCGCCGACGGTGGTCAACGCGCTGCAGGACGCCGGTATTCCGACCACTTCGGTGGGCATCGTCGTCCAGGCGGTAGACGGCGGCCCGCCGTTGATCAGTCACAATTCCCGACAAGCGATGAACCCGGCGTCGGCGATGAAGCTGGTCACCACTTACGCGGCGCTCGAGCTGCTCGGCCCGGCGCACAGTTGGCGCACCGAGGCGCTGGTCGTCAGCCCGCCGAAGAACGGCCGTCTCGACGGGCCGCTGTATCTGCGAGGCAGCGGTGACCCGAAACTAGCGCTCGAACACTTCTGGCTGCTGCTGCGCCAGATTCGTTCCCGCGGAGTCAGTGAAATCAATGGCGATCTGATTCTCGACCGCAGCGCGTTCGCGCCGGTGGCGCACGATCCCGGCGAATTCGACCGCGAACCGCTTCGCCCCTATAACGCCGGCCCCGACGCGCTGCTGATCAATCTGAAAAGCTTGCGCCTGACCTTGCAGCCCGAGCCGGTACAGAACAGGGTCAACATCATCGTCGACACCCCGGGCGAGGGTGTGCGGGTCGCCAACCGCCTGACTCTTGGTCGCGACGGCTGTGGCGACTGGCGCGAGCAGATCAGACCGACGGTAACCGGGCAGACGCTCGAACTCGCTGGCAGCTACCCCGCCGCCTGCGGTGAAAAGGCGCTGCATCTGGTTCCCTGGCCGGCCGATCAGCAGGTGGACAGTTTGTTCCGGGCGCTGTGGCGCGAGCTTGGCGGCAACTTCAACGGTCGCGTCCGTGACGGTCGGATCCCGGCCGAGGCGCGGGTCCTGGCGGTACACGATTCGCCGCCGCTCGGCGAAATCGTTCGTGAAATCAACAAATACAGCAACAACGTCATGGCCCGGCAGGTCTTCCTCGGCCTGGACGGGCAACGACCGGCGACCGGCGACGGCGCCCGCCGTCAGATTGCTGCCTGGCTGCAGGGCAAAGGGCTGAAACTTCCCGAACTGGTGCTCGACAACGGTTCCGGTCTGTCGCGCAGCGAACGGATCTCGGCGGAAGGGCTGGCGCAAATCCTGCTGGCCGCCTGGCGCAGCCCGGTGATGCCCGAACTGGTCGCCTCGCTGCCGATCGCCGGTGTCGATGGCACCTTGCAGAAACGGCTCGGCCACGGTTCGGCCAGCGGACGCGCGCACCTGAAAACCGGTTACCTCGACGGGGTACGGGCGCTCGCCGGCTACGTGCTCGACAACAGCGGACGACGCTGGATCGTCGTCTTTCTGCTCAATGACCCGAATTTCCGGCTCGGCAAGCCGGCAATGGACGCGCTGCTGCTGTGGGTCGCCAAGCGCTGAGCGCGTGCCGGCCGGCTCAGGAGGCCATGGTCAGCGGTTGCCGGTTGGCCAGCGCCAGCCAGCCGCGGATCACCCGGTAGGCCACCCACACCCCGAGCACGGCGATCAGCACCCAGGCAATCGGGATGCCGACGATGGTGATGATCAGCACCCCGTAGGCCACCAGCCAGGCCAGCGTGATCCAGAAAGTCCGGATCTGCCAGCGGTAATGGCTTTCCAGCCAGGTGCCGTTCACTTCGCTCCGCTTGATGTAATTGAGGATCACCGCCAGCAGCGACGGAACACCGAAGACAAAGGCGCCGGCGACGCTCGACGCGCCAACCACCCCGATGACCACCGCCAACGCATGCAGCCCATAGCACACGTGGCACCAGGCGCGGGCGCCGTCGAGGTAGTTGGCGGGAATCAAATCGTTACTCATTACCGTCTCCAGAAAGATGGCCGGCTCCAGCCCGCCGCGAAAAGCAACTCTTCATCGGGCGCCACTATAGCCCCAGTTGCGACCAGAGGGCATCCACTCGCGCCTTGACCGCCGCATCCATGACAATCGCCGTTCCCCAAGGCCGCTGGGTTTCGCCGGGCCACTTGTTGGTGGCATCGATACCCATCTTGCTGCCCAGGCCGGCCACCGGACTGGCGAAATCGAGATAATCGATCGGCGTGTTCTCGGCGATCAGCGTATCACGCGCCGCATCGACCCGCGTGGTCATCGCCCAGATCACCTCCTTCCAATCGCGCACGTCCACGTCGTCATCGACGACGATGATGAATTTGGTGTACATGAACTGGCGGAGGAAGCTCCAGATGCCGAACATCACCCGTTTGGCGTGGCCGGGGTATTGCTTGCGGATGCTGACCGTCGCCAGGCGATACGAGCATCCTTCCGGCGGCAGATAGAAATCGACGATTTCAGGAAACTGTTTCTGCAGCAATGGCACGAACACCTCGTTCAATGCGACGCCGAGCATCGCCGGCTCGTCAGGCGGTTTGCCGGTATACGTGCTGTGGTAGATCGGTTGCCGGCGGCGGGTGAGGCGATCGATGGTCAACACCGGAAAACGCGCCTGTTCGTTGTAATAGCCGGTATGGTCGCCGTACGGTCCCTCCAGCGCCGTTTCCGCCGGGTCGATATGACCTTCGAGGACGATTTCGGCCGACGCCGGCACTTGCAAATCCGAGCCCAGGCAGGAGACGACTTCGCTCTTGGCACCACGCAGCAGACCGGCGAACTGGTATTCCGACAGGCTGTCCGGCACCGGCGTCACCGCCGCCAGGATCGTCGCCGGGTCGGCGCCGAACGCCACGGCCACCGGAAACGGTTGCCCAGGATGCTGCAGGCAATGATCACGGAAATCGAGCGCCCCGCCGCGATGCGCTAGCCAGCGCATGATCACCTTGTTCGGTCCGAGCACCTGTTGCCGATAGATGCCGAGGTTCTGTCGCGCCTTTTGCGGTCCGCGGGTCACCGTCAGCCCCCAGGTCAGTAGCGGCGCGACGTCGCCCGGCCAGCAGTGCTGGATCGGCAAAGACGCCAGATCGACCGCCGATCCCTCGACGACCACTTCCTGGCACGCCGCCGACGAACGCAGACGCGGCGCCATGTTCAGCACCTGTTTGAGGATCGGCCATTTCTCCCAGGCGTCCTTTAAGCCCTTCGGCGGCTCCGGCTCCTTGAGATAAGCCAACAGTTTGCCGACTTCGCGCAGGGCCGACACCGACTCCTGACCCATGCCCAGCGCCACCCGCCGCGGGGTGCCGAAAAGATTGGCCAGCACCGGCACGCTGTGCCCGCGCGGCCGCTCGAACAGCAGCGCCGGGCCAGCGGCACGCAGCACGCGGTCACAAATCTCGGTAATTTCCAGACAGGGGTCGACTTCGACAGCGATGCGCTTCAGTTCACCCAGCGTTTCGAGTTGAGCAACGAAATCGCGCAGATCGTGGTATTTCATGCCAGCACTCCAAATCGGCGACTACCGGCGCAGGAACGCCGCCGCCGGACGCCAAAGGACAGAGAGGAATGGGAATCGCCGCCACCAAGCGGCGATCGGTGGCGATCAACGCAGGCGATACGCGTAATGACAGGCCACACAGGACTGGGTGAGGGTCGGCAAGGCGGCGATCGTTTTTTCCCGGTCGCCGGAGGCGGCGACGCGCGCGAAAGCACTCGCCGCTCGGTGCCCGTCGATCCCCAACTGGTGCATCGCTGGCGGCATATGGGGGCCGGGTCGCGCATCGAACGGCAGGGAACGATGCCGTCCCATCATCGCCTGCCCGAGATCCTGCTCGGCGCGCGCGCCGGCTTCCTCCAGCTTCCCGGCAGCCACTAGCGCCAGAATATCGTTGACGGCCAACATGTTGGCGCGCATTTCGGCGCGCAAGGTCGATTCCGCGGCCGGCGGCAGTCGCACCAACTGCCGCCCGTCATCGGCGGCCATCGCGGTTCCCGCCAGGCACAACACGATCAGCAATCCGGTTCTCACTTGAAATACTCCCTGAACAGATGGTCGCCAGCAATGCCGACGAAAATGGTCGCTCCGAACCAGTTGTTGTGCCGAAACGCTGCAAAGCAGCGAGCCGGCAGGCGTTCGCGGATCAACGTGTAATGGTAGCCAGCGATCGCCGCCGCCAGCAGCAACGCCGCATAAAACACGCCGCCCAGGCCGTAGTGATGCCCGATCATCGCCAGCACGACCAGCGTCAGTGCGTAGCACAACATCACCATCATCACCTCAAACCGTCCGAAAGTGATCGCCGAAGTGCGGATGCCGATCTTCAGGTCGTCGGCACGATCGACCATCGCGTATTCGGTGTCGTAAGCGATCGCCCAGAAGACATTGGCCAGCAACAACCACCAACATTCCGCCGGCAACGTGCCGAGTTGCGCCGCGTAGGCCATCGGAATCCCGAAACCGAAAGCGACGCCCAGATAGGCTTGCGGCACGGCCAGAAATCGTTTGGTGAACGGATACGACGCCGCCAGGAACAGCGCCGCCGCGCACAAACCGGCCAGCAACATGCTGCGCAACGGCAGCACCACGATCACCGCGCAGGCGACCAGCGCCAAAAAGAGCACCAGGGCTTCCCGCGGAGAGACGGTCCGCGCCGCCAGCGGTCGCGAACGGGTGCGCTCGACGTGCGGGTCGAAGTTGCGATCGGCGAGATCGTTGATCACACAGCCGGCGGAACGCATCAACACCGTCCCCAAAGTGAAGATCCACCATACTCGCCAATCCGGCCAACCCCTCGCCGACAACCACAGCGCCCACCACGTCGGCCAGAGCAGCAACAAAATGCCGATCGGCTTGTCGAGCCGCATCAATCGTTCGTAATTGTCGAGCTTTTCGCGAAGCAGAGCGATGTTCATCACAGCAGCAATCCAACCGTGAACAGTAACGGAGGGTGGCCAGCTTACCAGTTTAAGCGGCCGCTCAGAAGGCCCGCTGGAATCCCGCGACCCCGGCGTCAGCATCGGATGGCCACCGCGGGCGGAAACCCGATGCGAGCGCAACCGATGAAGCAAGGGAAGATCGACGTGAGGAGTGGGAGGACTGCAGTCACCGACTCAACTCCGGCTGGCTCCCAAAACGGCCGCGGGTAATGTCAGCCGCGCGCGCAGACCACCGAGTGTCGAATCGGCCAGATGCAGTTCTCCTCCATGAAGCTGCGCCAGCTCGTCGACGATCGCCAGACCGAGACCGCTACCCGGCGTCCGCTCGTCGGCGCGAACGCCACGCCGCAGGACGGCATCGCGCAGCTCGCTGGCGATTCCCGGACCGTCGTCGTCGATATCGACGATCAATGACGTCTGCCGCAGCCGCGCACTGACCTCGACCCGCGAACGCGCCCATTTGCAGGCGTTGTCGAACAGATTGCCGAGCATTTCCTGCAAGTCCTGTTCTTCGCCGCGAAAAAGAATGTCCGTCGCCGGCGGCTGCCACACCAGTTCGAGCGTTTTCGCGGCATGCAGCCGGCGCATCGTCCGCAACAGGCCGTCGACCACGGCCGTCAGCGGTGTCCGCGCGCCGGCCAGGCGGACGGCGGCCGCGCGCTGCGCCCTGGAGAGATGGTATTGCACCTGGTTGTTGGCGACTGTCACCTGCCGCCGGACCTGTCTTGCCAGGTCGTCATCCTGGCCGGTGGCGGCATTGGCCAGCACGCTGAGCGGTGTTTTCAGCGCGTGGGCCAGGTTGCCGGCCTGCGTGCGGGCGCGGTCGACGACGGCGGCGTTGTGCGCCAGGACGTGGTTGAATTCATCGACCAGCGGCATCACTTCCGCCGGGAAGTCGCCTTGCAGCGTGACGGTGTCGCCGTCGCGCACCCGCGCAAGCGCGGCGTGCAGCTTGCGGAGGGGAGCCAGGCCGACGATCACCTGCACCAACGCGGCAATCGCCAGTCCGCCGCCAAGAACGCTCAACGCCAGCCATAAGGCATCGTTGAAGCGACTCAGCGGCTCGGCCAACAGATTTTGTTCGGCGGCGACCAGCAGGCGGAATGTGCGGGGGCGGGTCGCGGTCGCCGTTTCGTCATCGTTGCCCAGACGGACCTGTCGCTCGATGGTCGTCAGCGGACGATCGTTCGGGCCCGCCAAGCGATGTCGGTGGATCTGACCATCGGCGGGCGTGTCCACGGGCGCGACGAGGACGACGTCCCACAGCGAACGCGAGCGTAGGACGGCGGGCTGAGCGGCAGCGACTTCGTCGACCGCATCGATCTGCCAATAGAGTCCGGAATACGGCTGTTGCCAGCGCGGGTCGCTCAGCGAGGCACTCAGCGTCGGACGACCGCGCGCGTCGATCGCCAGTTGGGCGGTCAGTTGGTCGAGATGCCGGTTGAGTTCGGCCAGGAATTGCGTCTCGACGTGCTGGCGAAACAGGGCGCTCAACCCCCAGCCGGCGGCGAGCAGCGAGACGACGATCCAGCTGACGGTGCCGACGAACAATCGCAGGCGTAGTGACCGGCGCACGGCAAGCAGACTCATGGACTCACTGCGGCGCGCTGAGCCGATAGCCCAGGCCACGGACGGTTTCGATCAGCCCGGGCGGCAACTTCTTGCGCAGACGAGCGATGAACACTTCGACGGTGTTCGAGTCGCGATCGAAATCCTGGGCATAGAGGTGCTCGACCAATTCGCCGCGCGAAACGATCTGCTCGCGATGCAACAGCAGATAGGCGAGCAGGCGGTACTCGTGGCTGGTCAGGGTCAGCGTCCGTCCGTCTACCGCCGCCCGACCATTGCGGGTGTCCAGGGTCAGCGGTCCACAACTCAATTCAGCGCTGGCGTGGCCACCAGTCCGTCGGATCAGCGCCCGCAGACGGGCGAGCAGCTCCTCGACGTGAAACGGCTTGGTCAGATAATCGTCGGCGCCGGCGTCGATGCCAGCGACTTTCTCGTGCCAACTGTCGCGCGCGGTCAGGATCAATACCGGCATCGTCTTGCCGAGACGCCGCCAGTGGCGCAGAACGGTCAAGCCGTCGAGCTGCGGCAGGCCGAGATCGAGAATCACCGCCTCGTAAGCTTCGTTTTCGCCGAGATGACGGCCGTCGATGCCGTTGTCGGCGCTATCGACGACGTATGCCGCCGTCCGCAAGGCTTCGACGAGCTGTTGGCGCAGGATCGGATCGTCTTCGACGAGCAGCAGACGCATCGTTCCGTCCTCAATCGGCGGCGGGCAGCGAATGCTCCCGCCGCCGCTGATCACGGCCGTCGCGTCCCTTGACGGCGAGAATCGTCGCCTCGCGCGCATCCACCTTCAGCTTCAACAACCGGCCATCGTTCTGCAACATTTTGATTTCATATATCCAACGTTCACGGTGACGTTCGAGTTCGACACCGATCACCTGCCCGGGATGGTCCCGCCCAACGGCTTGCAGAATCCTCGGCAGCGGCAGCACCTCGCCGGCTTCCAGCGCCTGTCGCGCCCGATCGTGATCACCGTCGTCGGCCTGGGCCACGGGCAATCCGCTGACGGCGAGCAGCCCGACAAGAAAAAGCCATTGTTTGCTCATCCGGCCGTTTTACGCCCAAGAAGATGAACCGGCGATGAACGAAGGCTTCATGCGCCATTCAGCCGGTCGCCGGCAAACTGGGCGCTGTCGAATCGATAAGGAATTCCGCTCATGGAAACTGCTTCCCGCAAGTGGCACGCCCTCGCCGGCCTGGCGTTGCTTTCGATCCCCCTGGCGCTGGCGGCGGCACCGCGAGACGACATTCTCGCAGGCTACGTCGCGGCGGCCAAGTCAGCGGACCAGGGTTTCAATGGCTTTTCGGCGGCACGCGGCGAGGCCCTGCATCGTCAGCGTTTCGCCGGTGGCAAAGCCGAAACCCCGTCATGCAGCACCTGCCACGACAGCGACCCGCGGCAGAACGGCCGCACGCCAACCGGCAAGAGCATCGAGCCGATGGCCGTGTCGCTGACACCGACGCGCTTCAGCGACCCGGCAAAGGTCGAAAAATGGTTCAAGCGCAACTGCCTTGAAGTACTTGGCCGCGAATGCACCGTGCGGGAGAAAGGCGACTGGCTGAGTTGGCTGTATTCGCGCTGAACCACTCTGCGATCAGATTCAATCAGATTCATTAGGAGGATGCGATGCGACTTTACCGTTCGATGATCTTCGGCCTGTTCGTGGTCGTCGCTTCGGCGATGCTGCTGCAGATCGCCCGTGCCGGTGGCAACTACTATCCGCCGGTCAGCGATGCCTTGGTCAAGGAGGAATGCGGTAGCTGTCATCTGGCCTTTCCGCCGTCGATGCTGCCGTCGACCTCCTGGCAACGCCTGATGGGTGGCTTGAAAAATCATTTCGGCGACGATGTCAGCCTCGACCCGGCCAGCGTCAGCCGGATCACGGCTTACCTGACCGCCCATGCCGGCGATACGGGCGGAGCCCGCTACGCGGAAAAACTGCTGCGCGGGGTGTCAACCGTAGACCCGCCGCTGCGAATCACCGAATTGCCGCGCTGGCTCAAGGAACACCGCAAGGTGAAGAACCGGGAATGGCAGCAGCAGGAGGTGCGCAGCAAAGCCAATTGTCCGGCGTGCCACCGTGACGCCGAACGTGGATATTTCGACGAATGACCGGCGGCGATCCGACCATCCCCGCCGACCCTCCGCCGACCCCCTGCCGCCGGGACAGTCCCGTCCGGCTCAATTCGCAAGGTGATTGATCATGAATTTCCTACTTACCGCTCTGATCGCCGTCGTTGCCCTCGGCTGGGGCTGGAGCGTCATCGACGCGCCAGCGCTGGTCGGCGCACCGTTGTGGGTCATGCGCCAACATGGCTTGCACCTCAGCGGCTTGTTGGCCGTGACGATGATTTCGCTGGCCATGTATCTGGCAACCCGGCCGCAGTGGCTGGAAGGGCCGCTGGGCGGCATGGATCGCGTGTATCGCACGCATAAATGGGCCGGCATCCTGGCCGGGGTGTTCTCGGTGACACATTGGCTGATCGAACTGTCCGACGGGCCGATCAAAGCGTGGGTCGGACGCGCCGGGCGTGTTCCCCAGGAAAAATTCGCCGCGCCGCTCGGCGAAGGCCTGCACCATCTGGCGAAGGATGTGGGCGAGTGGGCGATCTACGCCTTGCTGACGCTGTTGGTGATCACCCTCTGGCGACGCTTCCCGTACCGTCACTGGCGCCTGCTGCATCGGGTCATGCCTCTGCTCTACCTGCTGGTGGCCTTTCATGCCGTCCTGTTGTTGCCGGGCGCCTATTGGCGCCAACCGTCAGGCATACTGCTGGCGCTGGCGCTCTTCGCCGGCAGCATCGGCAGCGTACAATCCCTGGCCGGCTGGATCGGTCGTTCACGGCGGGTGAGCGGTGAAATCGTCGCCATCGAGCATCCAACGACCAACATCCTTGGAATCACCGTGCGGCTACCAGCCACCTGGCCAGGGCATCGCGCCGGACAGTTCGCCTTCGTCACTTTCGACCCCGGCGAGGGAGCGCATCCCTTCACCATCGCCAGCGCCGACCACGGCGACCGGCAGGTCACTTTCCAGATCAAGGCTCTTGGCGATTACACGCGGCGTCTCGGCGAAAACCTGTCGATCGGACAGCTCGCCACCGTCGAAGGTCCTTATGGCCGCTTCGAACTGGTGCGCCACCGGTCGGACGCACAGCAGGTCTGGATCGCCGGCGGGATCGGCATCACGCCCTTTCTGGCCTGGCTCGATGCCTTGCGCGGCGATCCGGGTCGCGCGCCGGCGGCCGAGCTGCATTACTGCACGGTCGATCGGGAATCCGATCCTTTCGTCGGCCGCTTACGGGCGCTGACCGCCGAGCTGCCGAGCGTCGTCCTGCATCTGCATGGCGATCGTCAGGGCGAGCGACTGACCGCCGAACAACTCTTCGAGCGACACGATCGACGGCAACGATTGGAAATCTGGTATTGCGGTCCGGCCGGATTGGCCAACGCTCTGCGCGCCGGCTTGCGTCATCGGCCGCCGGCCAGCGGCCTGCGCTTTCATCACGAGGCGTTCGCTATCCGTTGATCGCTGTCAGTCGCGGCGCTTGTCGAACCGCAACTGGCCGCCCTTGACGCATAAGGAACCGCAGCCGCGGGCATTGAAGAAAATCGTCCAGGTCGGCTGGCCCTGGTAATGACTGAAGGTCTGCAACCACAATCTCGACGAGAATTCGAGGTACAGTTCCGGGATTCGGCCAACCACCTGCGCATCGGCGATCATCGTGCCGACCAGTTTCCGGGCCACGGCGGTACAGCGCGCTTTCGAATCGCCGCTGCCACAGGCGATCGACCGCGGCTTTTCGATCCGCCAGCCGAACTCGGCCATCACCGTGACGCTTCCCTTGGGGTTGGTCAGCGAGCCGTCCTGCAGACGATTTTCCGATAAGGGTCCCAATTCCAGGAACAGCGCCGGGCCGTGACCAAACCAGACGTGCGAAACCGGCAAGCCAACCAGCGAATTTAGCGAAAGCTGTTTAACAGCCATTGAACAATCCTCGAAAAAATTTATTCACCATCGCTGATCGGTCCAGCCCGTCGATCGGCGGCCCATCGCTGCGCATGTGGACCTGACCGTCAGCATATCACCTGGCAATTAAATGCGTTCTTAACCAAGGAATTGCAAGTCTCTCTCAAGCCCGCCGGCCGCACTGTGAAATTTTCATCCAGTTAGGCAAATCCGGCTCATGCGGATTCGCGGCCACCCATTGACGGTCAGCGATCAACGGGTCACGGTATCGATTGGACGGAGGGCTCGGCGGTTACGGCGCAAGAAGCGAGCGGGATCGAGCGCGTCGGCCAATTCGGCGGACAACGGCAGATGTTCACCGGCAATCTGGCAGGCCAACAGCTCGCCGGCCAGCGTCGACCACACCAGACCGCGCGCGCCGAAACCGTTGGTTAGATAGAGACCCGGCAGACGCGGCAGCTCGGTCGATTTCGGCAATGGTCGGGACGGATCGAGCGCCGCGGTGTCGACCACTGCACCGATCATCGGCAGGCGATCGGACGACATCGGACGAACGCCGACCCGGCCAGTGAGCGTGGCCACCGTCAGGTCGGCGCCGAATCCCGGCAGAATGGCATCGAGGCGGGCCAGGTTTTCAAGATGTCCGGCTGGCGTCGGCGCTTGATCGGCGCTGTCGGCGTCGATGACGAAGGTGGCGCCGACGCAGCGCAGGCCATCGATCGCCGGGGTGACATAGCCCCGGCGGCAGACAACGATCCGCGGCGCGCTGCCGGCAACCGCCGGCAAATGCGACACTTGGCCGAGCGCGCTGCGCAGCGGCAGATGCCGGGTCGGCGCAAACTGACGCGCCGAAACGGCGTTGGCCACGATCAGTACCGGGGCGCTGGCGACAATGACGCCGTCGGTATCGACGATCCGCCACCGTTGCCCGTCGTAGTCGATCCCGGTGATCTGGCAGCCGAAGCGGCAGCGAACCGCCGAACCATGGCGCGCCAGGTTGGCGCGACACAGCGACGACGGATCGACCCACCCCCCATCGGCGAACCACCAGCCGCCGATGGCCACCGGCCAACCAGCCAATTCACTGGCCCGCGACCGGTCAACGAAGGACAAGCCAGCATTGACTTCCCCCTGTCGGTCGACCACCAGACGTTGCGTCCGGGCGTGAGTGTCATCGCGCGCCAAATGCAGGACACCGGTCTGCGCCCAGCGCAGTGGCCACCCTTCCGCCTGTAAAACGGCGAAATGCCTGCCAGCCAGGCGAAAAGCGGCACGGGTCAATTGCGCCAGCCGATTGTCGTCCAGCGAGGGCAACGGACGAAAAACGCCCGCCAAGTTGCCTGAAGCGCCCTGCCCGGCCGCCGGCGCCCGGTCGACGACTTCGATCGTCCAGCCACGCGCCGCCAACCGTTCAGCGGCGCTGCTGCCCGCCAAGCCAGCGCCGATGACAATGGCGTGACGAGTCATCGTTGACCGTCAGCCGCTCATTCCGGGCGCATCTGCGGAAAGAGGATCACGTCGCGAATGTTCGCCGCATCGGTGAGCAACATCACCAGCCGGTCGATGCCGATGCCGCAACCACCGGTCGGCGGCAGGCCGTACTCGAGCGCGCGGATGTAATCGGCGTCGTAATACATCGCTTCTTCGTCGCCAGCGTCCTTGGCTTGCGCCTGTTCGAGAAAGCGGGCCGCCTGCTCCTCCGGATCGTTGAGCTCCGAAAAGCCATTGGCGATTTCGCGGCCGGCGATGAACAGTTCGAAGCGCTCGGCGATTTCCGGGTTGGCGTCGCTGCGCCGTGCCAACGGACTGACTTCAGCCGGGTAATCGATGATGAACGTCGGTTGCCAGAGGGAGGCCTCGGCGGTTTCCTCGAACAGCAGCAGTTGCAGGGCGCCGACGCCGGCCTGCGGCGGCAGGTCGATCTTCATCGCCGCCAGCTGCCGGCGCAACCAATCGGCATCGGCCAGTTGATCGGCGCCGAACTCGGGATGTTGATCGCGAATCGCCTCGACGATGGTCCGCCGCGCGAAAGGCTTGGCAAAATCCAGCGTCCGTCCCTGATAGGTAAAGGTTTCGCCGTCCAGCGCCAGTCGCGCGCTGTGCCGCAACAGCCCTTCGGTGAAGTCCATCAATTGCCGGTACTCGGAATACGCCTCGTAGAACTCCATCATCGTGAATTCGGGGTTATGGCGTGGGCTGAGTCCTTCGTTGCGGAAATTGCGGTTGATTTCGAAGACTTTTTCCAGCCCGCCAACCACCAAGCGCTTCAGATAGAGCTCCGGCGCGATGCGCAGGAACAGCGGCATGTCGAGCGCGTTGTGGTGCGTCTTGAAAGGTCGTGCCGTCGCCCCGCCGGGAATCGGGTGCATCATCGGCGTTTCGACTTCCAGGAAACCGTGTTCGACCATATAGCCGCGGATCGATTGCACGATCTTGCTGCGGATCACGAAGGTTTCACGCGACCTTTCGTTGGTGATCAGATCGACATAGCGCTGGCGATACGTTTGTTCCTGGTCGGTCAGACCATGAAATTTTTCGGGCAGCGGCCGCAACGATTTGCTGAGCAGACGCAGTTCGCCGGCATGAATCGTCAGTTCGCCGGTCCGGGTGCGGAAAAGATGGCCGACCACGCCGACGATATCCCCGATGTCCCAACGCTTGAAGGCGTCGTAGTCTTCCTCGCCGAGTTCGTCGCGAGCAACGTAGACCTGCAGCCGACCCGACAAGTCCTGAATGGTGATGAACGAGGCCTTGCCCATCAGCCGCTTGAGCAGAATGCGGCCGGCGACGCGGACATCGACCGGCGTGTCCCGCAATGCATCGATCGTCCGCGTGGCGTACAGATCGTTGATCTTGCCGACGGTGTTTTCGCGGGAAAAGTCGTTGGGATACGCGGCGCCGCTCTGCCGCCATTCGGTGAGTTTGCCGCGGCGCTCGGCGATCAGGCGGTTTTCGTCGTGCGCGGGGGCGGATTCCGGGGAGGCTTCGTTGCGGATCATGGTGAATTCTCGTCTATGACAATGACGGGCGCCTCAGACGCCCTGCTTGAGACTGGCTTCGATGAACGGATCGAGGTCGCCGTCGAGTACGCCCTGGGTATTGCCGATTTCGACGTTGGTCCGCAAATCCTTGATCCGCGACTGGTCGAGAACATAAGAGCGAATCTGATGCCCCCAGCCGATGTCGGATTTGGCGTCTTCCAGCTTCTGCTGCTCGGCTTGCCGTTTGCGCATTTCCGCTTCGTAAATCCGCGATTTGAGCATCGCCATCGCTTCGGCACGGTTACGGTGTTGGGAGCGGTCGTTCTGACACTGGACGACGATATTGGTCGGCAAATGGGTGATGCGGACCGCCGAATCGGTCTTGTTGATGTGCTGACCACCGGCCCCCGACGCGCGGTAAGTATCGATGCGCAAGTCGGCCGGATTGATCTCCACCTCGAACGAATCGTCGATTTCCGGATACGCCGACACCGAACAGAAACTGGTATGCCGACGGGCATTGGAATCGAAAGGCGATTTACGGACCAGCCGATGGACGCCGGTTTCCGAACGGAGCATGCCATAGGCGTAGTCGCCGGAAAGTTTGATCGTCGCCGTCTTGATCCCGGCGACCTCGCCTTCCGATTCTTCGAGGATTTCGACCGCGTAACCTTTGCGCTCGCCGTAGCGAACGTACATCCGCAGCAGCATCGCCGCCCAGTCCTGGGCTTCGGTGCCGCCAGCGCCGGCCTGGATGTCGACGAAACAGTTCAGCGGATCGGCCGGATTGTTGAACATCCGGCGAAATTCGAGACCGGCGACCGCCTGCTCGATGCCGTCGATGTCGTCATTCACCGCCCGCAAGGTCGCCTCATCGTCCTCATCGCGGGCCATTTCGAACAATTCACCGGTGTCACGCAGGTTATCGCCGACCTGATTGAGGGTCAGCACCACATTCTCCAGCGAACGCTTTTCGCGCCCCAGCTCCTGCGCCCGTTCGGCGTTGTCCCAGACCGTCGGATCTTCGAGCTCGCGCTCGACGGTCTTTAACTGATCGGCCTTCCGATCGTAGTCAAAGATACCTCCGCAGTTCTGACGCCCGTTGGGCAAGGTCGACAAGGCGATTGCTGATGGCGTTGAGTTGTTCGGCTTCCATGGACGTCCCTGATCGATGAGTTGAATGAGCAAGTCGCGCATTATACCCGTCGCACGGAGTGCCTCCGGCGAGTTTGGCAAACTGGCCATGCCGGATGGACGAGCAAAGCCGACCCGTCGCATGGAGACGAATCCCTGCCCACAGGATTCCCGCCTTCCCGGAGTCAACTCACAGCGTTTGCCCTACGGGCGTGCTGTGAACCAACGGTGTTCCTCGTCCTGAAGTCATCCCTCCATCCTCACGGCCGGGACTTCGCTTCAAGCCCAGCGCCCCGAGATGGCGGCGACACAGTCATTTTCTATGCTCTTGCAGTATTTGCAGGCATTCGCTAAACACCGCCTGCCAGTTGATACCCAAACGGACATCTGCTCGTCATCATGTAACCTCTACAAAATCAGAGAAGAAAGGAGCAAGTAACTTACCCATCGCCACGGCTCCTAGAACAGGAAGCTAAATCAGAAGGAACTCGCGAAACAAGGGTACACGTGAATGAGGAGCTATTGTCAATTCTGGCATTCCATGAACATTAAGTAATCAGGTGGCCATCTGCTGGCTCCGGGGGATGGTCGGGCACCGGAACGCCGTCCTTGAAGACGACGCCGGCGTGCAGATCGACAATGCGTTCGATCCCGCGAATCCACCGCCCGCTCTTCTCTGCCTCTTGGACTAGTTTGAACGCGAGCCCCAGGAAAGTAGCCCGTGACACGCAGTTCTTGGTGCGCTTGGTGCGCTGTCGGGCGGTGGCAAAGGTCGACTCGACGGGGTTGGTGGTGCGCAGGTGCATCCAGTGCTCAGCCGGAAAGTCGTAGAAGGCGAGCAAGGCTTCGCGGTCCTTGACGAGCTTGTCGGTGGCCTTTGGCTACTTCGCCTGGTCGCTCTTCAGGAAGACATCGAAGGCGACGATCGCCTGCGCTCGGGTGGGCGCCATCCAGATCTCGTGCCGCGCCACCTTGGCCTTGCCCTGCAGGCTCTTGGACGTTCTTTGAGCACGTTGGCGCTCTTGTGTACCCAGCAGCGCTGAGGTCGGGTCTCGGGATAGATCTCATCGAGCGCCGCCCAGAAGCCGAGGGCCCCGTCGCCCACCGCCAGCAGGAGGCCTCTTTTCAGGCCGCGTCCCTTCAGGTCATGCAGGAGTTCCAGCCACAAGGTCGCCGATTCGCGCAGGCCGTCGCGAAGGCTGACCCGTTCTTTGGTTCCCGCGGCGGTGACCCCGATGATTACCCGCAGGCAGGAGCGCGCACCATCTTCTCACGCACACGGGTGTGGATGGCGTCGGCCCACCCGTAGAGGTAGCGGCAGCCGGCGAGGTCATCCATTCGCCGGATCCGGTCAACAAGGCAAACCAATCTTTTCGCGCGTAGGCGATTCATCATGGCGTCCCTAGAAAACCGTCGACGCCCTACGGCTCGCGCCGATGACAAATCTGTGGTTACCCGAAGACGGGGCTTCAGGCACCAACCCCTGGTGGCTCATGGTAGAGGCGAACCAGTCAAGTCGCTTGCTTCTTCAAAATCGTTGTCTGTCGGTAGCCCTTTCAAGATCCGCATCGTGCGTGCGCCGGGTCCGGCATCCTGATTTCGGTTTCATCTTTCATCGAAAACGCTTATCGCCAAGCCCTCTACGGCCCAGCAGGATGCCCATGTCGCACTGTTCAAATTCGCCGAGCCACTTCTTATGAGGCTGTTCTCGCCAGTCTGTCATCGTCGCGAGAGGGTGACAGCCGTCGGCCATGCCGGCAGGTATTCATGGGGAATTTCCGAATCCAGATTGATCAAGCGCCGCGCTTCTCCAACCACGTCAGCAACGTTTCGTACAGCTTCTGCGGTTTGACTGGCTTGGCGATATGGTCATTCATGCCGGCAGCGAGGCAGATTTCCCGATCCTCGCCGAAAGCATTGGCCGTCATCGCCAGGATGGGCGTGTCGGTATTGAGCGAATCAGTGCGGATCGCTCTGGTGGCGTCGACACCGTTCAAATTAGGCATTTGCATGTCCATCAGGATCAGAGCGTAGCGGTTCTGGCGGGCCAGTGCCAGCGCCTGCAGGCCGTCCTCGGCCAGTTCGACCACCAACCCTTTTTTCTCCAGCAGCAGGCGAGAGACTTGCTGGTTGATCGGCTCATCTTCGACAAGCAGGATGTGGGCGCCGGCATGCAACTCCAACAGATGCTTGTCAACGGCTTGGGCAGAAAGTATCGCCGTTGGCGGAACGGTAACGCTACTGGCCTTATGCAGCCGCAAGAAGAACCAGAAGGTACTGCCCTGACCAGGTACGCTGTCCACGCCAATCTCGCCGCCCATCAGGTGCACCAGCCGTTGGCTGATCGCCAGGCCCAGGCCGGTGCCGCCGTATTTGCGGGTCGTGCTGTTGTCTGCCTGTTCGAAGGCTCGAAACAGGCGAGACTGGGTCTCGGTGTCGATGCCAATGCCAGTGTCGGCCACCTCCCAGCGCAGCAGTACGCTGTCCGGGTTGTCTTCGATCAAGCGAGCACGCACGGTAACCGTACCCTGGTCGGTGAATTTGACGGCATTGCCGACCAGGTTGAGCAGAATCTGGCCGAGGCGCGTAGGGTCACCGTTGCAGTGGCGCGCTTGCAGCCCATCCTGCAGGTCGATTACGAGTTTCAAGCCTTTTTCGGTGGCCTTGTGGCTGATCAGGCTGAGCAGGTTTTCCAGGACCTCGCCCAGCCGGAAATCAGCCTGTTCGAGCTGCAACCGCTCGGCGTCGATCTTTGAAAGGTCAAGGATGTCGTTGATGACGTTCAGCAAGTGCTTGGAGGCCGTCTGGGCCTGGCTGAGATAGGCGATTTGCTGGGAGTCGCTGGCCTTGTACAAAGCCAGCTCGGTCATGCCCATGATGGCGTTCATCGGCGTGCGCAGTTCGTGGCTCATGTTGGCGAGGAAGGCGCTTTTGGCGCGGTTGGCGGATTCGGCGGCGACCTTGGCTTCGGTAAGTTCCGCCGTCCGTTCCAGCACCCGATCTTCGAGGTGCTGGCGGTGACGTGCCAACTCCGCTTCGACTTGCTTGCGGTCGGAAATGTCTCGTGCAAAACCCACCGTCCCGACGACATTACCCGCCGCATCGACCACCGGCGCTTTGTAGGTTTCGAACCATTTGCACGTGCCCTGGGCATCGACGATTTCTTCTTCGACGTGTTTCTTCCGCCCGGAAGCAAGCACTTCTCGATCCTCAGCGCGATAGGCTTCCGCCCGCTCGCGCGGCACGATATCGAAATCGTTCTTGCCGACCAGGTCATCCGCACTGCGCGCGCCAAACAGCGTGACGAACCCGGAGTTGACGGCTAGGAATCGGCTCGCCGTATCTTTCAGCCAGACGGCAAAGGGAAAGTTGTCGAGTAGCGCACGCTGATATTTGTCGCGGTGCAGCAGCATGTCATAGTGCATGCTACTCGTGATGTCGCGTCCGGTGCCGCGGTAGCCGATAAAAGTGCCGTCGTTGTCGAACAGCGGCTTGCCACGGACTTCGAACCATGATTCCGTGCCGCCGACATCGATCGGATAACGCAGGGTAAATTGGCGGCGGGCATCGAGATCGGCGCGATGCTTGGCCCACTCCTCCTCGCTGAGAAGGATGGGCAGGTCCCAACGGCGCTTCCCCTCGAGCGCACCGAGGGCGTCAACGTTTCTGATCAGGTTCCTGGTGAAGCGGTACTCCGCATCCTGTTCCCAGAACCAGTCTGAGCCTAGTTCGACCAGATCAGTCATACGTGACTCGACAGCACGACGCTGACGTTCGGCTTCCTCCAGCGGACGGACCACCACGTAGCGGAAGGTCAGGAGGAGGGCCAGGGCAACCGCAATGCCAGCTAATCCGGCGAGGACGGCATTGCGCGGCACGTTTTCGCGACTATGTATGACGCGAACGCGACCGGCGGGCTGTCCATGCGAGGAAAAGTCGGCATAACCTTCGAACCACGATGGGATGACGGCATCGCCGATTTCCATCAGACGCTCGCCGCCGGGGGATTCGACCACCGTGCGGGTGTTGTCCGGGCGAATGCCTTTTAGTTTGACGGCGATATGTTCCGGCTTGAAGCGCCAGACATCCGGGTTCTCGCTGGCATATTGGCCGATGATCGTTGCCTGCGTCTCTGCAAGGTGTTGGATTCGGTCCCGCAGGCCAATATATTGCACGTAGACCATCAACAGCGGTGGGATCACGCAAATGGCAAGAATGGCAAACGCCACCAAGCCCTTCAGAAGGCCGAGTCGGTCACTGGGGTCGTGCGGCGAATCCGCCGCTACGGAATTCATCTTGGCCGTTACATCACCTGAAGGGAAGGTAATCCAGCTTGCGCGCTACAGCCAGCGCCGCCGGTGATGAGAGCCAGTTGGCGAAGGCAAGCGTCGCCCGGCCCGGATTGTTGGGCAGGATGAGATAAAAATAGCGAAGCAGACCGTACTTGCC
>JAEUOJ010000120.1 GCA_016789495.1 Accumulibacter sp. | reverse complement strand
TTTCTTTAACTACTGAAACATTTTGTTCAGTCATTAAAGCCACGCGTTCGACATTTTTAGCCAGATCGGCCATGGCCACCTGTTGTTCGTTGGACGAATGAGTGATTTCACCAACCATTTTAACGGTGGTCTTCATTTGCTGATTAATGCCGCGCAACGCCGTGCTGGCTTCCTGAACCAAACTGACACTTTCTTCGACTTCCTGGGCACCATTGCGCATGCTTTCGACTGCCTGCTTGGTTTTTTGCTGAATGTTACCGATCATGCCAGCAATTTCCTGCGTCGCCTTGCCTGTCCGCTCCGCCAGCTTGCGGACTTCGTCGGCAACCACGGCGAAACCACGACCCGCCTCCCCGGCACGAGCGGCTTCAATGGCGGCATTCAACGCCAGCAAATTGGTTTGGTCGGCGACTTCTTTGATGACCGCGACGATTCGGCTGATTTCCTCCGACTGCTGACCAAGCGCCTCGACTTGCAATGCCGACCCTTTGACGGTATCCGCCAAGGAGTGGATGGTTTTGCTGGCACGCATGGACAATTCATCGCCATCCCGTGCCACGTCTCCTGCCTGTTGTGCCACCTGTTCAGTACTGGTTGCATGAGCAGCCACTTCGCCAATCGAAGTGGTGACTTGTCTTACGGCCGCCGCCGCCGCTGAGGTAGCTTCGCTTTGCACAACTGCGGCGCGGTTGACGTTCTGGACACCTCGATGCACTTCGTTTTTTGCCTCATCCACCTGTCGAGAGGAATCGGCCATCCCTTGCAGGGTGGCACGGACCGACGAAGTGAAGCGGTCGGCAAGCCGAGCGATATGCCCCACAACATCCTCCCGATCGACAAACAGACGCGGCTTGAGGTCGCCGCTGGCGATCATTCTTTGCAAGTGCTCGGCGGTGGCGTTGAGACCCCGTAGAGTGTTCGGCAGATACCACAGCAAGAAAATAAGGGCATAAATGCCGGTGACAGCGTTGATTCCATAGTTCAGGTAATTGACCAACGGGCTATCGACTCGACCAACCAAGACATTCGACAGCACGCTCAGCAAAGCAAGGACGCCGACCATGCTCATCTGTATCGGCAACGAACCGAACCAATGCACTATGCTGGGCAATACTCGCACTGCACGACCGTTTTTGATCCGTAGCCGCTTATCGCCTTGCCGGACTCGCTGATAAGCCTCCTCGGCGGCGGCGATCTCCTCACGCGTCGGACGAACCCGAACCGATTGATAGCCGACGATCTGACCTTTTTCTCTGACCGGTGCCACGTTGGCGATCACCCAGTAATAACCACCGTCCTTACGCCGATTTTTTACCAGCCCGCGCCATGGCATGCCGGCTTTGAGATCTGACCACAGGTCGGCAAAGGCTTCCGACGGCATGTCAGGATGACGCACCATGTTGTGTGGTTGTCCGATCATTTCCTCGCGGGTGAAACCACTGATCTTGGCAAACGCCTCGTTCGCCTCTTCGATAATCCCTCGCAAATCAGTCCGCGAGTAAATGAACTCTCCTTCAGGAATGACCGTTTCCTGTCTGGTCACAGGTTGATTGTTGCGCATCGCTTCTTCTCTCGAAAATGGAGCTATATCCAAAATACTTCCTAAATGACGATACTTCAATAAAGTCATCGAACTTGTCTCGATGAACGGGCCAAAGCGAGCCACGACTGGCGGATCAGTCGCTGGCAGCAACGTCACACTCCCGTCTCCTTTTCCGAGGTTGGCGCAATACGATTCAGCGCCGAGCTGGCGATGTCCATCGACGGGCTCGCGAGCTCTTGCACATCTTTCGCGCGCCGCTGCAAGAATCGGCGACCTTGGCCTATAAGCTAACGGTCACCCCGTTGACTTCTCGGCCCAAGATCGTCCTGGCACGCAACCCACACCGCTCTCAATAAATGACTTTCAAGCTTACTCGGATTGAACCCGGCCTGTATCCAGCAACTCTATTTTTTTACAATTAAATCATATTAATGATTTTGGTCTCGTCCAGAGCAGGGGAAAAGTTCGCCTGAGTGGAACAAATTTTCGGTTTGGCCAAAACCGTGGACGGCTTGGCTCAGGCTTCAAGGTTCGTTTCGTCGGCTTGGTCAAGCTCAAGGCACAGACGATATTTGCTTTCGCGGCTCAGGAGCTGACCCGCCTGTTTATGATTTTCGGCTGAAGTTTGAACCTGCATCGAGCGAAATTGCCATCGGTCACCCAACAGCCTGCCAGCCCCCTATCCGGGCCGGGCACGCAGACCCGGCCGTACCAATCAATTGTCCTAACCTCATGAGCGGATACAACAGACCAAGCCATGTTCCAATAGCCTCGAAGCCACAAAGATCGGGAAGAAGATCAATATTCTTTGATATTTAATCTATTTAAAAACATACAAATAGAAACGTATCTTTGAGTAATTTCTCTAAAACAACGCGTGTTGAAGAAAAACGGTGGCAATGATAATTACTCATTTGTCCTGAATTTTCTTCGAATTACTTGCTGCCTATAGATAGTATGGCTAGAATGGCGGGCTCGCTTCGCCAAGCGATTCACGAGATTTCACCTTTTGGCGCTGGCTCTATCAAACCGGGGCGGCGCCGTCATCACTATTTTGAAAGAGAGTTTGACATGGCGATCACCGTTGCGCAAAAGGCGCAAATCATGACCGACTATCAGCGAGTCGCCGGCGACACCGGCTCGTCCGAAGTTCAGGTTGCCCTACTCACCGCGCGCATCAATGACCTGACCGGCCATTTTCGCGAACACAAGAAAGACAACCATTCGCGTCGCGGACTGCTGCGCATGGTCAGCCGTCGTCGCAAGTTGCTCGACTACCTGAAACGCACCAACGTCGATTCGTACCGCACCCTGATTCAGCGTCTCGGCCTGCGCAAGTAAGCCCCGTGTTTACCGATCCGCATGGCGATCGGATGCAGGCAACCCGAAAAGCCGTCAGCGGCCAGCCATGCAGGTTGTGCCGCTGTTTCCGTTTTCACGGCTTTTTTGCAAATTGGCGCGTAACCTGACTCGTCGGCTGGGGTCGAAGGCAGGCACGCGCCAGCCTATTGAGAAAGGGAAACATGTTTAATATCGTCAAGAAAACCTTCACTTACGGCGCTCACTCGGTAACGCTGGAAACCGGGGAAATTGCCAGACAGGCTGGTGGCGCGGTGCTGGTTTCAGTGGACGACACCATCGTGCTGGTTTCGGTGGTCGGTAATCAAACCGCCAAACCCGGGCAGGATTTCTTCCCGCTGACCGTCGATTACATCGAGAAAACGTATGCGGCCGGCCGGATTCCTGGCGGGTTCTTCAAACGCGAAGGTCGCCCTTCCGAAAAGGAAACACTGACCTCGCGGCTGATCGATCGTCCTTTACGGCCATTGTTTCCAGAAGGGTTTTATCACGAAGTACAGATCGTGGCGATGGTGATGTCGTTGAATCCCGAAGTCGATCCCGACATTCCGGCGATGATCGGTGCGTCAGCGGCGCTGGCGATTTCCGGCATTCCGTTCGACGGCCCGATCGGCGCGGCCCGCGTCGGCTATATCGATGGGCAATATGTTCTCAATCCCACGGCCTCTCAATTGTCTTCCAGCCAGCTCGATCTGGTCGTCGCCGGGACGGCGGGAGCGGTGTTGATGGTCGAATCGGAAGCTAAGGAACTGTCCGAGGAGACCATGCTCGGCGCGGTAGTCTTCGGTCATCAGTCGATGCAAGTGGTGATCGAGGCGATCAATGATCTCGTCGAACAAGCCGGCAAACCGGAATGGGATTGGTCAGCCACACCGAAGAACGAGATACTGATCACCAAGCTGGCGGCGCTGGTCGAAAACGACCTGGCCGAGGCTTATCGAATCACCAGCAAACAACAACGCACACAACGGGTCAAGGAAATCGTCAACCACGCGGTCGACACCCTGACCACGGGTGATGAGGCGGTAGATGGCAATACCGTTCGCGGCCTGGTCTCCGACATCGAGGCGCGTATTGTTCGTGGACGAATCCTCGCCGGCGAGCCACGCATCGACGGACGCGATACGCGCACCGTCCGGCCGATCAGCATTCGTCCCGGTGTCTTGTCGCGTGCGCATGGTTCGGTGTTATTTACCCGTGGCGAAACGCAAGCGATCGTCGTCGCCACGCTGGGCACTGGCCGCGACGAGCAAATTATCGACGCGCTGTCCGGCGAGTATCGCGAACGTTTCATGCTCCATTACAATTTTCCGCCCTACGCCACCGGAGAATGCGGTCGCGTCGGTACCCCCAAACGTCGGGAAATCGGTCATGGACGGCTGGCAAAGCGGGCGCTGGTCGGTGTCCTGCCAACAGCGGAAGAATTCTCCTACACCATGCGCGTGGTCTCCGAGATCACTGAATCGAACGGTTCAAGCTCGATGGCCAGCGTTTGTGGCGCATCGTTGGCACTGATGGACGCCGGCGTACCGCTCAAGGCACATGTGGCCGGGATTGCCATGGGCTTGATCAAGGAAGGCAATCGTTTCGCGGTCTTGACCGATATCCTGGGTGACGAGGACCATCTTGGTGACATGGATTTCAAGGTCGCCGGCACGGCCACCGGCATCACGGCGCTGCAGATGGACATCAAAATCCAGGGCATTACCAAGGAAATCATGCAAGTGGCGTTGGCGCAAGCAAGTGAGGCTCGGCGACACATCCTGGAACAGATGCAAAACTCGATGTCCGGACATCGTGAGGAAGTGTCGACCTACGCTCCCCGGCTGTATACGATGAAGATCAATCCGGAAAAAATCCGCGACGTGATCGGCAAGGGCGGCGCAGTGATCCGGGCGATCACCGAAGAAACCGGTACGACGATCGATATCAAGGACGACGGGACGATCACCATCGCCTCGGTCAGCGGCGAAGCGGCCGACGCCGCCAAGGCACGCATCGAAGCGATTACCGCCGACGTCGAAGTGGGCAAGGTTTACGACGGAACGGTCCTGAAATTGCTTGATTTCGGTGCCATCGTCAGCATTCTCCCCGGCCGCGACGGCCTGTTGCATATTTCGCAAATCGCCAACGAGCGGGTCAATGCGGTGGCCGATTACCTCAAGGAAGGGCAGAAAGTGCGTGTCAAGGTGCTCGAAGCCGACGAAAAGGGCCGGGTGCGTTTGTCGATGAAAGCCTTGAGCGCCGAAGAAGGTGGCCAGCAATCGACCTCGGCGACATGAACAATACCCGCCGTGGCGGCGGGTGGATCGAAGCAAAAAAGAACGTGTGGGCCAGGCCGGTAACCAAAAGTGTTGAAACGATGACTTTTGGATTTTCCGGTTAACACAGTCAGGCCCCAATCGGGATAGGGGCGGTCAGGAACCCTGACCGATTGTAGTGGTCAAGTATTTTCGGACACCGGGATAGGTTGTTTTTCTGCCATGTGCCGTTCATAGGCATTCGGCGGCAGGTAACCGAGTTTTGAGTGCAAGCGGACGCTGTTGTAGAAGCCGACGATGTAGTCGGTCACATCGCGAGTAGCCTCTGCGTGGTTGGCATACTGGTTCGGCCAGACGCGCTCCATCTTGAGATTCAGGAAGAAGCGCTCCATGACGGCGTTGTCCCAGCAGTTGGCCTTGCGGCTCATGCTGGTGCGCAAACGATGCCGTGCAAGCAAGGTGCGGTGGGCGTCGCTGGCGTACTGGCTGCCGCGATCCGAATGCACCACCAAGCCCGCCGGCGGTTGCCGCTGGGTAATGGCCATCTGCAAAGCCGTACAGACCAGTTCGGCAGGCATGCTCGGCGCCATCGCCCAGCCGACGATCTTGCGCGAGAACAAGTCCATCACGGCGGCCAGGTACAACCAGCCGCTCGCCGTGCGGATGTAGGTGATGTCCGAGACCCAGGCGCAATTCGCGGTGGCCGGTTCGAACTGCCGGTTGAGCAGGTTGTCGGCGATCGGCAGGGCATGGCGGCTATCGGTGGTGTGGACGAACTTGCGCTTCCAGACCGGCCGTAGGCCATTGATTCGCATCAGCGATCGGACACGGTAGCGGCCAATGGGCCGCCCTTGTTGAAGCAGGGCCTGCTGCAAGCGCCGGCTGCCATAGCTTCGCCCGGAGGCCGCGAAAGCGGCTTGTAGATGAACCGTTGCCGCGCACACCATGGGCGGCTTTCTTGCCCGCGCTGCGGCAGCGTAATACCCCGAGCGACTGACGCCGAGGACGCGGCACAGCGGCGCTACGCCGGTGGCGGCCTTCTCTGCCAACTGATCGATGCACCGGTGGATCATCGCAGGTCTCGGGCAAAGAAGGCCGACGCTTTTTTCAACAGGTCGTTGTCCTGGCGCAGCTGCCGAACCTCTCCTTCCAATTGGCGTATGCGCTGCTGCTCGGCCGTCAGCGGCTTGCCGATGCCGCTCTGGCCAGACTGCTCTGCAGCAAACTGCGCCAGCCAACGACGGACCGCCGTCTCGCCAAGGTTCATGTCTCGGCATACCTGCGCCACACTCAGCCCTTGGTCTTTGATCAGTTGAACGACCTGCAGCTTGAAGCTCGGGTCAAAAGTCTTGCGTTGCTGACTCATCAATTGCTCCTCCAAAGG
>JAEUOJ010000082.1 GCA_016789495.1 Accumulibacter sp. | reverse complement strand
ATTGACCTGTACGCCACCACAGATCCACCGGTACGCGTCATGCGTCTGCGTCAGTCGGGCGATCCCACGGGCATGGCCAACACCTTCCAGTGTGGCGTAGAGCCACAGAGCATACAGAATCTCAGGGGCGATCGCCGCTCGTCCCACGCCACCCTCCACCGCTTTGATGCCAGCGTACAGCCCGCTCACGTCCTGCCGCTCCACGTAGCCCCAGACAATCCGCGCCCGGTGCCCAGGCGGGACCAGCGATTCGAGGTCGCTCGCCCGCAGTTCCAGTTGATTGCGGTTGGGCATCAGAACACGGGCCGAGGCCTGGGGCCGTACGGTTCTCGCAGGGCCTTCGCCGCTTGGGTTGGCCGGCCGCGTCGGTCCATCGGGGAACAGGGGGGGCGTGGTCATGAGCAGGTCGCAGCGTAATAAATGACTTCGTCATTATACAGGACGCGCCACGCTGGCGGGCGGACTTGGGGGAATATTTTCACAGCCTCTCAGTCGAAAGGGTCCCCTTACTCTGGATAGGGGGAACCGCGTCTGTCTTGCTCTGTCCGATCAGCGCAGCACTTGTCCACCACTGCCGATGACGGTCAATTCGACGAAGCGCGAACCGCGACGTTCATTGGCTGAATACGTGACCCGATAGCCGCCGATATCATGGTTGTGCATGCCTTCTAGAGCGGTGACCAGTTTCTCGCGAGTCGGCTCCTTGCCGGCTTTGCGCAGGGCATCGACCAGAACGCGGGCCATGGCGTAGGCTTCAATTCCGTAATAGGAGAACTTGCCGTTTTTGCCTAGCAATTGCTGATATTCCCGGACCATCGCGACGGTTTCGTTCCAGGGGTGCGGCATTACCTGGGAAATGCCGATACCACGCGCATCGTCGCCGAGTTCCTGGACCAGCAGGTCGGCGCCAACCGGCGAGAGGGTCATCATCTGCGGGGTCAGGCCGGCTTTACGGATCGCGCGCACGAACGCGGCCGTCGGTTTGTAAAGCGTGACCATGATCACGGCTTGCGGTTTGTTCTGGATGATTGCTTGTACGGCAGCGCCGATATCGAGGGAGTTTCGTTCAACCGTGGCGACGACCGATGGGGTCTGATTGTGCCGTCGCAAGGCGTTCACGACGCCATCAAGTCCGGATTTGCCGAAACCGTCATTCTGATAGAACACGGCGATTTTTTTGAAACCTAGCGACACCAGTTGATTGACGATGGCTTCGGTTTCGTCGGCGTAACTGGCCCGGACATTGAACATGTAGCGGTTATTGGGATTCTCGCGTGGCGTCTGGCGCAGCGAATCGGCCCCGGAAATGGTGCCGACCAAGGGTACTCGGGCAATACCGAATACCTCGTTCATTGCTGCGGTGGTTGGACTCGAGCCATACGAGGCGACCATGGCGAAGACCTTTTTTTCGCCAATCAGACGGCGGGTGTTGGCGACGGTTCTTTCGGTTTCATAGCCATCGTCTTCCCAGAGTAATTCAAGCTTTCGGCCGAACACACCGCCCGAATCGTTGATCTGACGGAAATAGGAAAGAATCACGGCCTTCATGTCCTGACCATAGGCGCCGCTGGGTCCGGAGAAGGGCGCTGTCATGCCGATGGCGATGCTACGATCAGTGACGCCGACTTCGGCGGCCAAAGGCAAGCCGATCCAGGCCCAAAGAACAACGAAGACGACGCTTTTCCACCCCATGCCGTTCGCTCCCCAGTACGCGCCTGAACGATTGTCAAGCCAACGCAGACGTATCATAACCCCTCAAGCTGACAGGGCACTTACAACAGAGTAGCCCGATTTGCAAGGTCTAGGAGCCGGTCGGATTTGAACGATCGGTGCGCTCCAATGGGCAGAGCGAGCACAGTTTTCCCGAAATCGAGGCGCTAAGCCAGCCCCATATCAAGATAAATCAGGAAAGCCCCTTCCACCGGCGCCGTCGATCAGTCTCCAGTCTGACAAGCTCCGGCTCCGCAGGGGTAAATCGTGCCCGCTTCGTGGGGTGTTGGCGCTCAATTCATTGCCGTCTGCCACCGCAAATCACGTGGCGGCAAAGAAATCACGAACCCGATCCATCCACGATTTGGCGCGTGGGTTGTGGTGCGCTGAGTTTTCTCGACTTGATTCCTCGAGTTCGCGGAGCAATTCCTTCTGTCGCTCGGTGAGATGCACTGGCGTTTCGACGACCACATGACACAGCAGATCGCCGTGGCTATGGCTACGCACCCCTTTGATACCTTTTCCTTTTAGACGGAAGGTCTTGCCAGTTTGCGTCTCCGGCGGCACGCGGATTTTGGCGGCGCCGTCGAGAGTCGGAATATCGATCTCGCCACCGAGCGCGGCGGTGGTGAAGCTGATCGGCATTTCGCAATGCAGATGGTTCTGTTCGCGCTGGAAAACAGGGTGCGGTTTGAGATGGATCTGGACGTAGAGGTCACCCGCCGGGCCACTGTTGATACCGTGTTCCCCTTCACCGGACAAACGGATGCGATCGCCCTCGTCAACACCGGCAGGTATCTTGACCGCCAGAGTTTTGTGTTGCTTGACGCGTCCGGCGCCTTGGCAGGCTCCGCAGGGATCGGCGATGAACCGCCCCGTGCCATGACATTTCGGACAGGTCTGTTGAATGGAAAAAAAACCTTGCTGCAGGCGGACTTGGCCGCTGCCTTGGCAAGTCGGACAGGTTTTGGGCTGGGTGCCGGACTTGGCACCGCTGCCACGGCAGGAGTCGCAAACCTCCATGGTCGGAATGCGAATTTTTGTTTCAGTGCCGAAAGCCGCCTGTTCGAGAGTGATTTCGAGGTTATAGCGCAGGTCGGCGCCGCGGTAGACATTCGAGCGCCCGCCGCGTCCGCCACCGAAAATTTCGTCGAAGATTCCGCCAAAAGCGTCGGCGAAGTTGCCCGGACCGCCGCCCATGCCCGCCTGCGGATCGACGCCCGCATGGCCGTATTGGTCGTAGGCCGCCCGCTTCTGTCCGTCGGTCAGGATTTCATAGGCTTCCTTGACTTCCTTGAAATGTTCCTCGGCTTTGGGGTTGTCCGGATTGCGGTCCGGATGGTACTTCATCGCCAGCTTGCGATAGGCCTTCTTGATTTCGTCCTCGGATGCATCGCGGTTGACGCCGAGAATGTCGTAAAAGTCGCGTTTAGCCATTGGTTTTCAAATACTTTCAGGAGCGTGAGCGAGGCGCGATTATACGCCTCGCTTATTAGCCGACGGCCTATTTCTTGTCTTTCACCTCGGTGAATTCGGCATCGACCACATCATTGTCGTCTTTTTTGCCGCCACCACTGCCACCGCCTGATCCGGCTGAATGATCGCCACCGCCGGCTTGTTGCGCCTGCTGCTTGGCGTACATCTTCTCGCCAAGCTTCTGTGCGGCCGTGCCCAGGGCTTCGCTTTTCGCTTTGATCGTGTCGATGTTGCCATCGCGCATCGCCTCCTCGGCGGCTTTGATCGCTTCCTCGATAGCGCCTTTCTCGCTGTCGGAGAGTTCCTGACCGTATTCACCGAGCGATTTCTTGACGGTATGGATCATGCCGTCACACTGATTGCGTGCTTCGGCGAGTTCATGCGCCTTGCGATCTTCTTCGGCGTGCAATTCGGCATCCTGGACCATCCGTTGCACTTCTTCTTCGCTGAGCCCGGAAGAGGCCTGGATTTTGATCTTGTTTTCCTTGCCCGTCGCTTTGTCCTTGGCCGAGACATGCAGGATGCCATTGGCGTCGATGTCGAAGGTGACTTCGATCTGTGGCATGCCACGCGGTGCCGGCGGAATGTCGGAAAGGTTGAACTGTCCGAGACTCTTGTTGCCCGCGGCCATTTCACGCTCTCCCTGCAAGACATGAATGGTCACCGCCGACTGATTGTCGTCGGCGGTCGAGAATACTTGCTGCGCCTTGGTTGGGATGGTGGTGTTCTTCTTGATCAGCTTGGTCATTACCCCGCCGAGCGTTTCGATGCCCAGCGACAATGGTGTCACGTCAAGCAGCAGCACATCTTTCACTTCGCCTTGCAACACGCCGCCTTGTATCGCCGCGCCGACGGCGACCGCTTCGTCCGGGTTGACATCGCGGCGAGGTTCACGACCGAAGAACTCCTTGACCTTCTCCTGCACTTTCGGCATCCGCGATTGACCGCCGACCAGGATCACGTCGTTGATGTCGCCGATTTTGCAACCGGCATCCTTGAGGGCGATCCGGCAGGGCTCGATGGTGCGTTCGATCAGGTCTTCGACCAGCGCTTCGAATTTGGCGCGGGTGATCTTCAGCGTCAGGTGCTTGGGACCGGAAGCGTCGGCGGTGATGTACGGCAGGTTGATCTCGGTCTGCTGTCCCGAGGAGAGTTCGATTTTCGCTTTTTCGGCGGCATCTTTGAGCCGCTGCAGCGCCAATACATCGGACTTGAGATTGACGCCGGACTCTTTCTTGAATTCGTCGATGATGTAGTCGATCAGCCGTTGATCGAAGTCTTCACCGCCCAGAAATGTGTCGCCGTTGGTCGATAGTACTTCGAATTGGTGTTCGCCTTCGACTTCGGCGATTTCGATGATCGAAATGTCGAAGGTACCGCCGCCGAGGTCATAGACGGCGATCTTTTTGTCGCCCTGTTTCTTGTCCATGCCGAAGGCAAGCGCCGCCGCCGTCGGTTCGTTGATGATCCGCTTGACTTCCAGTCCGGCAATCCGTCCGGCGTCCTTGGTCGCCTGGCGCTGACTGTCGTTGAAGTAAGCCGGCACGGTGATTACCGCTTCAGTGACTTCCTCGCCGAGATAGTCCTCGGCAGTACGCTTCATTTTGCGCAGCACTTCCGCCGAGACCTGTGGAGGGGCAATCTTTTTGCCACGCACTTCGACCCAGGCATCGCCATTGTCGGCCTTGAGAATCTTGTAGGGCATCAGCGAGATGTCCTTCTGCACTTCCTTTTCTTCGAAGCGCCGGCCGATCAACCGCTTGACGGCGTAAAGGGTGTTGCGCGGATTGGTTACTGCCTGCCGTTTGGCGGGCGCGCCGCAGAGAATCTCGTCGTCGTCAGCGTAAGCGACGATCGACGGCGTGGTCCGGGCACCTTCCGAATTTTCGATGACCTTGGGTTTACCATTCTCCATGACCGCGACGCAGGAGTTGGTGGTGCCCAGGTCAATGCCGATAATCTTTGCCATGCAAAATTCCTTTCAGTGGTTCAATGATTTGATTGGCCTTTGCCGGCAGTCGCCAGGTGGGGCCTTGGTCCGCAAGTGGGGGGCGTCGTGTCGATTTCAAGTCGACGCTTTGGCGACGATCACCAGGGCAGGGCGGAGGACGCGATCAGCGAGCAGGTAACCCTTTTGCAACACGGTGACCACAGTGTTGGGTTCTTGATCGGAATCGACGACGCTGATCGCCTGATGACGATGCGGGTCGAACTTCTGGCCCAGCGGGGCGATTTCGGTCAAGGTGGATTTCTCGAAAGCGGCATTGAGCTGTTTGAGCGTCAGCTCGGTACCGGCGCGAAAGCTCTCCACACTGGCGGTATCGGTGGTCAATGCCGCTTCCAGGCTGTCCTTGACGGCCAGCAATTCCTTTGCGAAGCGCTCTATGGCAAACTTCGCAGCCTTGGCGATGTCCTCTTGTGCGCGCCGACGGACATTTTCAGTTTCAGCCTTGGCGCGCAACCAAGCGTCGTGGTATTCATCGGCCTTGGCTTGAGCTTCGCGGAGCGCTTGCTCGTGCGCCTGCGAGGCATTGGCGATAAAGTCGATGGCCTCGGCGGAAACGATTTCAACCGGCGTTTCCTCACGCGCGGCGTCCTCTTGCGGGGAGGAGGTTGAGTCAGGTGTGGTGTCTTTGTCTTGCATGATTGGCGATCTCCCAGAAAACTGCCATTAACTGGGGACGGATTTTTCGATTTCAAGCGCGATTCCAATCGTTTTGCCTGCTTTTATCCGCGAGCTGACCGCCAGGGCGCATAATTTCCCCTGGGCTAATTTCTGCTGTTAGGATTTTGAGAAATAGACTGGATTGCAGGGACGTGAATCGACGATGACTGAAAAGATCGGCAAATACAAGCTCATTCGGTCGCTCGGCAAAGGGGCGACAGCGGTGGTTTATCTGGCCCAGGATCCGGACGCCAATCGGCAGGTGGCGATCAAGCTGATCAAATTCAGCGAGGAGAACGCCGCGATGTCCCGCCGGTTGCGCAAGTTGTTCCTGACCGAGGACTCGATCGGCCGGCGGCTGGACCATCCGAACATCGTCAAGGTGTACGATGCGGTCGTCGAAAAGGATCATGCCTATCTGGTGATGGAGTTCGTCAATGGCACGGCCTTGGACAAATACTGTTCGATCAGCCGTTTACTGCCGATGCACCGGGTGACCGGCATCATTTTCAAATGCTGCCTGGCGCTTGATTACGCTTTCAAATGCGGCATCGTCCATCGCGACATCAAACCGGCGAACATTTTGATCGACACCAACGATGAACCGAAGATCACCGACTTCGGTTTAGCGCTCAACCTGCAAAAAGAAGCCGGAACAGAATCCACGTTCATCATGGGCGTCGGTTCGCCAGCCTACATGTCGCCCGAGCAGGTCAAGGCCTATCCGTTGAATCAGCAGACCGACCTGTACTCCCTCGGAGTACTGCTGTTCCAGTTATTGACCGGACGCTTGCCGTTCCGCGCCAAGAATGCCGCGCAGTTGGTCTACCAGATCGTCAATATGGAGGCCCCGTCGGTTACCGCGCTCAATCCGAGTCTGCCGTCCGGACTCGACCCGATCATCGTCAAGGCACTGGAAAAAGATCTTTACAACCGCTATCGCAATGGCGCGCAGTTTGCCAAGGATTTGTCGGCGGTGCGTTACCAGATGTTGGAAGAGGATCAGACTCAGCAAGATCAGGCGCACTTCGAAAAATTGCGCAAGATGCCGTTTTTCCAGGATTTCGAAGACATCGAGTTGTGGGAGGTGTTGCGGATCAGTGTCTGGCGCGAGATCGCGGCCAAAGTGGTATTGATCCGTGAAGGCGAGAATCATCGCAAATTCGGCGTGATCATCGACGGTTTCGTCGAAGTGTCGATCCAAGGGCGGGTGATTTGCCGACTGGGCAGCAGCGAGGTCGTCGGCGAGATGGCCTTCCTGCACCCCAGCGACAGTCAGCGTCATGCGACGGTGGTGACGCTGGAATCGACGCGTTTCCTGGAAATCAACAGTGCCGCTCTCGAATTGAGCGCCGAAGAAGTGCGAGAACGATTCAGCAAGGTGCTGATCACCAAAATTCTCGAACGTCTGCGGGAAGCCAACAAAGTGTTGGCCAACATGGGTCAGGCGGCTGTGCAAGGAAGTTCCTCCATCTCGTCGTCCGGTCTCCGGCCACCGCTCGAACTGCTTTGACCTGAAAGAAACGGTAAGGCAAGCAGGACGCGTGCATGAAGAGGATGCACGGAAGGTTTTGTGGCGGAGGGCGTTCTTGTAGCCACGACGAGGCCACCCCCCGGCCCGTTCCCGGCGGACCTGTTGGACTCAGCCAATAGCGGTTGATCGATACGCGCACGGTCTCGGCCTCTTCAAGCTGAAGGCTATCGAGACCAATCCCGCGTTTGCACAACGTCGGCCCCGCAAGAAACCTCCTTTGAACATCGTTCTCGATCTAAGCGGTCTTCACCTGACGCTCAGCGCATGAATCAGAGCGTTCGCCCGGACTGGTGCGTCGAGAACAGTCCGCACTGGTGCATGGATGTGGTCTTTGCCGACGACCAGATGAGGGCCCGCACTGATCATGCCGCTTACAACCTCGCTGTCGTGCGCCAGTTCGTCCTGAATCTCATCCGCTTCTCCCCGGTCAAGCGAAAAGGCGGTCTCAAGGTCCAGCGACTCATCGCCGCCACCTCCGATATCCTCCGCGTTGAACTGCTCGGTCTTGTATAAGATTCACGCGATTGCCCTGTTTCGTCGGCTTATAGCAAACCGGGGTTATTAATATTTAATATATGTGAGGTTTCGGTCGTTAGAGTCTTATAGGTTTGGCGCGACCGGCAGTGTAAGCTGGGAGTTGCGTCGTCATCTTTGTGGATTTCAACTCGCTGGCTTGGCCCTGCCAGACGAGATTTTGCCGAGCCTGGCCATCCGCCAAGGCGACTGGGCCGCCTTGGCTTTCCCGCCGCACTTACGCTTTGGAGAATACTGTGCCAACAGCCGCCGACCTTGTTGCCTCGATCGGCCGTCTGGCCTCGCTACCGGAAGCCTATCTGCGCGTCAAACGCGTGCTCGACGATCCGGACAGCGGCCTGATGGAATTGACCGAAGCCATCTCCATTGATCCTGCAATGACTGCCCGCCTGCTGCGGGTAGTGAATTCTCCGTTCTATGGCTTCAACCGTCGGGTGGACTCTGTCTATCGCGCGGTGAACGTGCTCGGCATGCAGCAGGCGCACGACCTGTTGCTGGCCTGGGCCATCGGTTCCGCGTTCGCCAATGTCCAGTTCAATGTCATTCCAATGCAGGATTTCTGGCAGAAAAGTGTCGCCACGGCGATCGCCGCCCGGGCATTGGCCAAAAGCCAACGTTTCATTGACGCCGAGCGCTTGTTCATCGAAGGCTTGCTGGCCGACATCGGTCATCTGGTGATGTATACCGCGCTACCAGGGCAGTCGATCAAGGCACAACAAGAAAGTCAACAAAGTGGCCGCCAACTGGCCGAAGTCGAAAGGGAGCTGGTCGGCACCGACTTTGCCGAAATCGGCGCCGCACTGGTCATTGCCTGGGACTTGCCGGCCTCCTTCCAGGAACCGATCGCCTGCCAGCTGGCACCGGAGAGTGCGGTGCAGCATCCCATCGAAGCGGCGATCCTCAACGTTTCGGCCGCATTGGCCGGTTCGCTGGACAATCCGCAAGCGGCAGGGCCGAGCGACGCGGCTTTATCTCGGCTGAAGATCGACGACAGCGTCCTCGATACCTTGCGCCAGCAGATGCGGCTCGAACGCGACGGTATCGTCGCCGCATTTTTTCCGCAAATGAAAGCCGCCTGACAACTTCCTGGCGTCCGCTCCGACGGGTTTTTAGGGGGTCAAGCGCTTCATGCCTAGCTTGACCATGAGACTCTCGGCCGGGCAAAAGCAAGTGAAGCCACTCTGAAAAAGATTGGCGCCGACGAAGGCGGTAAACCACAGGAAGTATTTGGAAACGAACAGCGGGCTGCCATCAACGCCCAGGGCCAACGAAAGCAGGATGAAGCTGCCGGCCATGATACGGACGGCGCGGTCGGTGGTCATCTTTGTGACTCCTTTCTGAATGCAGCGTAATACAACACCGGAATCACCACCAAGGTCAGCACGGTGGACACGAAAATGCCAAACAACAGGCTGATCGCCAAGCCATTGAAGATCGGATCGTCAACGATGAACAACGCGCCGAGCATCGCCGCCAGCGCGGTCAGAGCGATCGGTTTGGCGCGCACGGCAGCCGACTGGATGATTGCTTCCTGCAATGGCAACCCGTGATCGCGCTGCTGACGGATGAAATCGACCAGCAGAATCGAGTTGCGGACGATGATTCCGGCCAGGGCGATCATGCCGATCATCGAGGTGGCGGTGTACTGGCTGCCGAGCAGCGCGTGTCCCGGCATCACGCCGATGATGGTCAGCGGAATCGGCGCCATGATGATCAACGGCAACAGATAACTTTTGAAGTGCGCCACGACCAGCAGATAGATCAGGATCAGGCCGACCGCGTAGGCAATCCCCATGTCACGGAAGGTTTCATAGGTGATCTGCCATTCGCCGTCCCATTTCAGGCTGTAGCCGGCGTCTGCGGCCGACGGTTGACTGATAAAGCGTTCCTCCAGCGTGCCGCCCGCATGCGCGACGCCGGTCAGCGACCGATCGGCAATCGCGCCGCGAGCGGCGAACAGGCCATATAACGGCGAATCGAGTTGCCCGCTCATGTCGGCGACGACATAGACCACTGGCAGCAGATCCTTGTGGTACACCACTTTTTCACGCGGTTCCTGACGCACTTCGACCAGTTCGGAGACGGACAGCAATCGGCCGTCGGTCGAACGAACACGCAGTTTCAGCACGGCGTCGAGCGAACCGAGCCGTTCGGCGGGCAGAACGACGCGGACCGGAATCTCGAATTTTGAGCCGGTGTTGCGCATCGGCGTCACGTCCTCGCCGCTCATCGCTAGTCGGACGGTGTCGATGATCTCGTTCTGTGTGACACCGAGCAGCGCCGCCTTGCTCTGCAGTACGTGCAGCACCGTCTTGCTGCCGTCGGCGGTGACCGAGTCGTCGATACCGACCAGGTCGGCCGTCGTTGCCAGCGCCTGGCGAACTTCCTTGGCGACGGCGATCTGCCCACGGTAATCAGGACCGTAAATCTCGGCGACGATCGGCGAAAGCACCGGCGGGCCGGGCGGCACTTCGACGACCTTGGCGTTGCCGCCGGCACGGCGGCCGATCGCTTCGATGTCACCGCGCAGGGCGCTGGCGATCTGGTGACTTTGCCGCGAACGGTGCTGCCGGTCCACCAGGTTCACCTGCAGGTCGCCGAGTTCCGGAGCGGCGCGCAGGTAATACTGGCGGACCAGACCGTTGAAGTTGATCGGGCTGGCGGTACCGGCATACGCCTGATAGTTGCTCACTTCCGGCACTTGCAGCACTTGGTCGCCGATTTCGCGTAGCACGCGGGCGGTTTCCTCGAGCGGGGTGCCGGCCGGCATGTCGAGAACAACCTGAAATTCGCTCTTGTTGTCGAAAGGCAGCATCTTGAGCACCACCAGCCGGACCGCGGCCAGCGTCAATGAACCGGCGATCAATAACAGTACGCCGAACCATAGCAGACGTCGCGCCGCCGGACCGCTCCGCGGGTCGAGAAACGGGGCCAACAATCGCCGGAAAAAGCGGTCGAGTTTGCCGCTGCTCGCCGATGAATGCGTGGCGCTCGAGGTCGTCAGCAGCCGAGCCGACAACCAAGGCGTGACGACGAAAGCCACGGCCAACGAAATGAACATCCCCAACGAAGCATTGATCGGAATCGGGCTCATGTACGGCCCCATCAGGCCGCTGACGAAAGCCATCGGCAGCAGCGCGGCGATAACCGTAAACGTCGCCAGAATCGTCGGGCCACCGACTTCATCGACCGCCCCGGGGATGATCTCAAGAAGCGCTTTGCCCGGATGCAGCGCCTGCCAACGATGGATGTTCTCGACGACGACGATCGCGTCGTCGACCAGGATGCCGATCGAGAAGATCAGTGCGAACAACGAGACGCGATTGAGAGTGAACCCCCAGGCCCACGAGGCGAACAGCGTCGCCGACAACGTCAGGCTGACGGCGACGCCGACGATCAGTGCTTCGCGGCGCCCGAGCGCGAAGAAGACCAGCAGCACCACGAAAACGGTGGCGAAAGCCAGCTTGCCAATTAGTTTCTGCGCCTTGTCGGTCGCCGTCTCGCCGTAGTTTCGGGTCACGGTCACCTCGACGCCCTCCGGAATCAGCGTACCGCGCAGGGCGTTGGCGCGGGCGATCACCGCATTGGCGACGTCGGCGGCATTGACACCGGGTTTCTTCGAAATCTGCACCGTCACTGCCGGCGAAACGCCGTCGCGCGTTCCGAGCCAGACGTAGCGTGTCGGCTGATCCGGCCCCTCCTCGACACGGGCCACATCGCCGACAAACACGGGCAGACGCGCGCCAGCGTTGCCGCGCACGGCGATCAACAATTTTTCGACATCCGCCGCCGATTCAAAAAACGCTCCGGTCTCGACCCGCACTTCGCGGTTGTCGGCAACGACCTGGCCCGACGCTTGCCGGCTATTGCCGACGCGAAGCGCACCGGCCAGATCTTGCGCGGTCAAGCCGTAGGCGTTGAGCCGTTCCGGATCGATCAACACCCGCACGACGTGCGCCGGACCGCCGAGCGTCGCTACATCGCGGGTTCCCTTGATGCGCTTGAATTCGACTTCGGCGGCGCGCGCCACCTGTTGCAGATCGTACGCTGAACGCTGCGGGTCGCTGGTCGATAGGGTCAGCGAGACGATCGGCACGTCGTCGATACCTTTCGGCTTGATCGTCGGCTCGAGCACGCCAAGGTTCGGCGGCAGCCAGTCGCGGTGGGCATGAACGGTGTCGTAAAGTCGGACGACAGCATCGTTGTACTTGACCCCGACAGCGAACTGGACGGTGACCACCGCCAGCCCGGGCTGAGAAAGCGAGTAGACATGCTCGACGCCGGACATCCGCGATAGCACCTGCTCGGCCGGCGTCGCCACCAGGTTCTCGACGTCGGCCACCGTCGCGCCCGGAAAAGGAATCAGCACGTCGGCCATCGTCACATCGATCTGCGGTTCCTCTTCACGCGGTGTGATCAAGGTGGCGAACAGCCCGATCAGCAGCGCGACCAGCGCCAGCAGCGGGGTGAGCTGCGAATCGGCGAACAAGCGGGCGATGCGGCCAGAAATTCCCATGTCTTAGCGAGCCGACGCGCTGCTGGTTTTGCTTTCGATGGCCGCCCGAATCGGATCGAGAATGACCCGTTCGCCGGCTTGCAGACCGGCCAGCACTTCAACCGTTGCGTCATTGAGCGGCTCACCGAGGCGTAACTGGCGCAACACCGGCATCCCCTGGGCGTTCCGCACATAGACCGCGGCGACTTCGCCGCGGCGGACGATGGCCGTTCGTGGCACGGTGAGCTTGCCGGCCTGACCAAGCAGAAAATGTACCCGGGCGTGCATCCCTGGCAACAGACCAGGGATGCTGTCCGGCAAGCCGACCCGTACCGGCGAGACATGCGTCGCCGCATCAGCGATCGGCAACACGCTGACCCCGCGGGCATCGACCGTCCTGCCTAATTCGGAAAACTCGACACGCGCCTGTCGCGCAGCGCGCAGTTGTGCCAGACGATGCTGCGGCACGCTGGCGGTGACGCGCAGCTCGGTGGGGTCGTAAATCAGCAATAGCGGCTTGCCGGGGCTGGCCATTTCGCCGAGTTCGCTGAGCCGCTGGGCGACGACACCGGTCATCGGCGTTCGCACCGTCGCATGACCGACGGCGACCTGCGCCTGGCGGTAAGTCGCGTCAGCGGTATCGAGATCGGCCTGCGCCTTGTCGAGTGCCGCCTGGCTGATGAAACCCTGTTGGTGCAAACGGCGTTGCCGCTGGAAACTGGCGCGCGAGTTGGCGAACTGCGCTGACGCGGCGGCGGCGGCGGCGGCGGCATCGCGCGCGTCGATTCGCATCACCGTCGCGCCGCTTTGTACACGCTGGCCGGCGTCGACCGTAACCTCAACGATCCGGCCAGTGACTTGCGCGGCGACGGTCGCCTGACGGACCGCTTCGACCAGCGCATCGGCGGTAAAGGTCTGCTCGACCACCATTGCCTGTACCGTTTGTTCAGCCAAAGGCCCGGCGAAAACAGACCCCACCGTCACGGCCAGACCGCCGACGAAACCAAGCCACCTCACGAAATGCACACGCTGATTTGACATATTTATAAGAATATACTAATGCATTGGACAGCACAATCGCCTGGCAGTTGACGCACCTACCACAGAATGAGACAAAGACGCCGTGGGTCGTTTCCCGCCGCGCCGCAGGCGGATTGCACGCTTCAAGGATGAGTCATGAAACTGTTTTGCCTGGCGTTGATCACCGCCCTGTCAACCGTCGGATGTGGCAGCGTGCCGCAATCGTCGCGCAATCCGAGCACAGCCGCCGTCGACCTTCGCCAGCCGGAAGGTCCGTCCGGACTGAGTGAGCAGACCGGCTGGCACGGCCGCAAGTTCGCCGTTGCCACCGCCCACCCGCTGGCCAGCGCAGCCGGGGTCGAGATGTTGCAAGCCGGCGGATCGGCGGTCGACGCGGCGGTAGCGGTGCAACTGGTGCTGACCTTGGTCGAGCCGCAATCGAGCGGTATCGGCGGTGGCGCTTTCCTGCTGCACCACGACGGTCAGCGGACAGTCGCCTACGACGGTCGCGAAACGGCGCCGGCGGCAGCCGACGAAACCTTGTTCAGCAAGCCGGACGGCACGGTGATGACTTTCGCCGAGGCGGTGGTCGGCGGTCGCGCGGTCGGCGTACCGGGAACGTTGCGCTTGCTGGAAATGGCGCATGGCGATCATGGCCGGCTGCCCTGGGCACGGCTGTTCACGCCGGCGATCCGTCTGGCCGAAGACGGCTTTCCGATCAGCAGGCGTCTGCATGCCCTGCTGGCCGCCGATCCGCATCTGCGCCAGGATCCACAAGCCAGGGCATACTTCTATGACCGCGCAGGCCAGCCCTTGCCAATTGGCAGCCACCTGCGCAACCCCGAACTGGCGGCGGTCCTGCGCCGTCTGGCCCACGACGGTGTGCGCGCATTTTACGAAGGCGACATGGCGCGGGCGATGGTAGACAAGGTTCAGCAGCATCCCAACAATCCCGGTACGCTCAGCCTGGCCGATCTGGCGGCGTATCGGGCGATCCCTCGCTCGCCGTTATGCAGCGTCTACGCACCGAAAGCGGTGGAAGCACCGCGGCGTTACCGGATTTGCGGCTTTCCGCCGCCCGGTTCCGGAGCGCTGGCGATTGCCCAGATTCTTGGCCTGCTCGAGCGGACGCCGGCGCCGACGTTGTCCTTCGCCGACCCGCAGTGGCTGCATTACTATAGCGAGGCGTCGCGATTGGCGTTCGCCGACCGCGCCCAATACCTCGCCGACCCCGATTTCGTCATGCCGCCGGCCGGCGATTGGCAGTCACTGCTCGCGCCGGCGTATCTCGATTCGCGCGCCCGCCTGATCGGTCCGCAAACCCAGGGGATCGCGCTAGCCGGCAACCCCACGGGTGAACCGCAGACCTTGGCGGCGATGCCCGAACAAGCGGAATACGGCACGTCCCATTTCAGCATCATCGACTCGCATGGCAACGCGCTGGCGATGACCACCACCATCGAGGACGCTTTCGGCGCCCGGCAGATGGTCAACGGCTATCTGCTGAACAACGAATTGACCGATTTCTCTTTCACCGCCAGCGATGGCCACGGCCGACCGGTGGCAAATCGCCTGGCGCCTGGCAAGCGGCCGCGGTCGTCGATGAGTCCGACGCTGGTTTTCGACGACGACAGCGGTGAATTGCTGTTCAGCGGCGGTTCGCCGGGCGGGGCGATGATCATTCATTACACCGCCAAGCTGCTTTATGCGTTGTTCCACTGGCAACTGACGCCGCAGCAGGCGATTGATCTGCCCAATTTCGGCTCGCTGAACGGTCCGACGTTGCTCGAGGAAAACCGTTTCGCGCCAGAATTCGTCGAAGCACTGAAAAGCCGCGGGCATCAGATCCGGGAAATCAATCTCAGCAGTGGTCTGCAGGCGATCGATAAAACGGCGAGAGGCTACCGTGGCGGCGCCGACCGACGGCGGGAAGGCCGGGTAATGGGAGAATGAACATGCTAATGCGCTCAGACACGGGCCGGTCTATCTGGGTAAGTCTACTGGCGCTGCTGACGATGCTGACCGGTTGCGCCACCGATGGTTCGTACGAGTCACGACCGGTTCCCGGGCAACGGTCAACGCCCATCCCCAGACCCGCGCCGCCGCCGGCCCCGCTCCCGAAGCCAGAAACGCCGCGACCGCAGCCGCCGGTTTATGTACCACCGGTCACTCCGCTGCCGGCGCCCGTACCTTCGCCGGCGATTCCATCGGCGCCGGTGCTTGGCGAACGCGCCGGACGAGAACTGATCGACCGTCTGTTGCCGGCGTACGTCAGCAACCGCGGCGCGTGGGTCGCCGACATCCACGCCGCGTTCGTCACCTTGCCAATCCGTCTGCTGCCGGAAAACGTCTGCGCCACTATCGCGATCATCGAGCAGGAATCGACGTTCCAGAGCAATCCGGCGGTTGCCGGCTTGTCGAAGATCGTCTGGCGGGAAATCGAGACGCGGCGCGAACGCTATGGCATTCCAAAGCTGGCGCTCGATGTGGCGCTCGAAAAATCGTCGCCCGACGGACGCAGTTACAAGGCGCGCATCGATGCGCTGCGCACCGAAAATGAAGTGAACATCCTCTACCAGGACATGATCTCCGAATTGCCGCTCGGCAAGACGCTGTTGAGCGGTTACAACCCGGTGCGTACCGGCGGGCCGATGCAGGTGAGCATCACTTTTGCCGAAGAGCATTCCCGTCTGAAGCCGTACCCGTATCCGCGGCAAGGCAGCCTCCGCGACGAAGTGTTCACCCGTCGTGGTGGAGTGTATTTCGGTATCGCCAACCTGCTCGACTACCGGAGCAGCTACAGCAAGATGCTTTATCGTTTCGCCGATTTCAACGCCGGCCGTTACAGCAGCCGTAACGCCGCTTTTCAGCAAGCGGTTTCCCGTCTCAGTGGTCGGCCACTGACGCTGGACGGCGATCTGCTGCGCTATGCCGATGGCACCGTCGCGCCGGAGAGCAGCGAAACACTGCGGGCGATTCTGGTGCTCCGACCGCGTCTGGATCTCGATGAATCGGCGATCCTGCGTGATTTGAAGCTGGAAAAGACCTTATCATTCGAGCAGAGCACGCTCTATCAACGGCTCTACGCTCTGGCCGATGCGCAAGGCGAACGGCAACCGCGCGAATTGATTCCGCGAATCGACTTGAAAAGCCCGAAAATCGTCCGCAGGCTGACCACCGAATGGTTCGCGCGGCGCGTCGAGGAGCGCTATCGCAACTGCCTGGCAAAAATCCGTGAATAGCCGGCGGAGTATTTTCGTCAGATAGCGACTGAGCGGCGCGCGGGCTCCAGCACGATGCCCGACGCACGATCAACGCTGGGCAGTGGGCCTTTCACAGACGGTGGCCACGCAGTTGCGTCCCTTGCGTTTGGCCAGATAGACGCTTTCGTCGGCCAATTTGAACAATTCCTCGAAGCTGTGCGTGGATTGACCGGGAACCGCGACGCCGATGCTGACGCTGCCCTGCCAGATGCCGCTGTTCGCCTTGACCTGCAAATCACGGATATCGGCCAGGATTTTTTCGGCGAGCACCAGCGCGCCGGTCAGTGGGGTGTTGCTGCAGAGCACCATGAATTCGTCACCACCAAGCCGAAAAACGTGATCATCAGTGCGCACCGCGCTGGCCAGACGGTAGGACAGTTGTCAGAGCACTTCATCCCCAGCGTCGTGTCCATAGGTGTCGTTGATCGTCTTGAAATCGTCGGCATCGATCACCATGCAGGATAATGGCTGGCGCTGTACGAGCGCATCGTTCCAGACCAGGCGAAAAGTGATCATCGCCTGCCGCCGGTTCGGCAGGCCCGTCAGACTGTCGGTCATCGCGATCGTTGCCAGGCGTTGATTCGCCTGGAGCAGCTCGCGAGTTCGTTCCTCGACACGTGACTCCAGTGTTTGATTGAGCTCGTAAAGCATCAAATTGCGCTCGGACATCTTCTTGAACAGGCGATCCAGAGCCTTCAGCAGCATTTCGGTGGCTAGATCGTGGTGTCTTGTCACCAGCACGTGCGTTGCTTGCTCGTCGAAGTTTCCGGAGGTTTTCGCCGCAATCGCCCGGGCCATGATCTGGTCGCTGCCGAGAATGTGGTACGTCAGCCAGTCGCACAGAAAATGCAACAGCCGACGAGATTCTTCGCCAGGCGAGGCGAGCATGCTATGGCGTAGCTGGAGCACTTCCTGAATGAAGCGTTGGTGATCGACGAGATGCGACGAGGTCAATTGATGATCGAGTTGGTGTTCGTTCATCAATTTCTCTTCTTCCTGGAAGTGATACTGGGCGTAGCTGGCCAGTTGCTGGAAAATTTCTTCCAGCGCCTTGGTCGCCGGCTCGTGCGTCTGCATCAGCAACTCGCCCAAGCCATTCAGGAGATTGACCAGATGACGATGCTGCTTATCGACGGTGGTCAGGCCGGTAACGTAGCATTGATTCCAGCTAAACGCTTCCATTCCGTTTCTCCGTCCGAGTGGTTCGAATCAAAGTAAAAATCTCAAGGTAATTCAAATCAAAGTGACACGCAATGCGGAATTGTCGCCGTGGTGGAGTTTTGTAATTTTTTTGAGACACCTGGTTTTTTGAGGCCGACAAACGACAAATCGACCCTTTGTTCGCACCGTCGCCTGGCTTTTCTCCCGGTTCGCCGCTGCATGTCGCGCCTGGCTGGCGGTAGACGGATGGGTTGTCGTCCGGGCATGTCACGCCACCTTTCTCAAAAATAGCCCATCTCCTATTCACCAGGCTGATTTCCGGGCGCTCCAGCCAGCAAACAGGTTCTGGCCCGACTTGTCCCTCCAACGTTTGGGCAGACGCGAGCACAATGGCTGCACTCCTTCCTGACGACCCACCGTGCAACTTCCGCCAAGCGCGGTCGGTTGGCGAAAATGACCACCTTGACAGACTTGAATCGGCTTGCCAAGCGCGATTTTCGGGATTTCCATCAGCAGTAAAGCGGCTTCACGAGCTTCATCCAAAAGATGTCGCAAGCGTCTGATATTTGCAGTTTCTCGATGCGAAAATCAGCCGGCATACAGGAAAATTTGGGGCATAAATTTTCTTCTGGTTGACCAATTCGAGATTAATCAATAGACTGCGTTCGCTCCAGTTGCAATCAAACGTATCGCAGATTGTCATTTGCATACTTTATGCTCTGTTCGCTGACTGTCATGTGCGATCAGAGTTCTGGTCTCGGGGTAGGCATAACCCAGGCAATCGAGGCCTTGCATCCGCCTGTTACGTCCCTCGTCGGTTCGGTTTCATTGGCCAGGCGACCAAAGTGAAGGAGAGAGCATGTCAACAGCAGCTTCTATAAAAATGATCAGTGGACGTCGTAATGACGTCACTTTCAGTTTCGTTCAATATCCCCTCATCATCGTCGGGCTGATGCTCCTGGTGGGGTCGATCAAACCATCCTCGCAGATGGGTGTATTTGCCGAAAAAGTGGACGTCGATGTCGAAGCCCGTGCGGAACTGCCCGAACCGACGATAGACGAGTTTTCGACGGGTCCACTCATCGCCCCGCAGAAATCGGAAACGCTGACTCCGCGCATGGAGCGCGCGTTGGACTTCGTTTCGCGGCGCTACAAGGTGGCACCGGAAGCCCTGGTTCCCGTCTTTCGCGCCGCGCAGGCCGTTGCGCGCGAGCATCAACTCGACCCGCTGCTGATCATAGCCATGATCGGCATCGAGTCCCGCTTCAATCCGTTCGCCGAGAGCGTCAGCGGTGCCAAGGGCTTGATGCAGGTCATCCCCGGGATCCATCTGGATAAAGTGCCCCACGGCGCGGGCGACCAGCCCTTCATCGATCCGGTGACCAATATCCAGGTCGGTGTGCAGGTTCTCGAAGAGGCGATCCGCTGGCGGGGTAGCCTGACGGCTGGCCTGCAACACTACGGCGGAGCGTTCGACGACCCGGAGCAGGAGTACGCCAATAAGGTCTACGCCGAGAAACAACGTCTCGAACAAGCCGTGCGCCGCGGTTCGGGAGGGCGCGTCTGAGCGATTCCGGCGGGTTGTAGTCGGTATTCGCCGACGCGACCCGCTTCCGCCGCCTGGCTGGAAAAGCGTACTCAGCCGGCCGGAGCGGCTCGCGTCACCCGGCGGATCGCTTGCCGGGCTTCCGCGGAAAGAACCAGTTCGGCATGCTCCAGCGTGACTGTCAGCCGCTCGTCGAAATGCAGCCGGCCCTGCATGTCCTGATCCAGTACCTCGGCGTCGATCAGACTGCTGATGAAAGCCGAAAAAGTGGCTTGGTCGGGAAACTCCGACGAGTTGAATTCGTAGAGCAACGACAGTCGTTGCGCTAGCTGCAGGCAATCGATTTCCAGTGTCTGACGGGTAACCTGACCGCTCCCATGACGATGTAACAGCGCCAGGGTCAGAAAGTGGCGTTCGAGCATTGGACGAACCGTTTCACCGATCAGCCGCAATTCAGCGAATTCACGGCTGATCGGTTCGGGAGCGGCCAGTCGGGCGGAACGTGCCGATCGTCTAAGCAGCCCACGCGCCAGCAATACGCCGGTGACCGTCTCGATCACCGTTGGCAACTGCTCTCCTGTCCAACGCAAAAAAAGTTCAGCGCGCATGAGTAGGCAAATGCCAGCGACGGCTTGGTTCATCCGTTGCGGATCCAGGCGGCTGTTATGGCTGAGTAGACAGGCAATCACCGCCGGCACGGCAAACAGGTGCAGAACATTGTTGCGGAAGTAGGCCAACAGGGGTGCCTGCTGCTCGGAAATACGGATCAGGTCACCCAGCGGATCACGAAAACGTTCGACGACGGCCAGCCGCTCGGCATAGGCGACGATTTCATTGGCGGGCAACGGGCATGAAATGGTATTCGCGGCATAAGGCGTCTCCCGGACCAACGCTAGATAATGCTCGAGCAGCCGGTGCAGCGACCGTTCGTCGGCGGTGTGTTTGGGTGTCGCCAGCAACGTCAGGGCGATCAGGTTGATCGGATTGAGCACTGCTGCTTCGTTGATCCGGGTAGCCAGTTCGACAGCCGCCCGACGGGTGGTCAAGCGAGACCAATCCGCTGACTCATGGCCCGTAATGTCCGTCGTTTGCCAGCCGGCATGCTGGCGGTCCAGAAAATCGGCCAGCGGCAGGGGTTGGCCGAAGTTGACGTGTACCTGACCAAAGACCCGTTTGAGCTGGCGTACGGTCTTGAGCAGGGCCAACAGCGATTCGCGCTGCTTCGGCTTGCCGGCTAGTTCGCCGAGATAGGTTTTGCCTTCGAGCAGTTTTTCGTAGCCGATATACACCGGCACGAACACCAGTGGTCGCCGATGCGCGCGGACGAAACTGTTGATGGTCATTCCGAGGATGCCTGCCTTCGGTGGCAACATCCGGCCGCTGCGACTACGGCCGCCTTCGATGAAGTATTCGATCGGAAAACCTCGGCTTAGCATCAGGTGCAGGTATTCGTCGAACACTGCCGCATACAAAGCCTCGCCTTTGAAACTGCGGCGCAAAAAGAAAGCGCCGCCATGGCGCAGCAGCGGGCCGACCAAGGGCAGATTGAGATTGCTGCCGGCGGCGATGTGCGGCGGCGTCAAGCCGTGGCGGTGAATCAGGTAGGACAACAGCAGATAATCGATGTGACTGCGGTGGCAGGGGATGTAGACGATCTCGTTACCGGGCGCGATGCGTGTCACCACATCGATGTTGTGCGTCGCAATGCCGTCGTACAACCGCGTCCATAACCAGTTGAGCAGCAGCTCGAGTGCGCGTAGCACACCGTAGGAGTAATCGGAGACGATCTCCAGTGCGTGGCGGCGAGCACGAGTCCGCGCTTCGTCGATGTCAATGCCGTGAGTTTGCGCTTCGACGGCAATCGCCGCCCGCACCCGCTCGGCGGCCAGCACATCGTCGACCTGCGTGTGGCGGTGCGACAGATCGGGACCGATCGCCATTTCGCGCTGTCGGCGAAAATGCACTCGCAACACCCGCGACAGTTTACGAATCGCCTGCTCCTCGCCGATGCCCTCTTGCAGCAAACCGCGCAGTGAAATCGGCCGGTTGTAGCGTACCAGCACGTTACGGCCGTGCAGGATGATTCTCAACAGTTGTCGCCATGCGCCCGGTGGCCGCCAGTTTTCCGAAAACAGCGCCTTGAGGATCGAATCCTGTTGGCGCGGCGCGCGGCCCCACAAAACCACCACCGGCACCAGTTGCACCTCGAGTAGCGGGTCGGCAAGTCCTTGGCGGACCAGATTGACAAGCAGCGGCGAATGGCGGATCGCCTCGGACGGGCGATCCAGCAACTCGCGTTCGCGGTGCAGAAAAAAGAATGATCGTGGCAGCAAGCGCCGTCGGTCGTCTTCCAGCGGCGTTTCAGCGAGTGGCAAGCCGGCTCGCCGCGTTTCCTCGGCAAGCAGCAGGGTGTTCGAAAAGTGTCGATCCTGCAGCACATAGCAGACCGGCTTGCCCGGGTCGACGTCAAGCTCGGCGGCATTCGCCGGGAAAACCGTCGTCCGCACCCAGCCATAAAGCAGGCGTCGGGCAATCGGGAAAACCCAACCGGAAGGGTCGAACCAGCCGGCCATCCTGCGGCTGCTCGCGCGTGTCGGCGAAGTTTTACTCTTCTTCGACCACCTTGTGTTGGGAAGCCAACTGTTGTTGCACCGTTGGCGGCACTTGCGCGTAGTGTGAAAAAGCGATGCTGTACGAGCCCTGGCCACCAGTGATCGATTTCAGCCGGGACTGATAACCATCGAGCTCGGCCATTGGCACCTCGCCGGTGATCGCCATGATTCCTGGGCCGCGTGGTTGCGTGCCGGTCAGGTGGCCACGCTTGCTCGACAGATCGCCAGTGACATCGCCGGTCATCGCTTCCGGAGCGAGAATTTCGATGTCGACCACCGGTTCGAGAATGATCGGCTTGGCATTGCGGATGGCTTCGACGGTCGCCTTGCGTGCCGCGGTGAAGAAAGCGATATCCTTGCCGTCGACCGGGTGCGATTTGCCATCATGAACGGTGACGCGCAAATCTTCGACCGGGAACCCGGCGACCACCCCGTCGGCCAGGGCTTGTCTGACGCCCTTTTCTACCGCCGCCATGAACACCCCGGGGATCACTCCGCCTTTGACGATATCGACGAATTCGAAACCGGCGCCACGCTCCAGCGGTTCGACACGCAAAGCCACTTCGCCGAATTGACCGGCGCCACCACTTTGCTTCTTGTGGCGGCAATGACCTTCAGCCGAACCGGTTATCGCCTCGCGATACGCGATCTGGGGCGGTTTGGTGTCCAGTTCCAGCTTGTACTGCGAGGCGAGTCGCGACAGTTTGGCGCGCAGATGCATTTCGCCGATACCGCGGATTACCGTTTCGTTGGTCGTCGGGTGGCGTTCGACCTTGAAGCAGGGATCCTCGATTTCCAATTTGTGCAGGATTTCGAACAGGCGCTGTTCATCGGCCTTACGTTTGGCATGGACGGCCAAACCCTGCATCGGTTGCGGGAAATCGAGCGCCTTGAGGTGGATATGGTCTTCATCGTGGGAATCGTGCAACACGCTGTCGAACTCAATTTCTTCAACTTTGGCGATGGCGCCAAGATCGCCAGGCAGCAACGCATCCATTTCAACGTATTCCCTGCCTTGCAAGCGGTAGATATGGCCGACCTTGAAAGGCCGCTTGCTGTCGCCGACAAAAAGCTGTGAATCCTTGCGCACCGTTCCCTGATGAACCCGGAACACACCGACCTTGCCAATGAATGGATCGCTGACGACTTTGAACACATGCGCCAACACATGCTTCTGCGCGTCGGGCACCGCTTCGAAGGCTTCGTTTTCGCCACCCGGTTCGCCCCGATAAAACAGAGGGGGGTTGCCTTCGGTCGGATTCGGCGCCAGACGGGCAAGCACGTCGAGCAGCTGCGGAATACCGGCGCCGGTGCGTGCGGAAACGAAAAGAATGGGAATCAAATGGCCGGCGCGCAGGGCCTTTTCGAATGGCTGATGCAATTCATCAGGACTGGGATCGACGCCTTCCTCCAGGTAACGTGCCAACAGATCTTCGTCTTCTTCGACAATCTGGTCGATCAGCGCGCGATGAGCGGCGGCGACCGACTCGAAATCGCTCTCACCGTCGTCGTGGCCGAGCAGTTCGACAACCTCGCTACCGTGTTTGGCCGGCAAGTCGAGCAACATGCATTCGCGCCCGAAACGCTCGCGGATTTCACTGACCAGCGCCGGCAGATTGATGTTTTCGGCGTCGATCTTGTTAATCACGATCATCCGGCAGACACCGCGCGCCGCTGCCAGTCGCATCATGCGGTCGGTAGACAACTCAATGCCGTTCTGTGCATTGATGACCACCAGCGCGGTGTCGACGGCGGCCAGAGCGCTGATCGCCTGGCCGGCAAAATCGGGAAACCCCGGCGTATCGATCAGATGGATCTGCACATCCTGCCAAGGAAAGCTGACCAGCGCCGAGTTCAGAGAATGGCCGAATTCCTTCTCCTGCGGATCGAAATCGCAAACGGTGTTGCCACGCTCGACGACACCGCGAGTGGCGATGGTGCCGGTAGCGGCGAGAAGGCTTTCGGCCAGGGTGGTCTTGCCGGCGGCACCGTGCCCGACGAGTGCGACAGTGCGAAGGTTACTGGTGGCTGTTTGGCCCATTCATCATCTCCCATTCAAGTCGAAAGCACGCTGCCGTGCGCGACCCGCCCCATGGCATGGTCCATCGCGCGTGCGCTGGACATTTTACCTCCGCGCCTGATCGAACGCTTGCCAAAGCACCGTTTCCACATGCCGGCTCGACTGGTTCCGATGCAAACTCTCGGGTTGAGGAGCAAAGCGATCGACCACCCGGCCATCATGGCTGTCGATCCAACGGAGCCACTGACGGGAGTAGACGCAAAAAAGCCACCGTGTAGGTGGCTTGAATGCTTGCGACTTGCTGGCACGCCCGGAGCGATTCGAACGCCCGACCCCTTGGTTCGTAGCCAAGTACTCTATCCAGCTGAGCTACGGGCGCCTTGTGTTGCGAGCAAAGATTATACAGAGGGCTCCGGCCGTGCTCAAGTCAATTTTTAAACCTGCAGGGAACAAGCAATCCGCCCGCGGCGTCCGTGCTCGGCGGCTGAGGAAAAGCGGTGTCTACTTGGTCATGGCGCTCCGCAAAATATGTAGGTTCCCATCAGACATACAGGGAACGATTAGTTCTACCTTGTCAGATTCCATTTCAAATTGACCTTGCCCCTGGAATACGTACCCCATAACCGAGCCCACGAGTTGGCTGGTATTGGCCAAGCCGCAAGCCAGTTCTGCTCGAACTGGATCGGGCTGACATCGGCCAGCGTCGAGTGCAGACGGGTGTGTTGTACCAGAGCAGCCAGACGGTGGTCTTGTCTATTGCCTGGCGTCTGGTGGTTAAGCGTCGCCCGTGGAGCCGCTCCACCTTGAGCGACCCGAACAATGTTTCGCTGCAGGCGTTGTCCCAACAGTTGCCGCGCCGGCTCATCGAACTGGTGATGCCATACTCCTTCAAGGCTTCTCTGAAGTCGTGGCTGACGTATTGGCGGACTCGATCGCTGTGTAAGATCAGCCCGGCCTGCTTGCTCGGATTACGCTTGAACCATGCCATGGGCAGCGCTTCGATGACGATCTCGCGCGTCATGTCCTGACGCAATGCCCAACCCACCACTTGTCGGCTGAACAGGTCGATCACCAAGGTCAGCAACAGCTCACCCTCGTCGGTCGCGATGTACGTGATGCCGCCCGCCCACTCCTTGTCGGGCTCGGTCACGACAAACACACGGTTGAGCAGATTGGGTGAGATTGGCAGATCGAAATTACTGTCGGTGGTGACCTTGAAGCGCCGCCTGTCATTGACGCAAATGCCGTGCTGCTGCAAGAGCGTTTGCCCCCGCTCCTTGCTGGCCCACACGAATACCGCCCGCGAGCGGCTCCTGCCTGATGCGCGGCCAGCCATAGCCGCCACGGGTTTGGGCATGGACCGCCTTGATGTGTAAGAGTAGCGCATCGTCGCTCAGATGGCGGCGTTGCGCTTGGTTGGCCCGGCGAACGAAGCGCTCGTGATATCCGCTTACGCTGACACAAGTACCCGACATTGAACGAAGATCGGCCATACGTGTCGATGCCGATGGATGAAGACGTACTTCACTTCGCTGCCTTGGCGAAGTACGCCGTCGCTTGTCCCAGGATGTCATGCTCCATCGTCACCCGGTCCAACTCGGCGCGCAACCGAGCTATCTCCATTTGTCCGGCGTTTACCGCCTTACTGTCCACTCCGGTGAGCTGCCCGGCCGCTTGGCCTAAGCCAGTTGAACAACGTCTGCCCAACTACTACCGGCGTCCTTGCCGCCGTCGCAATGCTCTGGCCGCCTTTGACCAGCTGCACACAGCCACTGGTTTGAACTCAAAGCGTATACCGCACCCTCATCTTCGTCGTCTTCGTCATTTTCGCTCTCCCTGTGTGCATTGGACCACTCAGCAAGGGATACGTTTTCGGGGGCAGGGTCAATCCAAATCAACGCGAAGTCATCGCCGCAAAAAATATAATAATTTTTAGTTAATTATTTAAAATCCTAAACCTGCATGTTCATCACATCGTGATAGGCGGTGACCAGTTTGTTGCGCACCTGGATCATCTCCTGAAACGAGATGTTGGCTTTTTGCAACGCCATCATCACGTCCTGCAGGTTTTCGCTGTTGTTGCCGGCGGCAAAATTTGCCGCCTGGGTTTCCGCCTGTTGTTGGGTGGCATTGACCTGGGCCAGCGAGTTCTGCAACACTTGCGCGAAGTCCGGCCCGCTGCTCGCAGCGCCCGGTGCTTCACCCGGACGGGCGGCGGCGGTCGCCGAGGCCGCGCGCATCATGCTCAACATCTGGTCGATCCCTTTGGTATCCATGGCTTACTCCGAACGTAGTGGGTATTCAAGCAATAATTGCGCCAGATGATGTGGCAAAAAATCATTCCTTGAGGAATCCTTCCAGTCGGTATTGTCGCAATTTATGGCGCAAGGTGCGCTCCGACATGCCGAGACGCTCGCCGGCTAGTTTGCGTGAGCCGCCGGCGGCGGCCAGGGTGTCGAGAATATGCGTCCTTTCGACCTCGCGGATGTCATCGGTATTCCTGGGTGGCGGGAATGGCGCACTGCCTGACGATTGAACGGACACCGCCATTTTTTCGATCACTGACCGGCCGAAGTCGGCCGCGCCGGCTTTCGGCAGCAGGTGCAGCGCGTCGCAGTCGATTTCCTCGCCCACTGCCAGAATGATGGCCCGTTGGATGACGTTTTCGAGTTCCCGGACGTTGCCGGGCCAAGAGTGCTGCAGCAATGCGTGTTCCGCTGCCGCCGACAGCCGCAGGCCGGGTCGGCCCGAACGCCCTCCGTGTTGCGCCAGAAAATGCCGCGCCAACGGCACGATATCTTGACGCCGTTCACGCAGCGCCGGAATCGGCAGCGGAAAGACGTTCAGACGGTAGTAAAGATCTTCGCGGAATAGCCCTTTGCCGACCGCTTCGAGCATCTCGCGGTTGGAGGTGGCGATGATCCGGATGTCGAGGTTGACCGGCTTTTTGCCGCCGACCCGCTCGACTTCGCGTTCCTGCAGGACGCGCAACAGCTTGGCCTGTAGCGAGAGTGGCATTTCGGTGACTTCGTCGAGCAATAGCGTACCGTTCTGCGCTTGCTCGAACTTGCCGGCCTGCGCTTGCACGGCACCGCTGAAAGCGCCCTTTTCGTAGCCGAATAGTGTTGCTTCAAGCAGCGTGTCGGGAATCGCCGCGCAATTGATGGCCACGAATGGCCCTTGGCGTCGTGCCGAGTGGTGGTGAATGTAACGCGCCACCACTTCCTTCCCGACACCGCTTTCGCCGGTCAGCAGCACGGTGGTGTCGGTTTGCGCGACTCGTCCGGCCAGGGTGAAGAGATTGGCGCTCAGCGGATCGTGGCTGATCACGCCTTCGTCGGTCAGCGCTTCCGGCAAGCGATAGCGCATGACGTGGCCAAGCAGCGCCGCCGGCTCGAAGGGTTTGAGCAGGAAGTCGCAGGCGCCGGCACGCATCGCTTCGACGGCGCGGTCTACGTCGGCGAAGGCGGTCATCAGCACCACGGGCAGTGCCGGCAAACGGTGGCGAATGGCCTTGAGCAGAGCGATACCGTCCATCGGCAGCATCCGCACGTCGCTGATCACCAATGACACGGCTTGGCGCTCAAGAAGTTGCAGGGCGTCTTCGCCCCCACCCGTGGCTATCACCGTCTGCCCGGACAGTTCGAGCGTATCGCAGACCGCCTCGCGCAGGGCGGCGTCGTCTTCGACGACCAGGATCGGTAAACTCTGTGTCATTCGCCTTCCTCATCGGTCATGCCCGTTCAGCATAGTCGATCGCAGGCGGTGTCGTGTCGCCTTCAGCGATCGTGCCGGTTTTCCGGAATCGGCAGGAGGATGGCGAATTCCGAGCCGGCGCCAGGTGTCGACCGCACTTCGATATTGCCACCGTGGGCACGGGCAACGCCAAGGGCGATGGCGAGTCCTAGTCCGGTTCCCTGAACACGGGTGGTGAAAAAGGGTTCAAAAATGCGCCGCTGCGTCTCCGGCGTCATGCCGCAGCCGCTATCGTGGACGCCGACTCGCAAACAGTCGTCGACCAGACGGGTAGTCAGCGTCACCTCGTCGCCTGTCCGACACGCCTGCAAGGCGTTTTCGAGCAGGTTCATCAGCGCGCCGGCCAATGCCTTGCGATTTCCCGGGAACACCGTTTCGACGGCCGAATCCATCCGCAAAGCGACTTGCTTGTCGATGAACAGCGGTTCGACGGTCTGTCTGACCTCGTTGAGCCATTCTCCGACCGACAGCTGCTCGCGACCAAGGCTTTCGCCGCGCGCGAAAAGCAGCACCTCCTGGATCAATTTTTCAAGCCGCTTGAGCTGGGTGCTGGTTTTGCCGGCAAAACGCAGACGCGCCGATTCCGTCAGATCCGCCCGCTCGAGGTTGGCGCTGTAAAGCAAAGCGGTGGCCAGCGGCGTACGCAGTTGATGCGCCAGCGAGGCGGCCATTTCGCCCATCGCCGCCAGCCGCTGGTTGCGTTCGACTTCGGCCTTGAGGTGGTAGGCATCGGTCAGGTCGTGGATCAGTAGAATTTTGCCGCCGGTGGAGTCGAGCGGGCTTTCGGCGAGGGTCAGGCGGCAGCCGCCGAGTTGCCATTCGCTCGGCGATTCAGTGGCCATTAGCCGCGAGCCGGCAACCACCGACCACAAACCGCCGAGCAGAGCGTCGCCGAACATCCGGCAGGCCGCCGGATTGGCGTCACTGACCCGCCCGGTACTGTCGAGCACCACCACGCCGGCCGGCAAGGCGTCGAGCAGTAGCGACAATCGCTCGGAAAGGGCTTCCTTTTCCTGGTATTGCCGACGCAATTCACCGTTGGCGACGGCCAGTTCGGCGGTCAGCGATTCGACCCGGCCCTGCAGTTCCTGATATGACTGGGTCAGCGATTGCGAGACTTGATTGAAGACATCGAAGGCACGTTGCAGTTCTTGCGCCTTGCTTTCAGCGCTCGACATAGGAACGACTTCCGGATGGTTTGCCAAGACGGGTGCAATTAGCCGCTACAATAGCAGAGTATTTAACCGTTTTATTGCGCTTTTTGCTTGCCGCAGCAGGCTTTTTCCGTATCCGACGCATGGCGACAGCCGACACCGAGCTTTCCGAGACTACTGGCGCGCTCAGCCCTCTCGATCGCGCCCGCGAGGCTTTGGCGCGCTTGAGCAACCGGCAGAAAGTGTTGCTGATGGTCGCCATCGCGGCAGTGATCGCCCTGCTGGTCGTTGCCGCGCTGATGTTTCGGCAAAGCGAATACAAGATTCTCTTCTCGAACGTCACCGAGCGAGACGGTGGCGCGATCATCGCCGCGCTAGAGCAAATGAACGTGCCATACAAGTTCAACGACTCGGGTAGCGCGATTCTGGTACCCGCCAACCGGGTTCACGACGTGCGGTTGCGCTTGGCGACCCAGGGCTTGCCACGCGGCGGGGCGGTCGGTTTCGAATTGATGGAATCGCAGAAATTTGGCATCAGCCAGTTCGCCGAACAGATCAACTATCAACGGGGCCTGGAAGGCGAGCTGGCGCGGACGATCCAGTCGATCGCCGCGGTGCAACTGGCGCGGGTGCATCTGGCGATTCCCAAACCGAGCGTTTTCATGCGTGAAGAACAGAAGCCGTCGGCGTCGGTGTTGCTCAACCTGTATCCGGGACGGACGCTCGAACCCTTGCAGATCGCCGGCATCCAGAATCTGATCGCTGCCAGCGTGCCGCAATTGGCGCCGGCGGCAGTGACCCTGCTCGACCAGAGCGGCGCGCTGATCTCGCAGGTGAAGAGCAAACTGCTCGAAGCCGGTCTCGACCCGACGCAGGTGAAATACATTCAGGAAGTCGAGGCCAGCATCATCAAGCGCGTTGAAGACATCCTGACGCCGATCATCGGTGCCGGCAACTTCCGGGTGCAGATCGCCGCCGACATCGATTTCTCGCAAGCCGAGCAGACGGCCGAGACGCACCGACCGAACACCACGCCGCCGGAAATCAGCATCCGCAGCCAGCAGACCAGTGAAACCGCCAGCACCAATCCAAGTGCCCAGGGCGTTCCTGGCGCGCTGACCAACCAGCCGCCGGTTCCGGCGACCGCGCCGCTGACGCAACCGCCTGCGGCCGGCACGGCCGGTGGCAAACCGCCGGCGCCGGTTCCCGGACAAATCAACGCCGCCGGCGTGCAGGCGCCGATCGCCAGCGTCGGCCAGCCCCTGAGCACCAGCAAAAATTCGACGATCAACTATGAGGTCGATAAGACCGTCCGCCACGTCAAACAGGCGATGGGGACGATCAAACGTCTTTCGGCGGCGGTGGTGGTCAATCAGCGCAAGGAGCCGGGCAAGGACGGCAAGCTGGTCAACAAGCCCTTGCCGGAAGCGGAAGTCAAACAGATCAACGATCTGGTCAAGGAGGCGATGGGTTTCAGCAACGAGCGGGGCGACACGTTATCGGTCGCTAACGCAGCGTTTACCGTCGTCGAGAAGGACGAGGGTGTGCCGGCTTGGCGCGACCCGGAAACGAGATCCACCGCCGTAGAGTTGTTCAAGTACGCGGCAATCGCCGCGATCATCGCTTATTTGCTGTTGGGTGTCGTTCGTCCACTGATCAAAACAATGTTGCCACCACCACCGGTCGAGGAAAAGGTTGGCGGTCGCGTCGATGTCATCGCCGGTGGCGATGAAGAGGAAACCCTCAATGAGGAAGGAGAAGAAGCCGTGCTGACCGCAGCCAAATTGCTGGAGAAGAAACTCGCCGAATTGCGCGCCCTAGCGCAACAGGACCCGCATATCGTCGCCGCGATCATCAAGGAATGGATGGGCGCCAATGGCGGCTGACGACGGGGTCGAGAAAAGCGCCATCCTGCTGATTTCTCTGGGTACCGATCAGGCGGCGGAAGTTCTCAAGCTGCTCGGTCCGAAGGAGGTGCAAAAGCTCGGCCAAGCGATGGCCGCCTTGAAATCGGTGCCGCGCGACCGCATGGACACGGTGATCACCGATTTTTTGGCCGAGGCGCAAAATTCCGCGGCGATGCACGTCGATACCGACGCTTATGTACGCTCGGTGCTGACCAAGGCGCTCGGCGACGACAAGGCCTCGAACCTGATTTCGCGGATTCTGCAGCCCGGCGACACCAATGGCATCGAGGGTCTGAAGTGGATGGACGCGCCGACCGTCGCCGACCTGATCAAGAACGAGCATCCGCAAATCATTGCCACGATTCTGGTACACCTGGCACCCGATCACACCAGCGATATTCTCAAGCAATTCACCGAACGGCTGCGTAACGACGTGATCCTGCGCATCGCCACCCTCGAAGGGATCCAGCCAGAGGCGCTGCGCGAATTGAACGAGGTGATGCTGCGTCTGCTCTCCGGATCGGCAAACATCAAGAAATCGGCGATGGGTGGCGTGCGCAAAGTCGCCGACATTCTCAATTTCATGGGCTCGGCGAATGAAACAGCGGTCGTCGATTCGATCCGCGAATACGACCCCGATCTGGCACAGAAGATCATCGACGAAATGTTCGTTTTCGAGAACCTACTCGACCTCGACGACCGCGGCATCCAGTTGCTGTTGCGCGAAATCCAGTCGGAATCGTTAATCCTGGCCATGAAGGGCGCCTCCGAACCCCTGCGCGAAAAAATCTTCAAGAACATGTCGCAGCGGGCCTCGGAAATGCTTCGCGAGGATCTCGAGTCGCGCGGCCCGGTCCGGTTGTCCGAAGTCGAAGCCGAGCAGAAGGAAATCCTGAAAATCGTCCGTCGATTGGCCGACGAAGGTCAACTGGTCCTCGGCGGCGCCGGTGGCGAGGAAATGCTTTGAGCAGGACTGAGCGATGCGCGAGTTGATCCCCAAGGAAAAACTGACCGCTTACCAGCGCTGGGAAATCGCCGCCTTCGACGAACAACAGCGCGCCGAGTCTGAGATCGAAGACGAACCGATACTGGGCGAGCCCGCCAAGGAAGCGGAGGTCGAGCCGCGGGTCGTCGAACCGATCACTGCGCAAGAAGTGCCGTCGGAACCGGTGATTGCCCTGCCGACCGCCGAGGAAATCGATCAGATTCATCGCGAGGCGCACGCTACAGGCTATACCGCCGGTTACGCGGCGGGTTTTCAGGAGGGAATCGTCGTCGCGCAGGAAACCGCCAAACAGATGGCGCGCCTGATGGATGGGCTGCAGCAGGCACTGACTGGCGTTGATCAGGCGGTGGCCGACCAATTGCTGGCACTGGCCATCGACATTGCCCGCCAAGTCCTCCGGCAAAGTCTGCGCGTGCGCCCCGAATTGTTGTTGCCGGTAGTCCGCGAAGCGGTCAGCGCGCTCCATGGGCACGGCGGTCAGGCGCTGCTGTTCGTCAACCCGGCTGATGGGGAACTGGTCCGCGAGCATCTTGGCGAGCAACTGGCGCACCGCAATTGGCGCATCCTCGACGATCCGACGCTCACCGCCGGCGGCTGTCGCGTCGAAGTGGCGGCCAGCGAGGTCGATGCCACCCTCGAAACCCGCTGGCGGCGGGTCATCGAGACCATCGGTATCAACGAGGACTGGTTGCCCTCCGAAAAATCGATTGTTCCGGGCGATGAGCACAACCGCCGACAATGAACATCTGAGCGCCTGGCGCGACCTGCTCGACGGTTGCCGACGCAGCGTGGCGCAGGTCAGCCCGCTGTTGCCAAGCGGTCATCTGACGCGCATCAACGGACTGGTGATGGAAGCCTCGGGACTCAAACTGCCGCTGGGCAGTTCGTGCCGGATTTTCCCGACCGGCGGTTCGCCGGTGGAGGCGGAAGTGGTCGGCTTTCATGGTGAACGATTGTTTCTGATGCCAACCGAGGACGTGTATGGGTTGTCGCCCGGCGCGCGGGTCATGGCCCTGGAAATTCCGGCGCTGCCGCCGCGGATCGGTCATCCGCCGCCGGCGCGACGACGGTCGATCGATCGGGCGAAACTGGTGCCGGTCGGCGAGGCGCTGCTCGGCCGGGTGCTCGACGGCGCCGGCCGGCCGCTCGACCGTCTCGGTCCACTGCGCAATTCGGCGTTGCGACCGTTGCAGAGTCGACCGGTCAATCCGCTGTCCCGGGCGCCGATCGACACCACGCTCGACGTCGGCGTGCGGGCGGTCAATGCCTTGCTCTGCGTTGGTCGAGGCCAACGGATGGGATTGTTCGCCGGTTCTGGAGTAGGGAAGAGCGTGTTGCTCGGGATGATGGCCCGTTATACGGCAGCGGAAGTGATCGTCGTCGGTCTGATCGGCGAACGCGGCCGTGAGGTCAAGGAATTCATCGAACAAATTCTTGGCGAGGACGGTTTGCGACGCGCCGTCGTCGTCGCCGCCCCGGCCGATGTCAGTCCGCTGATGCGTCTGCAGGGCGCCTCTTATGCAACTTGCATTGCCGAGTATTTCCGCGATCAAGGGCGGCATGTGTTGCTGATCATGGATTCGCTGACCCGTTACGCAATGGCCCAGCGTGAAATCGCCTTGGCAATCGGTGAACCGCCGGTGACGCGTGGCTACCCGCCATCGGTGTTCGCCCGTCTGCCGCAACTGGTCGAGCGCGCCGGCAACGGCGGGGACGGCGGCGGGTCGATCACCGGCTTCTACACCGTGCTGGCCGAGGGCGACGATCAGCAGGATCCGGTGGCCGACTCGGCGCGGGCGATTCTCGACGGGCACATCGTACTCTCGCGGACGTTGGCCGACGCCGGCCACTATCCGGCGATCGACATCGAGCAATCGATTTCGCGGGCGATGGTCAATCTGGTCAATCCGTCGCATCTCGACAGCATCCGTCGTTTCAAAACGCTTTTTTCGCGTTATCAGCGCTCACGCGACTTGATCGCCGTCGGGGCTTACGCCGCCGGCTCCGACCCACAGCTCGACCAGGCCATCGCCATCTACCCGCGTTTCGAAAGCCTGTTGCAACAGAATTTGAGCCAGCGGGCCGATTTCGCCGGTAGCGTCGCTCAACTGCAGACGCTGTTCCGCAACCCCGGCTGAGGCTGAGCGGTTGCGTGGCGACCGTTTGCTGACGTATCGATCCTTCCCATCCGATGGCCAAACCCTTCTCGCTGCAGACCGTTCTCGAACTGATGCAGTCTCGCACCGACGAGGCGACGCGACAGTTGGCGAAACTGTTGGCCGCCGAAGAAGACGCGCAGCGTAAATTGGCGATGTTGCAACACTACCGCGACGAATATTTCGCCCGCTTCCGCGCCGCCGCGCAAAATGGCTTGCGGCCGGCCGACTGGCGAAACTACCAGGACTTCCTCGATCGCCTGGACGAGGCGATCGAGCAGCAGCAGCAGGCGCTCGGCTTGCAAAAAACCCACACCGCGGCCGGTCAAGCCGAATGGCGCCGACAGCACAGCAAGTTGAAGGCGATTGACGCGCTGGCCGAACGCCATCGAGCCAGCGAAGCCCGCCTCGAATTGAAACAGGAGCAAAAGGAACAGGACGCGTTTGCCGCGCGCCGCAGCGACGATGAGCCGGCACATTGATTCTTGGGTGGGCGGGCTGACAACGGATCTACCGCCCCAGAGGGAAGAGCGATCCATTTTTCCTTGATTTTTCGTCACGCGGGTCGAAATCGTGATATCTGCCCACGCTCTGACAGCCGGCTCGGGACGATTGCTCTGGTCGGACAGGTTCCCGGCAGGCATTGAATTTGCTTCATGGGTGACGATCTGTCGTTCACGAGCATAAATAATGACCATTCACCTCGTTTCTGGACGGCCGCAGCCATCTGGTCGGGCGAACGCCGTCGACGCCGATGCCGATGTCGGAAATTCTTCGACAGACGGCAGCGGCCTCAATTTCGCCAGTGTCTTACTGGGTCTGGCCGTGGCTGCCAAACCGTCGGAATCGACCGCCGACGTCGGCTCCGAGAACAAACATCCCTCGTCGGCCGATGAACCCGGTTTGGACATTCCGCCATCCGGTCTCGGCACCGCCGCCACACCACCGGTTCCGGTGACCAGTTCTGATCCGATCGTCCTCGTCGCCACTGCTCTGCCGGCGGGCGAGGCAACGGCGAATGCGGAGCTGTCGACCTATGGGCGCGGCGTGTCGTTTGTCGAACAACCAGCCTCCTCCGTGGGGCTTTCCGGCCGATCCGACACGGCTGCCCCCGGAAATCGCCCTCCGCCCGATGCTATTGCTTCGTTTTCGGAGAATCCACACTCGCCAGCCGCAACCGTTGCGGCCTTGACATCCTCCCCGACGATGCCGGCGCCAGCTCTGACCGAGCAAGGTCGTGCATTTCAGGTGGGTCTTGGGGACGGGCAAACTTCGCCGCTGTCAGGCAGCGGTTCGCCAATCGGGAAATTCATCGCGGCTGCCCCGGTGATGCCTGTCCCATTCGGTACGCCGCGAGTCACCGGCCAATCACCTATCGTCGAAACCGACGACACCGGGGTAACGTTCAATCTGCCGAACGCCAGCACTGCGGGATCAATGGCCGGCGCGGCCGGTCAAGCCGCCATTCCGTCGGCAACATTCGCCGTCGGCTCGGATGCACCCGCCGAAAAGCCCATCGATTCGAGCCAGATGAACGACCGGCAGACGGACGCAGTTTCTGCCGCCGATTTACAGCTACCGGCAAGAATTGCCGAAACGCTTGAAAAAGCACGCCAGTCGCACCTGGCACCCGACCGAGGTCAAGCAGACGAAATGGCCGGAGCAAGCCAGGTCGTCGCTACGGCGCTTGCCGACAACCCGTTCCCGCCACCCTTCTCCAGCAGCCAAGGCGCCATTCCCCTCGCCACGGCGTCCAATCAACCCTGGCACGCTGGCACGACGGCGATGACGCAAGATCTGTCGACCCCGTTCCACGATTCGGGCTGGCATGCTGAATTCGGTCAGAAGGTGCTGTGGCTGGCCGGCAACGACCATCAGCAAGCACATCTCACGCTCAACCCGCCTCATCTCGGGGCGATCGAAATTACAGTCAACCTGAATCCGGACAGCAGCGCTACCGCCGCCTTCGTTGCCGCCGACGCCGATGTGCGCAACTCGCTCGAAAGCTCGTTGCCGCGCTTGCGCGAGATGTTCGCGCAAGCGGGGATCGATCTCGGTCACGTCAGCGTCGGCAGCGAATCATTCCGACAATCCCCCGAAGGGCGACAACAACCGCCACGCACACCCCGTGGAATGGCTGATAAGGCTATACTAAGTGTCGATTTAATAACGGGCGTCCCATCGGCCTCCGGCTTGATGGGACGCAACGGTGGCGGACGGGTCGATACCTTCGCCTGACCTCGCCAAGCCGAGCTCCGCGCTGCCCGGCTAGGCCGGGGGCACTGGAAATTCAATGGAGAGACGTTGCTGAATGGCCAAGGAAGCAAAGCCCGCCGCGGATAGCGCCGCTGCCGCGCCACCTGCGAAAAGCAGCAAGAAACTGCTGATCATCATCATCGCCGCCGTCGTGCTGTTACTCGGTCTCGGCGGCACCGCGGTGACTTTCCTAATGAAGGGAAACGCCGAGCATAGCGAAGAAGACGGCGAAGCCCCGGTCGAAAAGCCCAAGCCGACCAAGAAGAAGAAGGCCGAGAAAGAGACCCCGCCGGTTTACGTCGCCTTCGATCCGTTTACCGTCAATCTGGTCCCTGAAAGCGGCGACCAGTTCTTGCAACTCATCCTTTCGGTCGAAGTTGACGACCTGCATTCCGGCGATCAACTCAAGCAATACATGCCCAAGCTGCGTAATGATCTTACGATGATCCTGTCGAGCAAAAAAGCCTCCGAACTGATCTCCAAGGAAGGCAAGGCAAAGTTGGCCGAAGAAATTCGCGAGCAGATCAACGGCGTTCTCGACCCAACCGGCAAAGGCAAGAAACGCGACTACCCGATCAAGGAAGTGTTATTCACCTCCTTCATCATTCAGTAAACGGCGATGAGTTCGGATTTTCTTTCGCAAGACGAAGTTGACGCCCTGCTCAAGGGTGTCACCGGCGAAGCGGAGGACATCGAACAGAACGAAGAGCACGGCAGCGGTCCGCGTCCGTACAACCTCGGGACCCAGGAAAGGATTGTCCGGGGGCGGATGCCGACACTAGAGCTGGTCAATGAACGTTTCGCTCGTTACCTACGCATCGGTTTGTTCAACTACATGCATCGCAGCGCCGAAATCTCGGTTGGTGCGATCCGGGTGCAGAAATACAGCGAATTCACCCGCAACCTAGTGGTGCCGACCAATTTGAATCTGGTGCTTGCCAAGCCTTTGCGCGGCACGGCCCTCTTCGTTCTCGATCCGAGCCTGGTGTTTCTGGTGGTCGACAACATGTTCGGCGGCGATGGACGTTTCCACACCCGCGTCGAAGGCCGCGATTTCACGCCGACGGAGCAGCGGATCATCCGCGGTATCCTCAATGTGGTGTTCACCGAATACACTCGTTCCTGGAAACCGGTTTATGACCTGAACTTCGAGTACATTCGCTCGGAGATGAACTCGCAGTTCGCCAATATCGCCACCCCTTCCGAAATCGTCATTTCGACTGCCTTCACCCTCGAATTCGGTGGCGCCAGCGCCGACATGCACATTTGCTTCCCCTATTCGATGATCGAACCGATACGGGACCTGCTCTATAGCGCCATGCAGAGCGATCAATTGTCGACCGACCGTCGCTGGATCGTTATGTTGCGTCGGCAGTTGAAAAACGCCGAGGTCGAAATGACCGTTCGGCTGGCGCAGACCACGGTCAGCCTGCGCCAGATTCTGGCAATGAAAGTCGGTGATTTCATCCCTCTCGACATCCCCGAAATCGTCGTGGCGATGGTCGATGACGTGCCGGTCATGGAGGGCCGCTACGGTACGCAAGGCAAGCAATACGCGCTCAAAATCGAGCGTTTCCTGGCTGTCGACGAACTGGAAACGACTTTGGGAGAAACTGTGAATGGCTGACAGCGACGAGACGGATGACCTGGTGATGGAGGATGCCGGCATCGGCGACGACGATTGGGCAGCGGCAATGGCGGAACAGGCGTTGGCTGAGTCGACGCCGGCCAGTCAGGCACAAGCGGCCAACATCTTCCCCAGTTTCGATCAAACGCCCCGTCCCAGCGCGCCGACCCAGGATCTCGACATGATCCTGGACATTCCGGTGCAAATCTCGGTCGAACTCGGCCGCACCCGAATCACCATCCGCAACCTGCTGCAGTTGGCACACGGCTCGATCGTCGAACTGGACGCGCTGGCTGGCGAACCGCTCAACGTCTTTGTCAATGGCACCTTGATCGCTCAAGGCGAAGTGGTGGTGGTCAACGACAAGTTCGGCATCCGGCTGACCGACATCATCACCCCGTCCGAGCGCGCGCGCCGCTTGGGCCATTGATCGCCCAGGTGACCGTCTCCGATGAACGGCCCAAACCGACCTGTGACTGATCACCGATCGATCCCACCGTTCGCCGGCCGGCGGGCCGCCGCCGGGGTCGTCCATGGCTTGCCGCTGGCGCTGTACGCCGGCGTGGCTTTCGCCCAGACCTCCGCCGCCGACGCGCCCGGAGTGTCCGTCGGCGTTCTGCTGCAGACGGTGTTCAGCCTGGCACTGGTCGTCGGACTGATCTTCGCCGCCGCCTATCTGGTGCGCAAAGTCAACGGCGGACGCGTTTTCGGCGGCAATGGACCGTTGCGGGTCGTCGGCAGCCTGCTGCTTGGCCCACGCGAGCGGATCGTGCTGCTCGAGATCGGCGACACCTGGTTGGTCGTCGGGTTGACGGCGGGGCGGATGCAAACTCTGCATACCTTGCCCAAGGGTAAGCTGAGTGATGGCGAAACCGACGACAAACAGTTCGTGCAATGGCTTAAGCGGATCGGCGAACGGAACAATGAAGGTCATTAGGTTCGCCATCCTCCCGTTGCTGCTCGTGCTCTTGCCAGCCGTCGTATGGGCTCAGGCCGGCGGACTACCGATGGTCACCAGCACGCCCGGTGCCAACGGCAGCCAGAACTACACGCTGTCGATCCAGACGCTGCTGACCCTCACCGCGCTGACCTTCATTCCAGCGGCGCTGCTGATGATGAGCAGCTTCACTCGGATCATCATCGTCCTGTCGCTGCTTCGTCACGCGCTTGGCACCCAAACCGCGCCGCCCAATCAAGTCCTGATCGGCCTGTCGCTGTTTCTCACTTTTTTCGTCATGTCGCCCGTGCTCGATACCGTGTACAGCGAGGCCTACCTGCCGCTGTCGGAAAGCCGGATCACCTTTCCGCAGGCCATCGAACGCGGCGCGGTACCGCTGCGCAAATTCATGCTCAAACAGACCCGCGAAGCCGACATCGCCTTGTTCGCCAAGCTGGCCAACGCACCGAAATTCCAGACCTCCGACGACATTCCGATGCGGCTGTTGATTCCCGCTTTCGTGACCAGCGAACTGAAAACGGCCTTTCAGATCGGCTTCATCATCTTCATCCCCTTCCTGATCGTGGACATGGTTGTCGCCAGCGTGCTGATGTCGATGGGGATGATGATGATGTCGCCGGTCATGGTCTCGCTGCCGTTCAAACTGATGTTGTTCGTCCTGGTCGACGGCTGGCATCTGTTGCTCGGCTCCCTGGTCGCGAGCTTCGCCCGATGACCCCCGAATTGGTGATGGACATCGGACGGCAAGCCGTCGAAATGACTTTGCTGCTGTCGGCGCCGCTGTTGCTCGCCGCGCTGGTCATCGGCCTGATCGTCAGCGTTTTCCAGGCGGCGACACAAATCAACGAACAGACTCTGTCGTTCATTCCCAAACTGGTCGGCATGCTGCTGATCCTGCTGCTCGCCGGTCCGTGGATGTTGCAACTGATGGTCGACTATATCCGTCGCTTGTTCGAGAGTATCCCGCTGCTGATCGGCTGAGGGGTGAAGAAGAAATTTTCGACAGCGGGTCATCCGCGCAGTGATCCACCCGCCCTGAAACGGCGATGATCAACATCAGCACGGCCGAGATCAACGCCTGGATCGTCGCTTTTTTCTTTCCTCTGGCGCGCATTCTGGCGACGCTGGCCATCGCGCCACCGTACAACAATCCCGCGTTGCCGAAACGGATCCTGCTGATTTTCGGCCTGGCGATCACCATGGTCATTGTTCCGGCGCTGCCAGCCACCGTGGCCATCGATCCAGCTTCTGGAGCCGGACTTCTGATCCTCATTCAGCAAGTACTGATCGGTATCGGGATGGGGTTCTCCATGCGCCTGGTTTTCACCGCGGTGGACATGGCCGGCAATCTGATCAGCATGCAAATGGGCCTCGGTTTCGCCACCGCCTACGATCCGACCTCCGCCGGCCAGACCGGAGTCATTTCGGAATTGCTCGGCCTGCTGACTTTATTGCTGTTCATGAGTATCAACGGGCATTTGATGATAATCGCCACACTGGTGCAAAGCTTTACCGTTCTGCCGCTGGCCGATCCGCGGCTGGCGGCCGCCAATTGGTGGAACTTGGCCAACACCGGGGCGCAGATCTTTTCCTCGGGCTTGCTGTTGTCGTTGCCGATTGTCGTCGCCCTGCTGATCAGCAATCTGGCCATGGCAGTGCTCAGCCGCGCCGCACCGCAGCTCAATTTGATGGCAATCGGTTTTCCCCTGACCATCACCTTGGGATTTGCCGCCCTGGCTATTGGAATGGCTCATCTCAGCGGTCCGCTGCAACAGTTGTTCGACCAGGGATTGACGGCGATGCTCGGAGAGTGGGTGCGACGATGAACCGGATGGCAAAAAGGGTGGACTGCGCTTTTGTAACTCGGAAGAGAGCCTCTTGACAGCGTACTGATAGGCGTGCTCCTGACACCGGCGCGCACGCCGCGCCTGGTTATTCAAGCCATGGCCATGAACGAATCGCGCCAGACACCGTCAATCACCGTTTAGACCAGCCAATGCAACTGCTGCGCAGTCGCGCCCCGCACAGCCTGACCGGTGAAACATATGGCCTTTGCGAAAAAGCAACGGGGGGACATGGCCAGGCGATCCATGCAGTCCGACCGTCTCGGCAAGCGTCTTCAGGAGAATTCGACGGTCGAGCCGAGTATGGATTGCTCATCAGCTACCGGGTATATCGGTTGCATGCTGGCAAGCACGACCCTGCTCGAAACTGGGCCGATTGACCGCGTTGCCGCAGCCGGTAATTTCGCCTCTACGTTCGCGGCATCAACAGCCTGCGCACCAGAGATGGACATCACAAGCAGAATACTCGGTCATGCCGTCTCAGGAAGCGAGTTTGCCTGGGTCAGATCACTTCGTGATGAACCACCCGCACCGCCTGAGCTGGAGAGACTAGAGTGTACACAGACGAGGCTGTTCAATATTCGCGCAAGAGGTTCAACGTGCTTACGGTAGAAGATCCGCTTGTTTCTCGCGCTCCTCGACCGGTGGCACGTTGGTCAAGCCATTCGGTAAATGACATAGAATCCGCCTGTGCCGAGTCTGCTTTTTTGAGACGTCGGCGGGCATCGTGAGCATGACTTCATCCATTGATGCATCAGAATCGCCCAGTCGCGTTCAAATCGGTGCTCGCGTTCATGGGGGCGCGATTATCCCCTTGAAATCGACTACCCTAGATTGGTTGAATTCTACCGTTGGCCACAGCGTGCCGCTCTTGACGCACTGATCTTCAACCCTGCCACAGGCTGTCATAGGAAGACTTGAGAATGGCCATCAGAAAATTTGGCGGAGCGCTGCTCTTCCTGTTGGTATCCCTCGTATCCAGCGTGGCCTGCGCCCAAGCTGTTACAGAGTCGCTGCTCATTTACTGCGGCATCACCATGGTCCGTCCGATCACCGAAATCGCCCGCAATTTCGAGCAGCGCCATAACGTGAAGATCACCATTGCCCAGGGTGGCTCCGAGGATTTATTCCAGAGTGCGAAGAGAAGTGGGGTTGGCGACCTTTACTTGCCTGGAAAGCCCGATTACCGGGATCGGCACTTGGCCGAAGGCCTGTTCGACCAACCGGTGCTGGTGGGATATAACCAGATGGCATTGGTGGTACAAAAAGGCAACCCTCGCAAGGTGCGCGGTGATTTGCGGGAATTGTTGCGCAAGGATCTGTTGGTGATGGTCGGCAGTCCCGATAACGGCAGTATCGGCAACGAAACACAAGTCTTGCTCGAAAAAATAGGCATTTACAATCAGGTGGTCACCAGAGCGGTAGGGGTGGTCCCTGACTCTCGAGCGCTTACCCAGGCGATGAAGCGGAACGAAGCCGACGTTGTACTGAACTGGCGAGCAACCGCCTATTTTCCAGAAAACGCCACCGTGCTCGAAGCGATCGACCTGGATCGACAAGTGGCGCTTCCGCAAGCCTTGCTGCTCATTCGACTCAAACTGTCCAAAGCGCCTGAACTGGCAAGCCGTTTCATGGATTATGCCGCGTCGGCTGACGGCCAAACGGTTTTCCGTAAGTACGGATTTTTAGATAATCGCTTGCAATCAATACGTTAATTGATGCATTCATCATCTTCAGGCCCTAAGGCGTCCGAGCAGGACGCCGGGCCTCCCCTAGGCTCCCGCACCGGACTTTTATGGCTGATCGGCCTTTTTTTTCTTGCCTTGCTGGCGGTGGTGGCTTTGAACGGCTTCTTCTCCAGTTTGATCGATGATCTCGACCGACGCGGCACCAACGAGCAAGCCCGATTGTTCATCGGTGATGAAATTATTCGCACCATCCAGGATATCGAAACCGACTTCTATCGCATGTCGGCGATGACCCACGCTCTTGGCCAACAGCGTTTGTACGCCGCGTTGTTGACGAAGACCCGCAAGCTCGAGCATGACATTTTGGTTCTCCGCGATGGTGGCCAAGTACGACGGACGATTCAGTTGAATGTCGAAGGGCATGACGAAATGGTCCGTACCGTCGACTTCATTCGTCAGGACGACGGCTCGACCTATGTACTGGAATTGATCGAGTTAGGTCCTTATCTCGACCAGATTCCGTTGAAAGCGACCGAACTGCTCGGCAAACTCGGGCGGCGGGAAGAAGCCCGCGACCGTAACAACCTGCTGGCGCTGACCTCTGCCGAACGAGAAATAAATGCCTACCTCAAAATGCTGCCCTCGTTCTTTTTCCGAATCAACGAAAACGCCAACCGTCTGTTTTTCGAGAGCACCGAACGTTTACGCCAGATCGATTCCAGCCGGATGGCACAACGGCAGCACTATAAATTCTTACAGTGGGCCGTAGCGATACTGCTGATAGTGATAGTGACGGCGATCGGGGTTCTATTTGCCAGGCAGATCAATGCCGCCAACAACCAATTACAAGGTGCCTGGCGCGAGATGCGCGCGGCCAAAAACGTCGCCGAAGCGGCCAATCTAGCCAAATCTCAATTCCTTGCCAACATGAGCCATGAAATACGTACGCCAATGAATGGCGTTCTCGGCATGACCGAATTGTTATCGACCACCCCTCTCGACAGTACACAAGAGCGCTACCTGGCCACCATTCGTCATTCCGGCGGACCTTCCCGGAGCCCTTAAGGTAAGTCGTTGATTAATTGTAAGAAATCATAAAGTTAGCAAACATGTAGGCATGTACATGTGGTAATAATGCTTTACAAACAATGAGAGATATGCTTTTATTGTCGGCATGTACATTG
>JAEUOJ010000078.1 GCA_016789495.1 Accumulibacter sp. | reverse complement strand
TGGCGGACAGCCACTCTCCCGCCATCGCCTGTTCGCTGGTCTCGTAGGGTGCGATGCTGGCCGCGGTGACGACGTGTGTGCCGCATTCGACGAGACACAGAACACGAGCCTGTGGGAACGCGCTGTCTCCACGCGAGGACGAGAGTGGAGACGAAATCAAATGGTGACAGATTCGTATTTATCTGAACAGTATTGCATTAGCCCACGATGTCAGTAGCGAAATGCACTCGCGGCCGACTCGAGTTACCTACCGCTTATTGTTTGAGCATAATCGGTTGGCGTTTCCTTCTCAGCGCTTTTTCCGCTCCGCTTTTCCTTATTGACGAACGGTGAATTCAAAAGTGCCAGCCAGCCGTGTCAAACGGGTCGATTCCTTGTAATCGGGAAAGGGAAAAGGTTGATTTGAGCGGTGCCATGCGGGTCAATCCTCGGGCGATAGTTTGGCGCATCATCGAGGAATCGTCTGGGTGGAATCAGGACTTACGGTCAATCGAATTATGGCGACGTGTCAGCCAGCAAAAAATCCAGGGCTTGGCGCCACCATGAGGTGTCGAGTCGATCAAACCAGTCGTTGTGTCCGGCTTGTTCGATCTGCGCCAGGCGCTTGGGGGATGGCAGCGCCTCGAATAATGCGCGACCGAAAGGCGGCGGGATGATCGTATCCTCGCCGGCGACAACCACCAGTACCGGTCTGACAAATCCGCGTAGACGCGAAACGCTGTCGTAGGGATCGCGCAACAGCCATTGAACCGGGAGCCATGGGTAATGATGTCGAGCGACGTTTTCCAGGCGATCCCACGGCGTGATCAGCAAGATGCTGTCAACGTGGTTGCCTTCCCAGGCCCCGGCGGCGACGCCCGCGCCCAGAGATTCACCGATGATCACCATCGGTCCGGAAAACCGCTGTTGGGCGAGGGCCACCGTCTGACGTGCATCGACAAGAAAGTTGGCTTCGCCGAGATCACCGTTGCGAGGACCGTAGCCCGGATACTCGGCCAGAATCACCCGCAAGCCCAGCGGCATCAATTGCTCGGCGTAAAATTGGCGATGACCGGCGTGTCCGGCATTGCCGTGAAAAACGATCGCCGTGGCTCGTGGCACTCCCGGGGGTTCGGCGAGCAGGCCGCGAAAATCTTCAGCGCTCGGCCAAGCGACCAGACCATCGGCCGTGAGCTCGCCGACAGTGGCGCTGGTCGGGAAATAAAGCAATTTATTCTGGACCATGCCAAATCCCATCATGGCCAGGGCCAGGGCGCCCAGCAAGCTGAGCAACGCTATCCGGACTATGGCGCCAATCCACCCAGAACGCCCAGACGGTCGCCGATTTCCCGATCCGGGCGATCCGTGATCAGGCGCGCCGTACGAAGCGTGCATCTTCGAACAGCGAAACGATGTCTACGCCACCGATTTCTGGATGGTCCGGTACCAGATAGAGAATCGGCGTGATCAATTCCTCGAATATGCCGCGCAGGCTACGCGCTCCAGTTTTGTACTCCATGGCGATTTCGGCAATCTGCTCGAATACCCGTCGGGCGATACGCAATTCGACGCCTTCCCGGCGGAAGATTTCAATATATTGGAGGTAAATCGAATTCTTCGGCTCGCTCATGATGCTCACCAGCATCGGTTTGGTCAATGCGTGCAGATTGGCGATGACCGGTAAGCGGCCGGTAAATTCCGGAATCAGGCCGAACTCGAACAGGTCGGTCGGTTTGACACGCTTGTTCAGCCGGTCGAGTATGTTCTGGTTATCGTCACCGCCGGTGGCAATGAAGCCAAAGCCATGGGTTTTGGCCATGATTTTGTCCAGTCCGACGAAGGCTCCACCGCATATGAACAGGATATTGCTGGTATCGATATATTGGCCGTCTTTCAGCTTGACCGGCGAGCCTTCCATGATTTTCAGCAAAGCATGTTGCACGCTTTCTCCGGAAATCGCCCGTGTTTCCGCTCCCGAGGTTTTCAGCTTGTCGATTTCGTCGATGAATACGATACCGGATTGCGCCAGATCGACATTGCCGTCAGCCTGATTGACCAGTCGTTGCAGTGTGGCCTCGATTTCTTCGTTGGCATATTTAGTTTGTGCCAACGAAGTCGCATCAGCCGTAACGAAAGGAACCTTCAGCAGTCTCGATAAGGTATCACAAAGCAAGGTTTTGCCGGTTCCGGATGGACCGACCAACAAAATGTTGCTTTTGGCGATACCGTCCGGTGCATGACTGAAAAGCGCAATTTTGCGGTAGTGCGAATAAACGGCGACCGCCAGCACCTTTTTCGCCTCATCTTGGCCGATGACGTACTGGTCAAGAAAACGGACGATTGCACTGGGGGTGGTTTCTTTGCTTAACACACGAATACCTCAAGCTCATGAAAAATTGCCGCGGATTCCCAACCCTGCATCGGTTTCAGCCGTCAGGATGGCACTCCCTGTCAATGTTAGAAGTAAATTGACTCAGGTGTCGCGTTGCCGAGGGATCAGCAGCAAATACGCCAATAGGGCAAAGCCGGTACAAATGGCGACGGCGATAGCCAGCGCGCCGCTGTGGGCGGCGATGGTATTGCCAACGGCAGCGCCGACCAATGCGGCAAGACACATTTGCGTGCAGCCCATCAAGGCTGACGCCGAACCGGCCAGGGTCGGGTAGGGGGCCAGCGCTTGCGCAATGGCGTTGGGCATCACCAGACCACAAGCCGCGGTACAGAAAAACATCGGCCCAAGGATCGCCGACAGACGGTGTACCCCGGCCGATTCCAACGCCAACATCGTTGCCCCGGCAATCGCCCCCAGCCAGACCCCTTTTCGTAACAGATTACCGCTTCCCAAGCGTCGAACCAGGCGCCCGGAGGTCAGCGAGCCCAATAAATAACCGGTGACGACCACGCCGAAGCTCAGTCCATAAACTTGAGGCGACAAGCCATGACGATCGATGAGCAGAAATGACGAAGCGGAGATGAAAGCGAACAGCGCACTGAACGACAAGGTAAGTGTCGATAAGCAGCCCAGATAACGACGGTCACGCAGCAGAAGCCCGAAATTTCTGAACATCAGCCTGGGATTGAGCGTTGCGGAATGGCGATGAACATTGCTTTCCGGCAGCCAAAGAACGATCGCGATGATCTGCGCCAAGGACAGTGCCACCAGTAAAATGAAATTGGCCTGCCAGCCGAACACCACCGTCAGAATGCCGCCGAGCGTGGGAGCGAACAAAGGCGCGATCGCCATCGCACTGCCGAGATAAGCGATGATTCGCGCCGAATCGGTGGCTCCCCAAATATCGCGAACGATTGCCCGACCGAGCACTGGCCCGGCGCAAGCGCCCAGCGCCTGCACGAAGCGCAGCGCCACCAGCGCCTCGATATTCGCTGCAAAAGCACATCCCACCGAGGCCAGGCAATAAATCAGCATGCCGCCCAGCATCAACGGCCGACGGCCCAGTCGGTCGGATAACGGCCCATAAACGAGCTGACCACAGGCGAAGCCGGCCAGAAAAACCGAAAGTGTCAATTGCACCGCTGCCGGATCGCTATCGAAGACCTTGACCATCGTTGGCAGTGCCGGCAGATAAAGGTCGGTCGCCAATGGCCCGGTGGCCACCAGGGTGGTCAACAAAATCAGCAATGAATAGGATGGGGTGGCTGGCTTCATCAATAGGTGAGTATGGTGGCACACGATCTACCGGAAAGCGATCAGCACGCAATAAGCACGGCGAGTGCCACTGCAATTTCAGGTCATTTTCGCGATAATTCATTGACTCCGCTTAGTGATGGTGGCCTAACGTAATGTTTCGGCGCCTCGAAGAGTGACAGGACGAAGAGAATTCGGGCGAACATTCGGCCGGAGTGATCGTTCTGAAAGACTTTCGTTTCGTGAAGCTACGTGCCGGATGACGCACCAAAGGCCATCATCGCCGTCCGGATGATCCAGAGGATTTTGATCTCGATGCTTCAATGGCTGGCGGATATCATCGACACCTCGGATCAACTTTTCGGAGGAATGCATGAGTCATGTTTATCTGATTGGACATATCACCATCAAGGATGCCGAGAAGTGGCAGGCTTACCGTAACCAGGTGCCGGCTACCCTGATGCCGTGGGCGGCCGAATTGGTTTTTCGTGCCCAGAAAATCGCGACACTAGCTGGTGAACATTCCCATTCCGATGCTGTCGTCATCCGATTTCCAACGGAAGAAGCGCTGATTGCTTGGCATGCTTCACCTGCCTATCAGGCGCTGGTACCGCTGCGGCAAGAAGCGGCCGAAGTGGTTCTGATTTCCTATCGCACCACTTGAGCCAATGATTGAGGCCAGTTGGTCGGTTTACGTTTGAATTTCTCCGATACTTGGTGCTGACATCTACCCTGACTGTTGTCGAAGAATGCCGCGAGATCTTCGTTGGTGACGATCCTCGCTGAACTAGCCATGGCGTACGATCCTCGCCAGACCGTGTCGGTGCCAGCATCCGTTCATTGAGGATACTCTTCCTCTTCTTCAGATCCACGGCCAGGGCCAGGCCAAAATGTGGCACAGTGCTCCGGCTTTACCCGTCTGGCGCGTGTCCGACGCGGCGCGGAGGACCGATGTTCACCCGCAAAACGCGCCCTGAAAGTCGACCCGTGGCAAAAGCGCGTGGTGCAAGGTCTCCTGGGCCGATTCGTGTCGAAAAAGTGGCTGTCGAGGGAAGGCGCAATGTACCTCCATCAATGATTCGCTCGATGACGGTCAAACCGGCGGGATGGACTTCAGCTCATGTTGTTTTGATATGGCAAACAGCAGCGAAATCAATTATGCTCGCCTCTCCAGAACATAAAGATCATGGGGAGTAGGTAGGATGACCAACAAAGGGCAATTGTTACAAGACCCGTTTTTGAATGCATTGCGGCGCGAACGTGTTCCGGTTTCGATTTACCTGGTGAATGGCATCAAGCTGCAAGGACAAGTCGAGTCCTTCGATCAATATGTGGTGCTGCTCAAGAACAGTGTCACGCAGATGGTTTATAAGCACGCCATTTCAACGGTAGTACCGTCGCGACCTCTGTCGATTCATCTGGACACCGACGGCGATAATTGATGCCTTCATTCTCGCTCCCCGACCGTGCGACGTCTTGTCTTGTCCGGTACATTGATTGATCCCCTCGGATCTATTGGTTGCCTCGATTGACGGCGATGTCTGAACGTTCCTCGCGTCGGGAACGGGCGGTGCTGGTGCAACTCGATTTCGCAAATGACGATGTCGATGAGCGTCTGGCGGAGTTATGTTTGCTGGTCCGCTCTGCGGGTGCCGACGTGTGCGGCGTGGTGCAAGGACGCCGCCACAGTCCGGATGCCGCGACTTTCGCCGGAAAGGGAAAGGTCGAGGAAACCGCGGCCGAGGTTGCTGGTCACCAGGCCGATCTGGTCATTTTCAATCACGAACTCAGTGCAGTCCAGGAACGCAATCTCGAACGGGTGCTCGGTTGTCGTGTGATCGACCGCACCAGCTTGATTCTCGATATTTTTGCCCAGCGTGCGCAAAGCGCCGAAGGTAAGTTGCAAGTCGAACTCGCGCAACTGGAGCACCTGGCGACCCGATTGGTCCGCGGTTGGACCCACCTCGAACGGCAAAAAGGCGGCATCGGTTTACGAGGGCCAGGTGAAACACAGCTCGAGACCGACCGCCGCCTGCTTGGCATCCGGGTCAAACTGCTCAAGGAACGACTGCAACGACTGGAGCGGCAACGGGGGGTCCAACGCAAAACGCGCGGTCGGGGCGGACTGCTCACCGTCTCGATGGTCGGTTATACCAATGCCGGTAAATCGACGCTGTTCAATGCCTTGACCCATGCACGTGTTTACGCCGCTGATCAGTTATTTGCCACGCTTGACACCACCACACGCAAACTGTGGTTGCCGGAAACGGGACCGATCATCCTCTCCGATACCGTCGGCTTCATTCACGATTTGCCGCATTCACTGGTCGCTGCTTTTCATGCCACTCTCGAAGCCACCGCGGAAGCCGACCTGTTGCTGCATGTGGTGGATGCCGCCAGTCCGGCACGAGAGGAACAGGTAGCGGATGTCAACAAGGTGTTGAACGAAATTGGCGCCGAGCGGGTGCCGCAACTGGTGGTCCTGAACAAGCTGGATTTGACCGGGTTATCACCGGCGATCGACCGAGACGAGTATGGTAGAATCCGCCGCGTTTGCCTGAGCGCGAGAGAGGGTAGTGGTCTGGCGCTGTTGCGTCAGGCACTTGCCGAAGCGGCTGTTGAAAAAAATCTGCGGGGTAGCCCATCGGCTGCCAGCAAAATCGCCGGTGAGCAGGCACCCGGGGTTTCGGATTCGGATAATTCTTCATGATGCTAAATCTTGCAGTCTTGATGTCGCTCAATGACCCGCAGTGGGGGAATCGCGGCAACGACGACAGCGGTGGGCGCCGTCCCAATCAAGGGCCGCCAGACCTCGAACAGCTTTGGCGAGATGTCAATCGTCGTCTGGCCGGACTTTTCGACAAAAAGCGTGCCGGCGCGGACCGTGGAGGTGATGGTGGCGAGCGCCCGCCGGTCGAATTCAATCCGAAAGTCTTTGGTGGGGGAATCGGCCTGCTGTTGGCGCTGGTCGTTGTCGTCTGGCTGGCCAGCGGCTTCTATATCGTCGACGCTTCGCAGCGTGGTTTGGTGCTGCAGTTCGGCCGCTACAAGGAAAGCACCGAATCGGGCTTGCGTTGGCGCCTGCCGTATCCGATTCAATCGCATGAATTGGTCAATGTATCGGGCGTTCGGACGCTGGAGATCGGCTACCGAGGCAGCGAAAAGAACAAGGTGCTCAAAGAAGCCCTGATGCTCACCGACGATGAGAACATCATCAACATCCAGTTTGCCGTACAGTACATTCTCAAGGACCCGGTGGATTACATTTTCAACAACCGCCATCCGGATGATGCGGTGATGCAGGTCGCCGAGACGGCCATTCGCGAAATCGTCGGCAAGAACAAAATGGATTTCGTCCTCTACGAAGGTCGCGAACAAATTGCCGTCAATGCCTCGAAGCTGATGCAGGATATCCTCGATCGTTACAAAACCGGCATTCTGATTTCGAAGGTGACGATGCAAAACGCACAGCCCCCCGAACAGGTGCAAGCAGCGTTCGACGACGCGGTCAAAGCGTCACAGGACCGTGAGCGACAAAAAAATGAGGGCCAGGCTTACGCCAATGATGTGATTCCGAAAGCCCGCGGTACCGCGGCACGCTTACTCGAAGAAGCTGAAGGATACAAGCAGCGGGTTATCGCGACGGCGGAAGGTGACGCCAGTCGCTTCAGGCAAATCAATGTCGAGTACGCCAAGGCACCGGAAGTCACCCGCAGCCGGATGTATCTTGAAACGATGCAGCAAGTCTATTCGAATACATCGAAGATTCTCGTCGATGCCAAAGGTCAGGGCAATCTGCTCTATCTGCCGCTCGACAAATTGATGCAGGCCGCGGCCGCCGGGGTGGCGGCACCGACCGCAGCCACTGGTGCTGCGGAAACGGTACCCGCGCCGGCGCGTCCATCGCCGGTGGTCTCCAACGAGGTTCCACCGCAGGTCGTCGAGAAAAACGAGGCGCGTTCCCGCGAGAATCTGCGACAGCGGGATCGGGAGGCACGCTGATGAGATCCGGTATCAACGCCTTCGCCGCCGCCGTAGTGGGTGTGCTGGTCATTTTGGGAACGACGATTTTCACGGTCGACCAACGACAATACGCCATCGTCTTCCAGCTTGGCGAGGTCACCCGGGTGATCGATGAGCCGGGCTTGTACTTCAAAGTTCCGCTGGTGCAGAACGTCCGTTACTTCGATAAACGCATCCTGACGCTGGACAGCGCCGAACCGGAGCGTTTCATCACCTCCGAAAAGAAGAACGTGCTGGTCGATTCGTTCACCAAGTGGCGGATCATCGATCCAAAACTGTATTACGTGTCGGTCGAAGGCGACGAATCGCGCGCCAAAACGCGCTTGACCCAAACGGTTAACGCCGGTCTGCGCGAGGAATTCGGCAAACGGACGGTGCACGATGTGGTCTCCGGCGAACGTGACAAGATCATGGAGCAGATGCGCGAAAAAGCCGATCTTGATTCCCGAAAAATCGGGGTGCAGATCGTCGATGTGCGCGTCAAGCGGGTCGAATTGCCGAACGACGTCAGTGATTCGGTCTATCGCCGGATGGATGCCGAGCGCAAACGCGTGGCCAACGAGTTGCGTTCGCAGGGTGCCGCCGATGCCGAGAAAATTCGCGCCGATGCCGACAAGCAGCGTGAAGTGATCGTTGCCGAAGCGTATCGCGATGCGCAGATCATGAAAGGCGAGGGCGACGCCAAATCCGCGGCGACCTACGCCCGCGCTTTCGAAGGAAATCCCGAGTTTTATGCTTTTTACCGCAGCCTGGAGGCGTACCGCAACAGCTTCAAGGGCAAGAACGACATTATCGTCGTCGAGCCTAATTCCGACTTCTTCAAGTACATGAAGAATGTCGGTCGCGGTGGCGAAAAAGCCGGCAGATGACCCACAGCCTCTTGCTGGCCCTGGCGCTGATGTTGATCGTCGAGGGCTTGTTGCCCTTCGTCGCGCCGAGCACTTGGCGGGAAACCTTCCGGCGACTGATCGCACTCTCTGACGGGCAGATTCGCTTCATTGGGCTGACGTCGATGATCCTTGGTCTGGTGTTGCTGACGATCTTCAAATGAACTGGCTGCTTCCCGAACACATTGCCGACGC
>JAEUOJ010000059.1 GCA_016789495.1 Accumulibacter sp. | reverse complement strand
GCACGATCAATCGGCGCCGGCAAACTGTTGAACTCGGATGAGTCCGCGGCAAAGCGGAGCAGTTGCGACGCTTGTGATAGTTCGGCATCAACCAGAGTGCCGATGATGGCGGCTTGCGGAAGTTGATTCTTGCTCCAGTTGTTGCTCGCCGACTCCTGCAAGGTATGACGCAGAATGACGGCCAGGCAAATCACCGACACCAGTGCCGGGAGCAAGACTATGGCCAGGATCTGCTGCCGAAGCGCTAGGCGCATCAAATTTACCCCTTAAACCAGGCATTTCCTGCTCATCGACGATAGAAAAAACACTGACTGCCAAGAACCCGAGTCATTCTGGTCATGCTGGCGGTTGCACCGGTTGACCCGCCTGACTAGGCAATACCCTTCAACACGGCGGATCGTTCGCACCCCATCCGGGCGTAACACATCACGCCGAATGGAGCATTGGGAAATGCCAAGTTTGCGTTGAGTATAGATGCCTGAATTCCGCCTTGCCAAGGAAGTAAAATCAGCGGGCGATTGTCACTATTCGAATACCCGGCTTGCCAATGCCAGCAGCAATCGCTGTTTTGTCGCCCCCGTTTTGGCGACCGTATTCGCCACTACCAAACAGCACCATTCAATTCACTATAATGTTGTCCCACTCGTCAATGAATACGCCAAACGTCGCGTAGCCCAATCTTCGCGGTTAACCACCGCTCCAATCGGCACCACGCCCGCATTGGCACACCCCTATGGCGCTATTGCTTGACGTCAAATGCTTGAACAGGAGAATAGCTTGTTGCCTTCCGACCCACCCTTGATTCGCCCGTTTTGCGGTTTGCGCCCGCGCAGCTCGGACGCCGCCGCGGTTGTCGCACCGCCTTATGATGTTCTCTCGAGCGAAGAAGCACGCCTGGCGGCTCAGGACAAACCGTTATCCTTTCTGCACATTTCCAAGGCAGAAATCGACCTGCCCTCGACAGTCGACCCTTACTCATCCGCCGTTTATGCCCGGTCGGCGAGCAATTTTCAGCAACTGATCGACACCGGGGTGCTGATTCGCGACCCACAACCCTGCTATTACGTCTACCGGCTGCAAATGGCCAACCACGTGCAGACCGGACTGGTCACCGTGGCCTCGGTGGCCGCTTATGAGGCCAATCGAATCTGCAAACACGAATTCACTCGTCCGGACAAGGAAGATGACCGCGTTCGGCAGATTGAAGCGTTGAATGCCCAAACCGGACCGGTTCTTTTGGCGCATCCCGTCAGCCAGACGGCGGAGCGGTTGCTGTCGCAAGCAAGCTTCGGCCAGCCAGTTGCCGACGTTGCCGCCGACCACGGGGTCCGCCATACCGTCTGGCGGATCGACGATGCCCAGCTCATGACGCGGATCAGTGCCGTTTTTGAGGCCATGCCGAGGTTGTACATTGCCGACGGCCACCATCGTTCGGCAGCCGCGTCGCGGGTGGCGGCGCACCGACAGGCGTCAGGTGTGGCGATGGGTGGCGCCGACTACTTCTTGGCCGTGATTTTCCCCGCCTCGCAAATGCTGATCATGGATTACAACCGGGTGGTCCGCGATCTGAACGGCCTGAGTGTGGAAGACTTTCTGACGGCCGTTGGCGAAAGTTACCTGATCGGCTCGGCGGATTGCCCGGTCAAGCCGGACCGTCCCGGCGTTTGCGGGATGTATCTCGATCGCCGTTGGTACCGTCTGCAGATCCGTCCGGAGCGGTTGCCGGCGGACCCGGTAAGCCGGCTTGATGTTTCATTGCTCGCTGAACACATCCTGGCGCCGTTGCTTGGCATCGTAGACCTGCGTCGCGATACACGCATCGACTTCGTCGGCGGCGTGCGCGGCCTCGGTGAGCTCGAACGACGGGTGAATAGTGGCGAGATGAAGGCCGCGTTCGCCATGTGCCCGACTCCGATAGGGGAGTTGATGGCCGTCGCCGATAGCGGACAAGTGATGCCACCAAAATCGACGTGGTTCGAACCGAAACTCGCCGACGGACTGGTGTCACACTTGCTCGACTGAACGACGAAACGCCCTTGGCGGAACGGTGCCCCGGCCAAACGGTTGCCGGGGCCGGCACGGCTAAGCCGACCCGATTCTCAGGCCGTGATTCCCGAAAGGTCTAGCAAGCCGACTCGCTCTTGACGATGTTGATGCGCGGCTTGCCTTCTCCGACCTCACCGATCACCGTGGCCCGATGAAAACCATCCTGCAGGAAAATGGCCAGTACCGCGGGAACCACTTCCGGCGCACAGGCGACCAACAATCCGCCGCTGGTTTGCGGATCGGTCAGCAAGGCGCGTTCGGCATCGCCGAATTCTTTTTTCGGCAGGTTCACCCAGTTGCCGTAGCTTTCCCAGTTGCGTGACGACGCGCCGGTCACACAGCCTTTTTCCAAGTATGCCGCAATGTTTGGCAGGATGGGCAACGCCGAGTAGTCGACGGTCGCGCTCACCTCGGAAGCCCGGCAAATTTCAGCCAGATGACCGAGCAGACCAAAGCCGGTGACGTCGGTCATCGCATGAACGCCAGCGAAGCACCCCAACGAACGGCCGGGGGTATTGAGTTGCGTGGTCGATGAAATCATGGCCGCGTAGCCGGTGGCCGAGAGCAGGTTTTTTTTCAGCGCCGCGCTGTAGATGCCGACCCCCAGGCTTTTGCCCAAGATCAATTTGTCGCCCGGCCGGGCACCGGAGTTGCGTTTGACGTTCTCGGGATGAACCATGCCGATGGCGACCAGGCCGTAAATCGGCTCGACCGAATCGATGGTGTGGCCGCCGGCAACCGGAATGCCGGCACGGGCGCAGGTCGCTTCGCCCCCTTCGATGATCCGCCGAATCGTATCCAGCGGCAATTTGTTCACCGGCATGCCGACGACGGCCAGCGCAAACAACGGAAAGCCTCCCATCGCATAGACATCGGACAGCGCATTGGTCGCGGCGATGCTGCCGAAGTCGAATGGATCGTCGACGATCGGCATGAAAAAGTCGGTGGTGGCGATGATCGCCTGGTTGGCGTTGAGTTGATAAACGGCGGCGTCATCACTGGTTTCGATGCCGACCAGCAGTTGTTTGGGGATCAGTCCCGGCGATGCCTTGGCGAGAATTTGTTCAAGGACTTGTGGCGCAATTTTGCAACCGCAACCGCCACCGTGCGACAACGCGGTCAGTCTGACCGGGGGAGAAGCGGTAACCAGTTCAATGTCATCTGCATCGATGGCAGTGGTTCTTTTTCCAACCATAGTCGTCGGCCAACCGGGAGGGGGGTAATCGAAAGCCATAGCGGGAACTTGCCGAGATCAGAGGCTGTTCATGAGGGATCGAAACCGGCGTCGGTAACGACCCGTCGCAAATCGGCCAAGCTGGTCCGCGCGGGATCATAGACGATAATGGCCCGCGCCGCGGGCAAAGACACCTCGACTTCGGCCACTCCCGGGGTATCGGCAAGTACGGTGGTGACACTGTTGACACAGGACTGACAACTCATTCCAGCAATACCTAACACCAGTCTCTCCATAGGGTTTTCCTGTCATGTCTTGTAAAGCCGATGAACTTCAGGTCTTGCCAGGACGCCAGCGTCTGAGCAGCAACGAATTCGAGACCACCGAAACCGAACTCATTGCCATCGCCGCACCTGCGATCACCGGACTAAGCATCCCTAACGCAGCCAGGGGAATGCCGAGCACATTGTATATGAAGGCGCAAAAAAGATTTTGCCTGATTTTTCGCAGCGTTGCACGCGACAGCAGAATCGCGTCGGCAATGCCGTGCAAGTCGCCGCGAACCAGCGTCATGTCGGCGACTTCGATCGCCGCGTCGGAGCCGGCCCCGATGGCAAAACTGACATCGGCCGCCGCCAGAGCGGGTGCGTCATTGATCCCGTCGCCCACCATGGCTACGACATCGCCGGAGATTTTCAATGCCGCGACCTGCGTGGCTTTGTCCCCTGGCAGCACCCCGGCGCGAAAGTCGGCGATCCCGGCCTGCGCGGCAATCGCGGCAGCGGTCGCCTGCTGGTCGCCAGTCAGCATCACCAGGCGAATACCCATCGTGCGCAAGCGGCTGACGGCGGCCGGCGAACTGGCGCGCAGTGGATCGGCGATCGCCAGGACCGCCAGCGCCGACGGGGATCGCGACGGCTGAAGTTCGCTGAGCACGACCAGTGTATTTCCTGCCTGCTGCAGATCGGTCAGGGTTCCAGCCGGTAGTCCGATCGCCTCAGTGTCATCGACCGCCGACAGACGAAGCCGACGACCGCCCACGCTTCCTTCGACCCCGCGGCCGGGAATCGCTCGAAACTCATCGATCACCGGGAGAGACAGTTTTGCCGTCTGCGCCGCGTCGAGTATCGCCCTGGCCAACGGATGCTCTGAGCCTTGTTCCAGACCGGCGGCCAGTGCCAACGCTTCATCCCGGTCGACGGTCAGTGGCAACAGTTGGCTGAGCACCGGTTTGCCGCAGGTCAGCGTGCCGGTCTTATCGACCGCCAGAATGGTGATCTTCTCGGCCTGCTCGAGTGCCGCCGCGTTCTTGATCAGGATGCCGGCCGACGCCCCGCGACCGCTGGCGACCATGATCGCCGTCGGGGTTGCCAGACCCAATGCGCACGGACAAGCGATCACCAACACGGCGACGGCATTGATCAACGCAGTGCTGAATACCCCGCTGACCAGCCACCAGCCGACCAGGGTCAACACGGCGATGGCACAGACGATCGGCACGAAAATCGCCGAGATACGGTCGGCCAGTCGCTGTATCGGCGCTTTCGACCCTTGCGCCTCGCCGACCAGACGAATGATCCCGGCCAGTAGCGTGTGTTCGCCCACACCAGTGGCCCGACAGCGTAGCGTTCCCTCGCCGTTGGCGGTGGCGGCGAAGACCCGGTCCCCGACACCCTTCATCACCGGCATGCTTTCGCCGGTGAGCATCGCTTCGACGACGCTCGAGATCCCGGCCAGCACCTCGCCATCGACCGGCAGACTTTCGCCTGGACGAACGATGAACACGTCACCCGGGATCAGCAGCGATGCGTCGAGTTCGATTAGTTGGCCGTCGCGCTCGACACGCGCGACCTTCGGTTGCAGGCGGATCAATGCTTCGATCGCTTGGCTGGTCCGGGCTTTGGCGCGACTTTCCAACAGTTTGCCGAGCAGAACCAGGGTGATCACCGCCGCCGAGGCTTCGAAATAGACATGCAAGTGGCTCAGATCAGCCAATGTGACCACCATGCTGAACAAGTAGGCCATGCTGGTGCCGAGAGCGATCAGTACGTCCATGTTCGCGCCGCCACCGCGCAAGGCCTTGTAGGCGCCGACATAGAAACGCCAACCGATCCAAAATTGCACCGGCGTCGCCAACAGCCATTGCAGCCAGCGAGGCGCCCCGTGGGCAAGAGCCCCGGAAGTGCCGAACATGGCGACCATCGGCACAACCAAGGGTAGCGATAGCGCGGCGGCGATCCAGAAGTGGCGCAGATCCGCCTGCTGGGCGGCGATCTTGCGCGCCTTCTCTTCGGCGCGCGAATGCTCGTCGATCAGCCGGCCACGAAAACCGGCTCGGTTGATGGTGGCCAGGATCGCGTCGATATGGCTTTGTCCAGGCTGGAAACGAACCCTTGCCCGCTCCGTCGCCAGATTGACCACCGCTTCGACGTTGGGCAGTCGATTGAGTTGTTTCTGGAGCCGCGTCGAACACGCCGCGCAGGTCATTCCTTCGATACTCAGTTCGATGGTCCGCGGCGGCACGGTGAATCCCGCCTTGGTGATGGCGGCGACGATTTCCGCCTGCGACGCGGCTTCATCGGCGCACTGAAGATGCACTTCCTCTCCCGCCAGGTTTACGCTGGCCCTGACGCCCGGCAGGCGGTTGAGTACCTTTTCGATCCGCGCTGCACACGCCGCGCAGGTCATGCCGCTGACCGGCAACACCATGGTTTGGCTGGATGGGTGATCTTCGGTCATCATCTGTTCTCGGCCCGGTTTAAGCGCTGAGCAACCAACGGGTCGATCCGAGCAGTCCCCAGACGCCGAAACCGCAAATCAACCCGCCGGCAAGCAAACGCACTGCTGGCTGACGGGTGTAACCGCGCAGTCGGGCCGCCAACAAACCCGCCAGCAACAAATTGGGCAGTGTCCCGGTGCCGAACGCCAACATCAGCAAGGCGCCCTGCCACGCCGAGCCGCTGCTCAGCGCAGTGGTCAGCGCGCTATAGACCAACCCACAAGGCAACCAGCCCCATAACACGCCCAACGGGAACGCCTGACCGACGTTACGTACCGGCAACAGGTGCTTCCCCAAAGGCTGGAGACGCCGCCAGAGGGATTGGCCGAGACCTTCGATGACTCCGAGAATCTGTCGGATGCCGATCAGGTACAGACCAAGAGCGATCAGCATCAGATTGGCGACCAGATAGAGCATATTTCTCAACGGCCATTGGCCGGCCAATGAAATACTCATCTGCCCCAAGGCGCCGACGATCGCGCCCGCCGTCGCGTAGCTCAGCAAACGTCCCGCGTTGTAAGCCAGGTGAAATTGAAGGCGGCTGTCACCCATCGACAGGGCGCCGACAATCCCGCCGCACATACCGACACAATGGGTGCCGCCGAGCAGGCCGATCAGGAACAGCGCGAGATAACTGGCTTCAGGCATCGGTGCCCCGCAAAAAAGGCGATTCTACGCCCGATGCCGCTGCCTTCGACGCCGTCAGATCACCTTCGAGTAGCGGACCCGTTGTCGATCGGCGCGCAGATAGCGGTCGAAGACCATGGCAATCGCTCGCACCAGCAGGCGACCTCGTGGCAAGACCGAAATCCACCGGTCGTCCACTCGCACCAGGTCGGCAGCGATCATTTCCCGCAAATCGCCGAGCTCTGTGGCGAAATAGTCATGGAAATCAATTAAGTGAGCGATTTCGATCGATTCAATCGATAGTTCGAAGTGGCACATCAACGACTGAATGATCGACCGCCGCAGCAAATCGTCGGCATTGAGCTCGACGCCGCGGTACACCGGCAGAGTGCCGGCGTCCAGGCGATCATAATACTCATCGAGAGTCTTGACGTTCTGGCTGTAACTGGGACCGACCTTGCCGATCGCCGAGATGCCGAAGGCCAGCAGGTCACAATCGGAATGCGTCGAGTAGCCCTGAAAATTGCGATGCAATCGTCCTTGCCGCTGGGCGATGGCCAACTCGTCGTCGGGCTTGGCAAAATGGTCCATGCCGATGTAGATGTAGCCAGCGGCGGTCAGTTTTTCGATGGCCAGCGCAAGTATGCGCAGCCGTTGATCGGCCGACGGCATGTCCGATTCGAGAATGCGGCGTTGCGGCTTGAACAGGCTAGGCAGGTGCGCGTAGTTGTAGATCGATAATCGATCCGGACTGGCGGCAATCACTCGTTCCAGCGTACGTGCGAACCCGGCCAGGCTCTGTTTCGGTAGACCGTAGATCAGATCGATGCTGACCGATTTGAAGCCGCAGGCGCGCGCCGCGTCGATCACAGCGTTGGTTTCTTCCTCGCTTTGCAGGCGGTTGACCGCTTGTTGGACGTTAGGGTCGAAATCTTGTACCCCGACGCTCATCCGGTTGAAACCCAGTTCGGCAAGCAGTTCGACGGTCCGCTGGTCTACCTTGCGCGGATCGACCTCGATCGAATACTCGCCGCCTTCGATCAGTCGGAAATGCTTGCGCGTCGCGGCCATCAATTGACGCATCTCGTCGTGCGACAGAAAGGTCGGCGTGCCGCCCCCCCAATGCAATTGCGACACCTCCGGTTGACGATCGTCGAGACAACTGCTCTGCAACGCCAGCTCGCGGGCCAGATACCTCAGATATTTGGCCGAGCGACCGTGATCCTTGGTGATGATCTTGTTGCACGCACAGTAGTAGCAGATGGTATTGCAGAACGGGATGTGGAAGTACAATGACAAGGGTCGGCTGAAGGCGCCAATGCTGCGCTGCCCGAGCCAAAGTCGATACGCTTCGCTGTCAAAGGCTTCGACGAAGCGATCGGCGGTAGGATAGGACGTGTAACGCGGGCCGTTGATATCGAATCGGCGAATAATTTGCGGGTCAAAAACAAGACTCTCGGCGTCAGCGTCCATTGGTCTGTGACAAATTCTGTTGTGGGAATTATCGGATTGTCCGTCATGGGAGCGTTGACGTGGATCAAACACAGGACTAAATGAAAAAAACACGTTTGTCGCCCGAGGCCGTCAAAGCAAAGCAAGCATTCGAGTCGATGAAAACCGCGTGCTCCAATTGCAATTTGCGGGAGCTTTGCTTGCCGATCGGTCTGGCCGACGACGAGTTGAAAAAACTTGATCAACTGGTGTCGACCCGCAAACGCCTCAAGCGAGGCGATCATCTTTACCGTGCCGGGCAGGCGTTCGAATCGATTTTTGCCGTCCGCAGCGGATTTTTCAAAACCGATGTGTTGATCGAAGACGGCCGAGACCAAGTCACCGGATTTCAGATGCCCGGCGAATTGCTTGGGCTGGACGGCATCAGCAATGAACTGCATACCTGCAACGCCATTGCTCTCGAGGACAGCGAGGTCTGCGCGATCCCGTTTTCACAGCTCGAAGGGTTGTCGCGACAAATCCATACCTTGCAGAATCATTTTCATAAGGTAATGAGTCGTGAGATCGTCCGTGACCACGGGGTGATGATGCTGCTCGGCACCATGCGCGCCGAGGAACGGCTGGCGGCTTTCCTGCTCAATCTTTCGCATCGCTTCAAAGCTCGCGGCTATTCGCCGATCGAATTCAATCTACGGATGTCGCGTGACGAAATCGGCAGTTATCTAGGACTCAAGCTGGAGACGGTAAGCCGGGCTTTTTCACGCTTTCAGGACGAAGGATTGCTATCGGTTCACCAACGTAAGGTATGCCTGCTCGATCCCGACGGACTGCACCAGCTGATTTCTCATCAGCGCTGTTGACCGGGGGTGATGCGGACCTGACGGGCAGGCCGAGGATAGTAGCTTCCCTGGGGTGGCCGTCTCTATCAATTGTCGAGCCTACTTCAGAAAAATCCGTGCGCGAACCCGAGCGGGTGTCGCGACAAAGCCACCGAAACAATGTACGCGAAGGCCAGCAGCGCGGCAATGAAATACCCCGCCCGCTGTCGCTTGCTGCGCGCACGCTTGAGGGCCATCGTTCCGCAGGCAATGTAGATCAACAAGCCGCACAGTTTGGCAGTCAGCCAATCGTTGGCAAAGGGGTATTGCTGGCTTTGCATGCTCATCAGGATCGCGCTGCCCAGTAACACCGTATCGACGATGTGCGGCGCTATCCGCGTGACCGGGTGTCGCAGATACGGCGAGGATCGAAGCATCCACAATCCCCGCAGAAAAAAACCGCCGCCACTTAGAATGACGCAGGTCAGATGCAGGTGCTTCAACAACAAATAATTCATCGCGAGGCGCCGTCCTCACGCGCAGCCATTAAGCGAGCGGCGTGTCGGCGGTAAAAAAGCAATGCCGAAAGCATGTTGTGCAACAACCCGCCATTCGCTACCAGCAAAGCCGCACCGGCAGGGTAAGCAAACCAGCTTGGCGACAATGCCGCCGCCAACAAGAAGGCCAATGCGCCAAGATGGACGCGCAATTGCCATTCAATCTGCTTCGCACCAATCACCTTATTCATGTTCGGCGCCATCTCCCCGGCGCGGCAAAGATTCTGCAGGTGCAGCCAGACCAGAAAGGGGACGATTTTGTAAAGCATGCCACTCATTACCGACATGAATCCGCCGACGAAGATCAGCACGCCGCACAACATCGGCCCTATCGGCTGGTCGGCCAGCATCGGCAGCCAAAGCAACCCCAACCACAAGACGCAGGCCGCCAGCATGCAAACCATGGCCAGACGCCAGAACTGTTGACTGGCGTCGAATCTGGCGCGTGCGCTCCGTCTCTGCAGGCGGAAGGTTTCCATGGCGAAAAGGGCGACACCGAGCGCCAGCGAACTGGCCAGAACATCGGCTACCGTCGACCAGCCTGCCAGATTGGCGATCGTCTGTAACACCAACAGCAGCAGCGACAACGGGCAGAACGTCTGCGCCAACCACTTGGGGTAAGCCGGCGTCAACTGAAACATCGGCACCACCACCAAAGCGACGGCGAGCAATAGACTGAATCCCCAGCCAATGACTCCCCAGCCAAAGTGCAGAGCGGTCAATTGCGGCAAGGGCAGTGGCCATGACTCACTCAGCGACAAGGCCAGCAACAGACCGAGCACGACCGTACCGATCAAGCCAAGCAAAGACAGTTTCAAGCCGTCGATGGTCGGATTGTTTGATGACACTTTAAATAAAGCGCGCCCTGCGGTACCGACAAAAGTGGCCAACCCGACGCCCAGTGTCCAGGCGGCGCTGGTGAACGCCAGACGATTGAAGGTGAGAAACCCCAGGACCAGCAACAGCGTGCCGCAGACCAAGGTCAGATGTACCATACGGGCGACGGCCAACGGACGCGAAAGGTTCGCCCCCGCGACCACGGGCAGGATTTGCATCATCGCGCCGATCATTACCTGCGATAGAAATCCGAGGCTGAGCAGATGCGTCGTCGCCAAGGCCGCGGCGGTCCACCGCGAAACAAAAAGCTCAGGACCCGTTGACAGGATCAGCGCGCCGGCGAGCATGGCGAACAGCGGTGCTGTGACGAAAAAGCGCGCGGGCGCGGCAAACGGCGGCGCCTGATCGAACGACAACAGCGCTTGCATCAGAGCGACTGGTGGTTTATCAGGACTTCAACCGCACCATCGTCACGAAAACGGGTTTCCCAGATGAAACCGTTGATTTGCAATGTTCGGTACAGCGGATAAGGTTCGCGTGGCAGCAAAACCAGCAAGGTTTGGCCGGCGGCGAGTCGGTCGAGCGCTTCGAGAGTCAACACCATCGGCTCCGGCGGTTCCAGGCCTCGCGCATCGATGAAGATATCGGCGTCAGCCCCGCTCATGTGGTGACTTTCACCGGGTTGTCGAGCTGTACGAGCAAAGCGGTAATCAGTTGCTCGATCTCGGTGGCCAGATGTTGATCGCACATCGGGTAGAGCACGTTCTCCTCCTTGACATTGTGTTGCTGCATCATGATCAGCAGCGTCTCCACCTCACCGCTGTAGTCGTCCTGATCGTTGTTGGCCAATGCCGATCCGGCGGCGGTCAATAATTGTCGCATCTGGACATGCTCGTTGCGCATCACTTGCGTTGGGCCCTGCGAGATTCCGGTACGCTGCTCGAATTGGGGAAAGAGCACCGTTTCTTCCGCGGCAAAATGCGCCAGCATCGCCGCCTGGAAATCGGCGAAAGCGGCGCGGGCCGACGACCAATCCTTTCGGCTGACGGCGTGTTCCACTGCCGCCAGACGGTTGTCGCAGGATCGATGATCAGCGGTCATGAGCGTGGCGATATTTTTCATGAATCTCCTTTTCAGATGGGCAAGAGCATTATCCAGTGGTTGGCAACCTGCCGTTTGATGGAAATCAAGCCGCAAGAAGGATGACGCAGATCGGCCGTCAGCGCTCTCCCCGACACAGGGGAATTAACCGATGGCGTTTGATATCGATCAATATTCCGTCAAGCATTCGTGCCTATAGTGAGGCCGTACTCCCATTCGTCAGATGAAAGCGCGCCATGTTCAAGCATATTCTGGTTCCTACCGATGGCTCAGAACTTTCTCAGGAGACCGCTCGCCAAGCCATTTTGTTTGCCAAAGAAACCGGCGCGCGGATTACGGCTTTTTTCGCCAAACCGGAATATCCGGTCAGTTATTACGGGGAAGGCGCACTGATAGACCCGACGACGCCGGAGAGGTTCGCCGAACTGACCGAACAACAAGCACAAGACACCCTTGATTACATCGCCAACTTGGGCCGGGAAGCGGGTGTCGAGGTCGAGAAACGGTCCGCGACCAGCGATGTGCCCTATCAAGCGATCATCGATGCGGCGATTCAAGCAGGGTGCGATCTGATCTTCATGGCCTCACATGGTCGACGCGGTTTTAGCGCGTTGCTGCTCGGCAGCGAAACAAACAAAGTCCTCACCCATTCGCGGATTCCGGTCCTGGTTTATCGCTGACCAGCCTTGATACGCCGTCGCTCCTTCAGCGTCGGCACGCTTTTTTTCCGCCGCCCAACCGACAGTCCTCAAGTTTAGTCACGCCACGCCGTTTTCAGTCTTGAAATGTGCTGAATCCGCCAGCCCAGTGGATTGACGGTCGTGAGCACTCTTCAGATGTTGTCGCCCGGGAAGCAAGGACTGCAAGCGGAGTGTGGCAAAATGCCTGGGTTCGTTAACTTCAAATAACTTAACCTACAGTCGCAGTCTGGCTAGGAAAGGCCATGAGCCCTGTGCCAACCTTGTTCCCTTTGCGGTCGAAAGTTTCACCATGACGTCGATGAATTGGCATTCGTTGTGCGCGGTGTGTCTACTCGGTACCAGTTCGCTGAGCGCGGCGGTTGAGGTCGGACTGGCGGGCGTTTTCCCGGGCAAGGCGCTGTTGACCGTTGATGGCGGTGGCGTGAAGACGGTCGCGGTCGGTGCCAGGAGCGAAGAAGGAATCAAGGTATTGGCGGTCGACAGCGAATCGGCGACCATCGAAATAGACGGCAAAAAGCGTACGTTGCGTGTCGGTCAGAACGTCAAATCGCAAGCCTCCAGCACCTCCGGGGCAACGGCGGTACTGAATGCCGATAGTAACGGGCATTTTTTGACCACCGGGACAGTCAATGGCACCAGCGTCCGTTTTTTGGTCGATACCGGGGCGACGATGATTTCCCTGGGTGCGGCCGATGCGCGCCGGATCGGCATCGACCCGCGCAAGGGTCAGATGGTGATGGTCAATACCGCCAATGGGCAGACCTCAGTCTCGAAAGTTAGGCTGGACACCGTCCGGATTGGCGAACTGGTAGTCAATGGGGTTGACGCGGTCGTTCATATGCAGGACATGCCGATCAACCTGTTGGGAATGAGTTTTTTGAACCGTATGGAAATGCAGCGTGATGGTCAGACCATGACTCTCAAGCAGCGCTTTTAGGAGAAATTCGAAATGCGGCAACATAGCGAACAAAAATCGATGCTGGGTCGCGAGTTGGAAATTTTGATGGGCGAGCGGCAAAAATTGCTTCAGGTCGTCGGCGCCAGTGCCGCGCTGATCGCGTCTTTGGACAGCCGGCAACTGCCCCGCGCCGCTTTGCAGTCGGCGGATCTGGTCGTCACCACTCTCAACAGCTTGACCGAGGAAACGCTCTATGATGCGTTAACGGCAGTACATGCGGAGATCGAAGAAGAAGAGCGTGTCGTCAGTCACTGAATCCCTGCCACTCGACGAGCCGGCTCAATTGGTCGGCAACGCGCTGTTTCGCCTGAAAAGCATTCTCCTGCCGGCGCCTTCGCCTCATTCTCCGGTGCTCGAAGATGGGGTCGGCAGTGAGGAGCTGACCGCCGCGGCGGTGCTTTTCCCGATCGTGAACCGTCCACTCGAACCGACGGTGTTGTTGACCCAGCGCACCGCACATCTGAAGGATCATCCTGGGCAGATCAGCTTTCCGGGCGGGCGTTGCGAAGATAGCGATCGATCGCCGATCGAGACCGCGCTGCGGGAGGCGGCCGAGGAGATCGGTCTCGCGTCGCGACATGTCCAGATCATCGGCTATCTACCGGAATATCGCACGGGTACCGGCTTCCGAATCACCCCCGTCGTCGGACTGGTTACCCCTCCTTTCGATTTGCATCTCGATAAATTCGAGGTCGCCGAAGTGTTCGAGGTGCCGCTGTCCTTCCTGCTCGATCCCGCCAATCACCAACGACATTCAATTCACTACCGCGGTCAATTGCGCAACTATCACGCGATGCCGTACGGGAACCATTACATCTGGGGTGCGACGGCTGGAATTATTGTCTCATTATATCAGTTGCTGACGCTTAATAAGACTTGAGAGGATTCGAGCGGAACTCCAGGCCATTTGCCAGTCATCGCTATCCCGTAACGAATACGAACCCTTTCGCTCAGATTTCGGTTGCTTTCGATAAGCCGGCGCCGATTTCAAAGCACTCCCAGGTAAGCGCGGGTCAACGGTTTGCCCCAGAAAAGAGTCAGCAGACCGGCCGTCGCGAGATAAGGCCCAAAAGGAATGGGTACGCTTCGACCCCGTTTGGCGAAAATAATCAGCGCCAAACCAAAAATGGCGCCGAGCAGCGATGAAAGAAGGATGATCAGCGGCAACATTTGCCAGCCGAGCCAGGCGCCCAACGCACCCAGCAGTTTGAAATCACCATAGCCCATACCTTCCTTGCCCGTAGTCAGCTTGAACGCCCAATAGACCAGCCACAAGGACAGATAACCGGCGATTGCCCCGATGACCGCCGTTGTCAGGTCGGTAAAAATTCCGAATATATTGAAGGTCAGGCCGCCCCATAGCAATGGCAAGGTAATCGCGTCGGGAAGAAGTTGGGTGTCGAAATCGATAGCGGCCAAGGCGATCAGCGCCCAAATCACCAACATCGCTCCCGGAGCCGACCAGCTGACACCGAAGTGGAGTGCCGCATAAAAGCAAAGCAAGGCACTGCCTGCCTCGACCAATGGATAGCGGGGGGAGATTGGCGCATGACACGCCGAGCAGCGTCCGCGTAGCACCAACCAGCTCAGCACGGGTACATTCTCCAATGGCGTGACGGCGTGCGCGCAGGCGGGACATCGTGACCCCGGTTGTGCCAAGGACAACGGCTCGAGAGTGGGCGGCTCTTCGCCACGTAGTTCAGCGCAGTGTACACGCCATTCGCGGTCCATCATTCGCGGCAAGCGATAAATCACGACATTCAGGAAACTGCCGACCACTAAGCCGAGGACACCGCAGAGCAGGGGAAAAAGCCTCGGGTCCAACCAAGTGGAAAGGAATTCGGGCATCAGCCGACGACTGCGCCAAGTTTGAAAATCGGTAAATACATGGCGATCACCATGCCACCGATCAATACCCCCAGTACGACCATGATCATCGGTTCCATTAGGCTCGACAGGGCTTTGACGGCATCATCCACTTCGGCTTCGAAGAAATCGGCGACTTTCCCCAACATCGAATCCAGAGCACCGGACTCTTCGCCGATCGCCACCATCTGCGTGACCATGTTCGGGAACAGCTCGCTGGTCTGCATTGCTGTCGTCAGGCTGGTTCCGGTGTTGACCGCGCTTTGAATGGCGCGGGTTCCCGATTTATAAACGTAATTGCCTGCCGCGCCACCTACCGACTCCAACGATTCGACCAGGGGCACACCGGCAGCGAACATGGTCGCCAGTGTCCGGGTCCAGCGGGCGATCACCGATTTGCGGATGATTTCACCAAATACCGGCAGGCGCAAAAATAAGCGGTCAAAGGTAATTTGCATCACTTCCGAGCGCTTCCAGGTATAAAAGAACCCATACACCGCCAAGCCGATGCCGCCAAATAAAGCCCACCAATAGGCGATGACAAAATCGGACATGGCGATCACCACCAGCGTCGGTGTTGGCAAGTCGGCACCAAAACTTTTGAAAACCTCCTTGAACGCCGGAATCACGAAAATCATGATCACCGCTGTAATCACGAAGGCAACGACGATGATTGCGACAGGATAAAACAGCGCGGATTTGATTTTTGACTTGATGGCGACCATTTTTTCCTTGTAGGTGGCCAACCGATCAAGGAGAGTTTCGAGAATACCGGCTTGTTCACCCGCTGCAACCAGGTTGCAGTATAAGTTATCGAAATACAGAGGATATTTTCGAAATGCCTGGGAGAGCGAGCTACCCGTTTCGACATCCGATTTGATATCGAGCAGCAATTTGCCCACAGTAGGGTTGTCGTGCCCGCGGCCGACGATTTCGAAGGTCTGCAACAGCGGTACACCCGCTTTCATCATCGTTGCCAATTGCCGGGTGAATAAAGTGATGTCCTTCTCGGTGATACTGCGCCCGCCCCGGAAGCGCTGCCGAGTGATTTTGGTAACCAGGACGCCTTGTCGACGCAAGGTGGCTTGCACGACGGTTTGACTGGTCGCACGTTGCTCACCGCGAATGATTTTGCCGGCCTTGTTTTTCCCTTCCCAGATGAATAGATGTTCCTTGACTTCCTGCGGGGCCTTTTTCAGGGATTTTGTCGCAATCGCCATGATGTCCTCTATTTCAAGCGTTGGTGCTGCCGAGAACCTCTTCGAGAGAGGTCAGCCCTTGCATGACTTTCAGCAAGCCCGAACGTCGAAGGTCATTGACGCCGTTTTTCCGGGCTTGGATGGCGATATCCAGCTCGCCACCATTGGCCATGATGATTCGCTGGATATCCTCGGTTATCGGCATCACTTCATACAGCCCGACCCGTCCTTTGTAACCTGAGCCCTTGCAGCGATCGCATTCGCCCGGGCCATACAACATCCAAGTCCCGTCGATGTCGCTTTCGGTGAAGCCGGCATTGAGCAGGGTTTCCAGAGGGATGTCCAACGGTTTCTTGCAGGTGCATAACCGCCGTACCAGACGCTGGGCGGTAATCAACAAAATACTCGAGGCCAGGTTGAATGTCGGGATGCCCATGTTCATCAGACGGGTCAAGGTGGCCGGGGCGTCGTTGGTATGCAGTGTCGATAAAACCAGGTGACCGGTCTGCGCGGCCTTGATGGCGATTTCCGCCGTTTCGAGGTCGCGAATCTCGCCGACCATGATGATGTCCGGGTCTTGACGCAGGAACGCTTTAAGCGCGACAGGAAAGGTCAGTCCGGAACGGTCATCGACATTGACCTGATTGATTCCAGGCAAGGGAATTTCAGCCGGGTCCTCGGCAGTGGAAATATTCACCCCCGGCTTGTTCAACAAATTCAGACAGGTGTAAAGCGAAACGGTTTTTCCTGAACCCGTTGGCCCGGTAACCAGAATCATCCCGTACGGCCTGTTGATGCTGTCCAACAACAATTTCTTCTGCTCGGGTTCATAACCCAGCGCGTCGATCCCCAAGGTGGCACTGGCCGGGTCGAGAATCCGCAGAACGATTTTTTCGCCGTACATCGTCGGCAAGGTGCTGACCCGGAAATCGATTGCTCGACTTTTCGACAGCACCAACCTCATCCGGCCATCTTGTGGAACACGTTTCTCGGCAATGTTTAATCGGGAGATAACCTTGATGCGCGAGGCGATTTTGTCCTTGATCACCAGTGGTGGCGCGGCCGCCTCGCGCAAAATGCCGTCGGTACGAAAGCGGATGCGATAATTTTTCTCGTAAGGCTCGAAGTGAATGTCGGAAGCGCCTTCGGCGATGGCATCCAGGAGCATTTTCTGGATGAATTTGACTACCGGTGCATCATCGACCTCGATACTAATTTCTTCGGTTTTTTCCTGGGTTTGTTCTTCGTTGAAATCGACATTGATATCGTCGCCATTCAACGTTTTTAGCGCATCTTCGACCGACTCCGAAAATTTGCTGACCAACGGCGCCAGTTTGCCTTCTTCGACGATGACCGGGTCGACGGCCAGGCCGGTTTGAAAACGAACCTCGTCGAGCGCACGCAAATTGGTCGGATCGGCAATGGCGATCGCCAGACGATTGCCGCGCTTATAAAGCGGGATAACGTGGTGAGCGGCGATCAACTTGCGATCAACCGCATTGCGCGGGATCAATGCGTCATCGAAAGCGGAAAGATCGAGTAGCGGATAACCAAATTTGTCCGAGGCGAATTGCGCCAGTTCGAGAAACGTCGCCTTCTTGGCGCTGACCAACTGTTCGATGAGAGAAATTTTTTTGGCGGTAGCTTGCGAAAGCTGCGTTTCCGCCTCGTTTTCCTGGAGTCGTCCAGCCTGAATCAGTGCGCGGGCGAAGCCGCTGAGCGACGATTGTTGAGGATTGGCTGCCATTTATTTTGCGATAGAGCCGTGTAATGCGCCAAGGGTCATCGGACCCGGCCCAAGCCACGCTGGTCGATTTGATGATGCCTCCGCACCGCGCTTTTGTAAACAAACTACCCAACGGTTTGCCCTGACAAACCAACTCCTGCCAAGAATTAACGATCGCCGAGCCAATAAACCGCCGCAGGCCGCCTCTTTTGGTCGTGGCAGGGCCGAAACCTGGCTACCGTCTTTCCAGAATAGCAGCTCGAAGTGAATCATGGCCGCTGATTGACAGGTGAATTTACTCAACAGCGACGAGCACCTTACAGCAAATGGAGCAATAAATCTGGACAATGGCCTGTTTCCCGATTCAGTTCGACACCGTGGTTTACTTGTGGGCTGCGTCAACCACCACCAGGGCGGTCATATCGACTATCCGGCGGACCGAGGATGTGGCCGGCAGGACGTGCACCGCCCGGGCGGCGCCAAGCAGGATCGGACCCACTGACATCCCTTCGCCACCGGTCATTTTGAGCAAATTGTAGGAAATGTTGGCCGCGTCGAGATTGGGCATCACCAGCACATTCGCCTCGCCAGCGAGCAAAGAGTCGGGGTCCGACTGGTCCCTGACCGCCTCGGATAGAGCGCTTTCGCCGTGCATTTCGCCGTCGATCTCGAGACCTGGCGCTTGTTCCCGGACGATGGCTACGGCCTGGGCCACTTTGCGAGCCGATGCCGAGCGGGACGAGCCGAAATTGGAATGCGAGAGCAGGGCCACTTTCGGTCGAATCTTGAATCGGCGCACCGCATCCACCGCCATCAAGGTGATCGCCGCCAATTGCTCGGCATCGGGGTCCTCATTGACATGAGTGTCGCAAAGGAACAAGGCGCGACCCGGCAACAACAGGTGCGTCATCGCCGCCATCGTTTTGCCCCCCGGCGCCTTGCCGATGATCTCGTCGATCTGCCGCAAGTGATAATCATAACGGCCCGACAAGCCGCAAATCATCCCATCGGCGTAGCCCAAGGTAAGCAGCATCGCGCCGATCACGGTATTGTCCTGTCGCAGACGCATTTTGGCGATGTCGATGGTCACCCCGTGCCGTTTGCGCAACCGATGGTAGGCTGTCCAGCATTCCTTGTAGCGGCGGTCGCTGTTGGGGTCCACCACTTCCAAATCCTCGCCGACGCGCAATTTGGAGCCGATCCGTTGCAGACGCGCTTCGATCACGTCCGGCCGGCCGATCAGGATCGGCTGGGTCAGCTCTTCATTGATGATGGTTTGCGCCGCCCGCAAAATCCTTACATCCTCGCCGTCCGGATAAACGATGCGCGTGCGACGTCCTCGCTTGGCCGCCGAGAAGACCGCCCGCATACCGACGCCGGTCTGGTAAACGAATTCGCGCAGTTTTTCCTTGTACGCCACCATGTCGGCGATCGGCCGGGTCGCCACGCCGGAGGCCATCGCGGCTTCGGCAACCGCCGGGGCGATGGTGGTGATCAATCGTGGGTCGAAGGGCTTCGGAATCAGATACTCCGGACCGAATGACAAGTGCTGGCCGGGGTAGGCCATGGCCACTTCGTCGCTGACTTCCTGTTTGGCCATGGCCGCCAAGGCCCGCACGCAGGCCATTTTCATTTCTTCATTGATCCCGGTGGCACCGACATCGAGGGCGCCGCGGAAAATGAACGGAAAACAGAGTACGTTGTTAACCTGGTTCGGGTAATCTGAACGACCCGTCGCCATGATCACGTCGGGACGAACGGCGCGTGCCACTTCGGGCATGATTTCCGGCGTCGGGTTGGCCAAAGCGAAAACGATCGGCTGAGGCGCCATTTCAGCGAGCATTTCCGGTTTCATCGCTCCAGCCGCCGAAAGTCCGAGGAACACATCCTTGCCGACGATCACCTCGGCCAACGTCCGCGCATCAGTGTCCTGCGCGTAGCGCGCCTTGTTCGGCTCCATGCGTTCGTCGCGACCGACATACACCACGCCCTTGGAGTCGCAGATGGTAATGTTTTCGCGTTTGACCCCCAGATCGCACCACAGATTCAGGCAGGAAATGGCCGCCGCCCCGGCGCCCGAACACACCACGGTGATTTCGCCGATCTCCTTTCCGGTCACCTGCAACGCGTTGAGAATCGCCGCGGCGGAAATGATTGCCGTGCCATGCTGGTCATCGTGGAACACCGGGATCGACATCCGCTCCTTTAACTGGCGCTCGATGTAGAAACATTCCGGCGCCTTGATGTCTTCCAGATTGATCCCGCCGAGAGTCGGCTCCATCGCCGCGATCATGTCGATCAGTTTGTCGGGGTCGTTCTCGGCGAGTTCGATGTCGAAGACGTCGATGCCGGCGAATTTCTTGAACAGACAACCCTTGCCTTCCATCACCGGCTTGGCGGCCAAGGGACCGATATTTCCCAGGCCGAGCACGGCGGTGCCGTTGGTGATCACTCCCACCAGATTGGCTCGTGAACTGTAAAGACTGGCCGTGCCGGGATCGTCGACGATGGCGTTGCACGCGTAGGCGACACCCGGCGAATAAGCCAGCGCCAAGTCGATTTGATTGCTCAGTCCCTTGGTCGGCTGCACCGAAATCTTGCCGGGAACCGGATGGCGGTGGTACTCAAGAGCCGCGTCGCGTAAATCTGCCTGGCGTTGATCGTTTTCCATTTAGTCTCCTGACGCTAGGGGGATCGACATAAAAAGGGCGTAACTTTAGCGGAGTCCATCGAGTTTCACAAAAGTGCCATCAAATAGCCACCAAAAAATGGCTAATTGGTGGTTTTCCGTGCCACCGCCAGGTGATGGTCATCCGTGAAATTCGCATTTCCCGCACGGTCAGGCCATGGCTGTCATCCGGCGAAGGAAAAACGAACCTTGATTGTTCGGCCAGTAGGACGAAAAGAGTGATCGGCGAGATCGGCACGATCGGCACGGCAAGGTGGCAAGGACCATTCGTTGCCAAAGGCACGATCCCGCTCGCAGGATCGCACCGTGCCGACTTTTTTTCGCGGAATCTGGGGTTGCGGGTGAACCGCTGTCTGCGGAACCCGCTTCTACCGGCGACGGACCGCTTTTCTAAGACCGACGATTTGACAGCGCGCCAATGATCATCCCGCCGCCTCCACCGCCCAAGGCGATCGCCAACACCGGCCACCAGGTCGCCTGTTCCGGACCGACCAGGCTCGACCAGAATGCCGCCGCCAGTCCCCCGGCCAACAAGCCGAAGATCCCACCGATGAACGCGCCACGAGTCATCGCGCCGGAGCGCCCGTCATCGCCGCAACAATATGGACAGTACAACGCCGTGCCTGGCACTTCCC